>NZ_JBIAHR010000009.1:0-26355 GCF_042870695.1 Streptomyces sp. NPDC006384
GCCCCGCTCGAATCGGAGGATAGACGACGATCCGGCCCGCCCGCCGCCCGGACAGGGGCGGGGGGGGGGGGGGGGGGGGCCGGCCGGCCCCGCCCCCCCCCCCCCCCCCCCCCCCCCCCCGCCCCCCCCCCCCCCCCCCCCCCCCCCCCCCCCCCCCCCCCCCCCCAAAATCTCCTCCAACCGCCTTACGAGGCGGGTGCGGGGTGCAGGGGGGTCGAGCCGAGGTTCTGCTGGTCCTGGGTGCCGAAGGTGGACCAGAGGGCTGCGGTGAGCAGGAGGAGCGCGCCGAAGACGAGGTAGACCGGCCTGCCTCCGAAGCGGTCGAAGAGGAAGCCGGTGGCGAGGATCGCCCCGGCGCTGACAATGCGGATGACGGCGTCGAGGAGCCCGTGCCAGGTGCCGAGCAGGGCGGCGGGGGCACGGAGCTGGACGAGGAGTCCGGCCGACCTGAGGTACACGGTGAAGCCGAGGCCGAAGAGGACGAGGGCGGCCGCGAGGATCCACTGGCTCTCACCGAGCAGTGCCGCCGTCAGGGTGCCGGCGCCCGCGAGGGCGGTGGCCCAGCGGAGGCTTGAGTAGATGCCCTCCGGGCCGGCCTTGGCGACGACGAGGCCGCCGATAATGGCTCCGATGGTGGAGAACGCCAGGAAGGAGCCGGCGCGGGCCGGCGACATGTCGAAGGTCTCCCTCATGAGGGACAGCAGGGAGAGGATGACCGTCGAGAGGGCGAGCACGGTCAGGGCGTGGAAGGTGAGGAAGCGGCGCCAGGCCGGGCTGGAGGTGAGTGTCCTAGCCACCGCGCGGCGGGACGGGAGGGGGGCGGGGGCGGGTTCCTCTTCGGGCGCGGTGCCGGCGGTCTTCACGCCGGTCGTCGCGCCGGAGCCCTGTGCGTGGACGGACTTCGGGTGCGCGGATCCCGGCTGCCGGGCCACGACGGCGATGAAGCCGGCGAAGACGGCCAGGGCGAGGACCTGGAGGCCGGCGGCGACGAGGAGGGCCCGGGAACCGGGGAGCAGGGCGATGACCAGGCCCGCGACGACCGGGGAGAGCAGTTCGGCGGCCGAGCGGATGGTTCCGCCGATGCCCTGGACCCGGACGAGGGTCTTGGCGTCGAGGATCCGCGGCAGGAGCACGAACAGGGCCATCTCCCCGATGTGGTGGACGAGGTCCACCGTGGCCGCCGCGACGACGATGGCCCACAGGTGGGATGAGAGGAGCGTGGAGCCGATGCCGATGAAGACGAAAACGCCGATCTTGACGAGGTAGGCCACGACCAGGACGGTCTTCGGGTTGCCCCGGTCCAGCAGGGGGCCGGCCGCGATGGAGGCGACGACCTCCACGCCGTAGCCCACGCAGTACACCAGGCCGACCGTGCTGACCAGGCCGGAGAGGTCCAGGGCCAGGTTGGCGAACGCGATGTCGTAGATGCCCTCGCTCATGGAACGGGACATGACGAGCACCGCGAAGACCACGAGGAGCAGCGTCAGCCAGCGTGACGCGGTGGGGAGCACGGTGCGGCCGGTCCTCGCCTCCTGCTCGGTCGCCGTCACTGGTAGGCCAGCTCTCGGACGACGTTGCCCGCGAGAGCGGCACCCGGCGCGTCGAAGGTCGGCAGTAATCCGTCGGCGGGGACCGGGACGAAGAGCTCGGGCAGGCGCGCGCCGCGGGAGTCGTGGACCTCGTACTCCACCCGGTAGTGGAGCGTCCCGCTGCCCCGGGCCCGCATGAGCACACCCGGTTCGATCGTCAGGACGACACGCGAGTCCTGCGGGAAGGGGAGGATCTGGCTGGCCCCGAAGGTGGGAGAGTCCGCGCGGCGGTCGATGAGTTGGAGTTCCATCTCGGGATTGTCGTACAGCAACGGGGACAGCTTCAGCGTGAGATGGGGATGGGCGCTGAAATACTGCGGCCAGGATGCCGGAATGTCGTGAACCATGGTGTCGGCGAGCCCGTTCTCGACGTTGGAGCCGATGCCGTACGAGTCGTCGCGAATGGACTGGTAGGAGCCGACCGCGGCGGTGACGGTGGCGAGTTCCGACGCGGGCAGGACGGGCTGCTGCCCGGCGAGGTCCCGATCGATGAAGTAGCGGTGGAGCTCGCCGCCGATCTCAGCGGAGGCGACGACGCCCTGCTCGGTCGCACCGCCGAGCCAGCTGCGGGACACCAACTTGGAGATCAGGAACTGGGCCGCCGTCGGCAGCTCGACGGTGTTGGCAACGGCCCGGGGGCGCGCGCGGTCCATGTCGGCGACGGAGTAGGTGGCGTTGTCGTCGAGCGGGGACCACTGCGACGCGGGGTCCTGCGGCGCGTGGAGGGAGTAGTCGTTGCGGGTGGTCACGGTGCCGAGCCGCTCGAACCAATGCGCGTAGCCCGGCGGGACGGCCAGTACGCACGATCCGTCGGCCGGGACGTCGATCTCCAGTTTCCGGTCGTACTCCGGTGAGTCCGCCCGGCAGTCGTACATGTGGACGGTGACGGGTTCGGCGCCCGCCGGGCCGTAGAAGGAGAGCCGGTCGTACTGGCCGAGGTGTACTGCGTACTCCTCGTACGCGAAGTGCGGGCTGTGCACCATGTAGTGGTACGGCCGGTCGTTGCGGGAGGACCGGATGTGCCGCGCTCCCGGGAGGCCGGAGTCCTCGCCCGTCGTGCGGGTCTTGGTCATGATCAGGTGCGGCTTGGGGAGGGCGGACATGGGCGGCGTTCCTCTCTGCAGTGCTGGAATCCGAAGTGGTCGGAAGTGTCTGGGGGGCGGGCACACCGGACCGGTGCACCCGCCCCCAACGACTACCGCCGTGATCAGACGGTGGTGACGACGACGCCCTCCGGGAGGGCGGCCTTGAACTCCGCGAGGTCACCGAAGGAGCGCGAGGTGATCTGCTCCTCCGTGTCGGCGTCGATCATCGCCGAGGCGATCTTGCCGAGGATGCTGCGGAAGTACTCCGGGGTCTCGAAGTAGGGCTCCAGCGCGGAGCTCAGGCTCTCCAGGGCAGCGCGGGCGGCGGGGTCCGTGACGTCACCGGACATGGCGGCGAGCTCGGTCTTCCAGGCGGCGGTCTCGACACTGGTGATCGACATGATGTGTTCTCTTCGGTGGGTTCTTCAGTCGGGTTTCAGCGGGTGAGCGATATTGCCTTGGCTTCCATGCGCGCCAGCGCGTGGAGAGCCGGTCCGGGCAGGTAGCGGTCGCTGTCCTGCTCGGGCCTGCTGGCGTCGGCTTCGGACGGGTCGGCGGTGGTGACGTCGCGGCCGAGAGGGTGGTCCAGGGCCCAGGGTTCGAGGTCCAGGAGTTCCATCTCGGAGCGGAGCCAGACTCGGCCGGTTCCGGTGAGCCGATACCAGGTACCAGGGGGACGCGGACCCCGATGGTGGGGTCCCCGAGGCGGATCACGGAGCGTTCGCCATCCGCGGTCACCACCTCGATCTGCGCGTCCGTGCTGCCCGCCAGCCAGGTGAGGCGGCGGCGGGAGTATTCGTGGCGGACGAACCGGCCGACGGCGCTGCCCTCGCCGGCGTCGGGGCCGTCCTCGGCCCGGCTGCCGTCGAGGTCCACTTCGAGGACGTCGGAGGTGCAGCTGTCGGTGGAGGGCACGACGGTGAAGGACTCCGGGCCCGTCAGCACGAAGTTGTTGCGGGAGGCCCACGCGTGGACGTCGTTCCCGGTCTCGGCGGCCCGCCACGCCGGCCTGAGCGTTGCGTAGGTGGTGCTGCCGCCGATGGAGACGCGGTACCGCGCGGCGTAGGCGCCCTGGTCCTGCGCGTTGGTCTGCTGGGACATCCGGGAGAGCAGCAGGTGGGCGGCGACCGGCAGCTCATGGCGGTTGGTGCGCACCACGGGAGCCTGCTGCGAGGAGCGCAGGAAGGAGACCAGGTCGTTGTCCGGTTCCCAGTCGGGGTTCTGGTCGGCGTACCAGACCGGTTCGTCGCGGGTGACGACTCCGCCCAGGCCGTCGAGGGTGTGGGCGATGCCCTTGGGGATGATCAGGACCCGGTAGGGCGAGACGGCCATCTCGATGGTGATCTCGTCGCCGAGCTGGGGCGAGTCCTCGCGGCAGTCGATCAGGTGCACGGTGATCCGCTGGCCCTCGCCGAAGAAGGTGAGCCGGTCGTCCTGGCCTACGTGGATGCCGTAGGCGGAGTAGGCGAAGTCCTTCTCGTGGGTGACGTAGTCGGTGATGCCCGGTCCGTTCGAGATGCGGGTCACCCGGACGACGCCGTTCGTGCCGTCGCTCTCGCTCACGTTCGTGGTCTCCAGCCGAGCTCCCGGCAGGGAGAACTCCATGGAGGTGACGTCGTCGGGGACCTGGAAGGTCCCGATGTGGCGGCGTTCGGTGGTGCGGTCGAGCGCTGTACGCGGCCCTGCGTCAGCAGTTTCGAGCATGGTGGGTTCCTCTCTCTTGCCTTCGTGGTGGTGGCCGACGCGCGGCCCCGGGGTGAGGAGAAGGGTGGAGGCGTTCGTACGGGCGGGCGTCCTGCGCCGTCACCAGAACTCGCGGCCGTCGCCGGCGTCCGCGGTGTCCGACAGCCGCCAGGCTGCGAGCCGTGGTGTGTGGGCGATGGCCCGGAGACACGCCGCGCGGGCGGTAAGCAGGGCCTCGGCCTCGCATTCGGCGAGGACGAAGAGAACCAGGTCGATCCGGTCTCCGTCGGCGCGTGTCCAGAGGTGCTCGATCCGGTCTGCGGAATCGAAGTGGGCGGTGAGGAGTTCCCTGAGGTCGTCGGGCGCCGCAGGTGTTCCGACCAGCCGCATGGTGATCATGTGCATGGCATCCTCGGGTGATCTGGCACCGTCGGCTCCCGGTGGGATCGGCGTCAGAGCAACTGGCCGGCGCCAGCGCCCTGGCCGGTGTCGGTCCCGCCCTGGGGCCCCACCCAGCCGCCCCCGTCGCTGGCCACGACCCGGGGCGTTACCCAGCCGAACCCGTCATCGGCGGACGTACGTCCGGCGTCCGGCGCCTCGTGGGAGACGGCTCCGGAGGTTCCGACGGCGACAATGAGAGCGGCGGATGCGAGCAGGACTGCGGCGATCCGGAACATGGCGGACTCCACCCTTAAGAATCGGCTTATTTGTCTTTGGTATCGCGTTCACCCCGTTCTGCGGGGTGTTGCGTTCGATGGCATAAGGCTGTCCCACGGCGGTGGCGGTGTCACTAGCTGCAGACGGGCGTCAAGACGCCAGGCGGGTAGACGCCACCTCGGACCGCCATGCGGGCTTGAGCGCGTCCTGGCTATGCGGAAGCCTGCACTCACCGATGCTCCTGACCGAGTCCTGACCGAAGGGAGACCACATGTTGCAATTACTCGGGCTTTCGCCCCATGCCGAGACCGTCTACCGGGCAACCCTGCTGCACCCCGACCACGGGGTCACCGATCTGATGGCGGACACCGGACTCCAGGAGAGGGTGATCCGCGCCGCGTTCGACGAACTGGCCGCGCTCGCCCTGCTCAAACCATCCGACCAGCGCGGGGGAAGACTGCGTCCCGTCAGTCCGGAAGTCGGCCTCACGACCCTGCTGGCCTCTGCCGAAGCCGACCTCGCGGCGCGCCTGGCCCAGGTGGAGAACACCCGCGCCGAGATCGCGGCGATGGCCGCCGAGCACCTCGGCACGCGCATGTCGGACAGTGCCACGCGACTCGAAGGTCTCGACGCCGTCCGTACCCGACTGGAGGAACTCCAGCGGACGACCAAGTTCGAGTGCCTGTCCCTCAACCCCGGTGGCGCGCACCGGCCCGACGCCCGCAATGCCGCGACCCCGCTCAACGAGGAGGCCCTGCTGCGGGGCGTGGCCATCCGGGCCGTCTGCCGCGACAGCTTCCGCAACGACCCCGACACCCTCGCCTACGCCCGCTGGCTCATCGAGCACGGCGGGCAGATGCGTACCATCCCCACCGTGCCCATCCAGATGATCATCGTCGACCGCCGGGCCGCGATCCTGCCCCTGGACCCGGAGGACCCGCGCAAGGGCGCGATCGAGGTGCACAGCTCCGGCATCATCACCGCCCTGTGCGCCCTGTTCGAGCTGTGCTGGTCGACGGGGACGTCCTTCGGCGAACAGCCGCCCACCAACGACCACGGGTGCACCCCGACGGAACGCGCGCTGCTGGACATGGTCGCCGCCGGGGACACCGACGAGGCCGCAGCCCGCAACCTAGGCATCTCGGTGCGCACGGTCAGCCGGATGATGTCGAACCTGATGGAGCGACTGGACGCGGCCAGCAGGTTCCAGGCCGGCGTGAACGCCACGAAGCGCGGGTGGCTATAGGACCAGCCGGCGTCGGAAGGGGACGCCGGCAGGTCCGGCACGAGCCAGCCTCAGCGCGTGGCGTAGGGGGCCCAACGGCGGACGGGGAACGTGGCGCCGTCCCGGTGGAGTTCGGCCGCGCCGGGGCCTGCGAAATCCCCGGTTACGGAGCGCTACCCACCACCTGGCGGTAGTTGAGCCGCCCGCCACCTGGGCAAGATCCCTCCCAGCACCACCGCGGCTGTACCGATCACCGATCACCAGGGGGTTGTCCATGGGCAAGCGCACGACGAAGAAGGGCGTGCGGCCCGCGCCGCTGTCCTCCGACCGACTGCGCACGGGCTGACCCGGCCCCGCGAACACCCGCATCCGCCTTGCACAGGCACAGGACACGGATGCGGCAGACACCCTGCTGGCCACGGCCGGAGTCCGCCTCATCCCCGCCCTGCGCTCCGCCATCGAGGACGGGACGGCAGGCTCTGTCCTGCTGGCTGGCCTGGGCGGCACCACGCAGACCTTCTTCCGCACCGCCGCTCGCGCGTTCGTTACACAGACCATGGCTGAGTCGTTGTCCGGCGTCAGCCTGACCCTGATCGCCGCCGACCAGGATCGCCGGCCGCAGCCACGGCCCGCTCTTCCTCACCGACCTCAAGGCCCCCGCCCGCACCCCGACCCTGGACACCTGTCCCGTGACCGGCCGCACCCGGCTGTCCTACCGGCGGGCGGAAGAGATCTTCGAGGAGAGCACCCGGCTGCTGGCCAGCCCGCTCGCCGGCCCCGACGACGTCGACGACCTGGAGGGCTGGACACTCCACCGGCTCCGGCATTCTGCCCTGACGCACGACGCGGAAGACGGCACGTCCGCGCCGATGCTGCTGGCCCGCTCCCGCCACGCCTCCGTGCGGTCGCTGGAGCGGTACGCCCGCCCCAGCGTCGACGCCGTCGCCCAGCACGTCGCCGAGCACGACCCCGCCGCCCGCCGCCGCAGGTGAACCCAGAGGACCCCATGCCCATCCGCCCCGAGAACCGTGACCGCTACCCCGCCGACTGGAAAGCGATCAGCCTCCGCATCCGCACGGTCCGCGCCGCCGGACGCAGCGCCTGCTCCGGCGGCTGACGTGCCCCGTGTGCGGACACATGACCTACGCGGCCGGGTCCCGCCGCCGGGACGCCCGCTACTGCTCCGCCCGCTGCCGAGACCGCGCCTACCGGCGCCGACACTGCCAGTACGGTGACGTGAAGGCGTCGAAAAACCAACGCGTACCGACGGGTACGACGCGCTGACGTCACGCAACGCCAATCTGTTGGCGGAGTCGTCCCAGGTCAGCGATAGCGCTGGAACCTACTGGCGGGTTACTTGCTCCCTGGTGTCCGAGGTAGGACTACAGGGCCTTCCAGGGCGGCCGGGTCGGTGACGGTCAACGCCCGTCCCTGCCCGTCGACTTCGGCGACGCCCTTGCCGAGCCCGACGGCGCTGTCCACCTCGGGCAGCCCCTGGACCGCGCCGGCGAGGCGGGGACTGAGCCCGCTGCCGCCCGCGCCGAAGGAGGGGGCGCTGACGGCGACGTCGCCCGCGAAGGACCGGGACACGGTCTGGTCCATGGTCGCCTTGAGGGAGGCGCCGAACACCGTGAACAGGGACACGACTGCCACGCCGGTCATCAGCGCCCCCGCGGTGGCGGCGGTGCGCCTGGGGCTGCGCAGGGCGTTGCGCCGGGCGAGGCCGCCGGTGACGCCGCGCAGCCGCTCCAGCGGGGCGCCGAGCACACGCACGGCGGTGCCGGAGACGGCCGGGCCGAGGACCACGAACGCGGCCAGGGCGAGGACGGCGCCCGTTCCCGCCGACCAGACGGACGGGAAGAGCAGGACGCCGGTCAGCGTCACCGCGAGGGCGAGTGCGATCAGCGCCGTACCGGTGACCTTCCGTGCGCGGGAGGCGCCGGAGGTGTCGACGGCCGTCTCGCGCAGCGCGGCCAGGGGTGCGATGCGGCCGGCCCGGACGGCGGGCAGCAGGGCCGAGCCGAGACTGACGACGATCCCGACGGCGAGCGGCAGCAGCATCGACGAGGCGCCGATCACCAGGGCGCCGTCCGGGAACGGGAAGCCGATCGCCGGGAACAGCGCCTGCAGGCCGGCCGCGATGGCGATGCCGCCCGCGAGTCCGGCGGCGGACGCGGTGAGGGCCACGGCGGACGCCTCGGCGAGCGTGCCGGCGGTGACCTGGCGGCGGGATGCGCCGAGGGCGCGCAGCAGGGCGTTCTCTCGGTGCGCTGGGCGACGACGATGGCGAAGGTGTTGAGGAGTCCGAGCACCTCGCCGCCGGAGCGGGAGTCGAGGTTGCCGGTGGGCTCGTCGGCGAAGACGACCTCGGGCCGCCCGGCGAAGGCGCGGGCCACGGCGACGCGCTGCTGCTGTCCGCCGGAGAGTTCGGCGGGCCTGTGGTGGAGGCGGTCGCGCAGCCCGACGACGTCGATCAGTGCGCCGATCCACTCGCCGTCGCCGCGGCGGCCGGCGAGGCCCAGGGGGAGGGTGATGTTCTCGGCGACGGTCAGGGTGGGCACCAGGTTGAACGCCTGGAACACGAAGCCGACGTGGTTGCGGCGCGGCAGGGTGAGCCGGCGGTCGTCGAGGGTGCTCAGGTCGGTGTCGCCGATGCGGGCAGTTCCGGAGGTGAGGGTGTCGAGCCCGGCGGCGCAGTGCACCAGGGTCGACTTGCCGGAGCCCGAGGGGCCCATGCCGGCGGTGAAGCGTCCGGCCGGGAAGTCGACGCTCACCCCGTCGAGGGCGCGTACGGCGGTGTCGCCGGCGCCGTACACCTTCACGGCGTCGACGACCCGGACGGCGGCACGGGTGGCGGTCGTCGTCATGCCGCACCGTCCTTGCCGGTCCGGCCGAACCGCTCGTCCAGCACGGACAGCCGGCGCCAGTACTCGTCCTCGTCGATCTCGCCGGAGGCGAAGCGGTGGCCGAGTACGGCGATGGGCGAGTCGTCCGGGACGGCGCCCTGCCGCCAGGGGCCCCGCCGGCCGCGCCACACGGTGCGGCGCAGCAGGGTCACGGCGCCGGCGACGACCAGGACCCAGATCAGCGGGAAGAGGAGGATCCACGGGCCGGGTCCGCCGCCGGCGAAGTCTGCCAGGGTCTGCATGTCGTCCAGCTCCTCGGTCGCGATGTCCTTCGTTGTCGCTTCCGAGCGTCCCGCCGGCGGGGGGTCCGGGTCGTCGTACGGCCGGCGGCAGTGTGCGTACCGCGCGGGGAGCAGACCGGCGGGCCGGGCCTGCTCCCCGGGCAGACCCCCTAGGCTCGGGCCCATGCTGAGACTCGGATATCCCGTCATCGGTGTCACGGACGTGCCCCGCGCGGTGGCGTTCTGGACGGCCGCGCTCGATCTCGTGCCCACCGAGGAGTTGAAGAGCGAGCGGTGGCGGACGCTGGAGCACGCCGACGGCTCCGGGCGGGCCCTCGCCGTGATGCACAGCGCCTCGCCGGCCGAGCCGCGTCCCCGTCTGCACCTGGACCTGTTCACGGACTCGGCCCAGGAGCAGCAGGCGGAGGTGCGGCGGCTGATCGGGCTCGGCGCGCAGAGCGTCGACTGGGACTCCTACCCGCCCGACCCCGACTTCGTGGTCCTCGCCGATCCGGACGGCAACAGGTTCTGCGTCGTCGATCTCGGCCGCGCGCTGTCGCCCTGACCGGGCCGTCTCAGGTCAGCGCCCCCAGCGGGTCGTCCAGCACCGGCTGCCAGGCCAACTCGGCGGCGCCGACCAGGCTGTTGTGGTCCAGGGTGCAGGGCAGGATCGGCACACCGCCGCTCTGTCCCCACAGGCTGCGGTCGGCGACGACCGCGCGCAGCCGCTCGGGGTCGGCGTCCAGGAGGGAGCGGTGCAGGCCGCCGAGGACGATCCGGTCCGGGTTGAGGATGTTCACCAGGCCGGCCAGGCCCTGGCCGAGGCGGTCGATGAGGGCCCCGGTGGCCGCGCGGACGGCCGGGTCGTCGTACCGGTCGCGGATCAGGTCGTTGGACTGCTGGAGCAGGGAGACCTCGGGGCCGGGCTCGCGTCCGGCCTCGGTGAGGAAGGCCAGCGGGTCGGTCTCCACGTCCAGGCAGCCGCGGCCGCCGCAGTGGCAGGCGCGGCCCTCGGGGTTGACGGTGAGGTGGCCGACCTCCAGGGCGAGGCCCGAACTGCCGCTGTGCAGGCGCCCTTCGAGGACGAGGGCGCCGCCGACGCCGCGGTGGCCGGTGGCGACGCAGAGCAGGTCGCGGGCGCCGCGTCCGGCGCCGTGCCGGTGCTCGGCCAGGGCGGCCAGGTTGACGTCGTTCGCCGCGAAGGCGGGTCCCGCGAGGCCGGCGGCGCGCACCTGTTCGGCGAAGATCCGCCGCACCGGGGCGCCGGCAGGCCAGGCCAGGTGCAGCGGGTTCAGGGCCAGGCCCTCCGGTTCCGCGACGGCGGACGGTACGGCGAGTCCGGCGCCGACGCAGCGCCGTCCGGTCCGCCGCAGGAGTTCCGCGCCCGTCTCGACGACGGAACCGAGGACCTTCGCCGGGTCGGCGTCGACGACCTCGCGGCCGGACGCGGTGGCGACGATACGGCCGCCGAGCCCGACCAGGGCCGCGCGGAAACCGTCGGCGTGGACCTGGGCGGCGAGGGCGACGGGCCCGTCCTCGGCGACCGCGAGGCGGTGCGAGGGCCTGCCCTGCGAGCCGGCCGCGGCGCCGGGCCGGGCGTCGACCCTGATGAGGCCGAGCGCCTCCAGTTCGGCGGCGACCGCGCCGGCCGTGGCGCGGGTGACGCCGAGTTCGGCGGTGAGAACGGCCCGGGTGGGGGCGCGTCCGGTGTGCACGAGCTGCAACGCGGGTCCGAGCGCGCCGCGCCCCCGGTCCAGCCGCGTCCTCGGGGTGGTCCCTTCCCCCGCCGTCCGGGGGTCCTCCTTGCCGCTCATGAGGGGGAGTCTCCCACGGGCCACGGGACGGGATGTCCGCGCTCCGCGCCCGGGACGCCGGTGCCGTCGCGGGCCGGCGGGGCCCGAAGGGCGGTCCCGTACGGCCCCGGCCTCCGCGGTCTTCGTCCTGGCCGCCGTGTGCGCTCCCCCGCCCCGTCCCTCCCCGGAACGGTCCGACCTGCGGCTCCGTTAGCCTGGTCGCACGATGAACGACCGCAGCGACCGTATGACGACTCCGTGGGGCGAGCTCGAGCTGGCCCGCTTCCCCGAGGATCCGCGCGACCGGCTGCGTGCCTGGGACGCCTCCGACGAGTACCTGCTCCGGCACCTCGCGGACCGGGAGGTGCCGCTGTCCGGCACGGTCGTGGTGGCCGGCGACCGGTGGGGAGCGCTGGTGACGGCGCTGGCGGCGCACCGGCCGGCGCAGATCACCGACTCCCATCTCACCCGGGAGGCGACCCGCGCGAACCTCGCGCGCAACGGGGCGGCGCCCGGCGCGGTGCGGCTGCTCACCACGCAGGACCCGCCTCCCGACCGGATCGACGTGCTGCTGGTGCGGGTGCCGAAGAGTCTGGCACTGCTGGAGGACCAGCTGCTGCGGCTGGCGCCCGCCGTGCACGAGGGCACGGTCGTCGTCGGCACCGGGATGGTCAAGGAGATCCACACCTCGACGCTGGCGCTGTTCGAGCGGATCCTCGGCCCGACCCGCACCTCGCTCGCCGAGAGGAAGGCGCGGCTGATCTTCTGCACGCCCGACCCGGCCCTGGAGCGGCCGGCCAACCCGTGGCCGCTCAGCTACCCGCTGCCCGACGGCGTCGGCGCGCTGTCCGGCCGTACGGTCGTCAACCACGCCGGTGTGTTCTGCGCCGACCGGCTCGACATCGGCACCCGGTTCTTCCTCCAGCACCTGCCGGACGGCGGGGGCGCCCGGCGGGTGGTGGACCTGGGCTGCGGCAACGGTGTGGTCGGCACGGCGATGGCGCTGGCCGCTCCGCGGGCCGAAGTGCTGTTCACCGACGAGTCCTTCCAGGCCGTCGCCTCCGCTCAGGCCACGTACCGGGCGAACGGGGAGCCGGGACACGCGGAGTTCCGGGTCGGCGACGGGCTGGCCGGGGTGCCCGACGGCAGCGTCGACCTGGTGCTGAACAATCCGCCGTTCCACTCCCATCAGGCGACGACCGACGCGACGGCGTGGCGGATGTTCACCGGGGCGCGGCGGGTGCTGCGGCCCGGCGGTGAGCTGTGGGTGGTCGGCAACCGGCACCTCGGCTACCACGTCAAGCTGCGGCGGCTGTTCGGGAACAGCCACCTGGTGGCGAGCGACCGGAAGTTCGTGGTGTTGAAGGCCGTCAAGAGGTGAGGCCGGTGATGACCCGGGTGAGCGCGGCCACGGTCCGCACCATGGCCTCCCGGCCCGGGGCGAGGTAGCGGCGCGGGTCGACGGCGTCCGGGCGGGCGGCGAGGTACTGCCTGACCGCGCCGGTCATGGCGATGTTCAGCGCGGTGCCGACGTTGACCTTGGTGATGCCGCCCGCGACCGCCGCGGCGAGTTCGCCGTCCGGGAGGCCGGAGGAGCCGTGCAGCACGAGCGGCACGTCCAGCGCGGCCGACAGTCTCTTGAGCAGGTCGTGGTCGAGGGCGGCGGTGCGCGTGGTCATGGCGTGGCTGCTGCCGACGGCGACGGCGAGGGCGTCCACCCCGGAGTCGGCGACGAAGGAGCGGGCCTCGGCGGGGTCGGTGCGGGCACCGGGGGCGTGCGCGTCGAGCGGCGCCTCGCCGTTCTTGCCGCCCACTTCCCCCAGTTCGGCCTCGATCCACAGGCCCTGGGCGTGGGCCCGGTCGGCGGCGGCCCGGGTCGCCGCGAGGTTCTCCGGGTACGGCAGCCGGGAGCCGTCGTACATCACGGAGCTGAAGCCGGCGTCCCGGGCCAGGCGCAGCAGGCCGTCCTCCTGGACGTGGTCGAGGTGGAGGGCGACGGGCACGGCGGCGGCCTCGGCGGCGGCGACGGCCGCGCGGGCCAGCGGCAGCAGGCGGCCCTGACGGTACCTCACCGCGTTCTCGCTGATCTGGAGCACGACGGGGCTGCGCACCGACTCGGCGCCGGCGACGACGGCCTCGACGTGCTCCAGGGTGACGACGTTGAAGGCGGCGACGGCGGAACGCGCGGCGGCGGCACGGGTGACCAGGCCGCCGGTGGTGGTGAGGGGCACGATGGGTCCTGCCTTTCCCCGGGCGCCGCCGGGCGTCGGTCGGGGCGTCAGGGGGTGAGGATCACCGAGCGGGTGAGATGGCGGGGCCGGTCCGGGTCGAGGCCGCGGGCGGCGGCGACGGCGACGGCGAGCCGCTGGGCGCGGACCAGTTCGGCGAGCGGGTCGAGCCGTCCGGGCACCCACAGCGCGCCCGTGTCGCGGACCTGTCCGGCCAGTCCCTCGGGGGCCTCGCCGAACATCCAGGTCGCCGTGCCGGCCGTGCTGACGCTGATGGGGCCGTGCCGGTACTCCATCGCCGGGTACGCCTCGGTCCACGACAGGGACGCCTCGCGCATCTTCAGCGCGGCCTCGTCGGCCAGCCCCACCGTCCAGCCGCGGCCGAGGAAGGTGAACTGGGTGCATGCGACGAGCCCTTCGGGCAGCTCCGACGTGAGCGCCGTGCGGGCGTCGGCGACCGCCGCGTCGGGGTGCAGCCCCAGGTGGGCGCGGAGCAGGGTCAGGGCGGTGGTCGCGAAGCGGGTCTGCACGACCGACCGCTCGTCCGCGTAGTCGAGGACGACGACGTCGTCGGCGGCGGCCGTGACGGGGGTGTCCGGGTCGGCGGTGAGCGCGACGGTGCGCGTGCGGCCCTTCAACGCGCCCAGCAGTTCCAGCACTTCGGTGGTGGTGCCGGAGCGGGTGAGGGCGACGACGCGGTCGTACGCGCGGTCTCGCGGGAACTCGGAGGCGGCGAAGGCGTCCGTCTCGCCCAGGCCCGCCCCCTCGCGCAGCGCCGCCGCCGACCGGGCCATGAAGTACGAGGTGCCGCAGCCGGTGATCGCCACCCGCTCCCCCGCCGTCGGGAGCACCGCGGCGTGTCCGGCCGCCTGTCCGGCGGCGCGTGTCCAGCACTCGGGCTGGCTGGTGAGCTCGTCCTCGACGTATGTCATGCCGCGCACTCCCGACCGGTCCGGAGAGACCTGGCTAGCGTGATTGTTCGTGCAAGATATAGCGATTTTCCGAGCAGTATCAAGCATACGGAGCGGCGAGAGGAGTGCGCTAGGGTCGGCGGGGGATCAAGGAACGGAGGGGCGGATGTCGCGCGACGCCCGCTGGAAGACGCTGCTGGAGCTGCTCGTCGAGCGCGGCCGGCTGGACGTCGAGGAGGCGGCGGCGGAGCTGGGGGTGTCGGCGGCGACGATCCGCCGCGACTTCGACCGGCTGGCCGAGCAGCAGATGCTGGTGCGCACGCGCGGCGGCGCGGTCGTGCACGGGGTGTCGTACGAGCTGCCGCTGCGGTACAAGACGGCCCGGCGCGCCTCCGAGAAGCAGCGCGTCGCGCAGGCGGTCGCCGCGCTGGTGGCGCCGGGCGAGGCGGTGGGCCTGACCGGCGGCACGACCACCACCGAGGTGGCGCGCGCCCTGGCCGTGCGCCCCGACCTGGCCTCCGGGACGCCCGCGCTGACCGTGGTCACGAACGCGCTGAACATCGCCAACGAGCTGGCGGTGCGGCCGCAGTTCAAGATCGTGGTGACCGGCGGGGTGGCCCGGGCTCAGTCGTACGAGCTGATCGGTCCGCTCGCGGACGGGGTGCTGGGGCAGGTCACGCTCGACGTGGCGGTGCTGGGCGTCGTCGCCTTCGACGCCGAGCACGGTGCCGCGGCCCATGACGAGGCGGAGGCCGCGGTCAACCGGCTGCTGTGCGAGCGGGCCGCGCGCGTGGTGGTGGCCGCGGACTCGAGCAAGCTGGGCCGGCGGGCGTTCGCCCGGATCTGCGCCGCGGACGCGGTGGACACGCTGGTCACCGACGCCGCGGCCGGCCCGGATGTCGTCCGCCCGTTCGAGGAGGCGGGGATCCGGGTCGTCCTGGCGTAGAGGCGGTCGCGGTCAGTGGCCGTGGCCGTCGGTGTGGCCCTCGGTGTGCTCCTCGGTGCCGGCCGGTGCGGGGTCCTGGTCCGCGGGGGCCGATCCGGCCCGCACGGTGAACGCGGCGGTGTGGACCTTCCCCTCGTGCCGGAAGTCCAGGAACAGGCGGTAGGTGCCGGCGCTGGGCGCGGTGGCCGTGAAGGAGATCTCCGGGCCGGGCTTCGTCGTGCCGTCGCCGGGTTCGCCGTTCGGGTGGACGTGGAGGTAGGCGAGGTCGCCGGAGCGCAGGGCGACGAGGTGGCCGTAGGCGCCGAGGTAGGGCTGGAGGTCGGTGACGGGGCGTCCGGCGCGGGTGATCCTCAGCTTCAGCTCGCCCGCCCTGCCAGGGTTCAGCGTGCCGGCGAGTGCGACCCGGTAGCCGTCGGCCGTGACGGTGCCGGCCGGTGCCGGAGGGGCCTCGGGGCGGTAGGCGCCGCCGGCCGCGAGGTCCGCGCCGAGGGTGATGCTGCCGGCGCCCTTCTCCGCCGGGGTGAAGTCGGCGAAGACGCGGTAGCCGCCCGCGCGGGGCAGGTCGACGGGGGTGCTCCAGGTGCCGTCGGCGGCGCGGGTGGGGTGCAGGTGGCGGTAGGCGGTCAGGTCGCGTGAGGCGACGATGAGGTGGAGTTCCTTCTCGTGCTCGCGCCGGTACGCCGTGACGGCCCTGCCGTCCTCGTCGCGGACGGTGAAGCGCAGCTCGGCGCGGTGTCCGGCGGTGACGCGCGGGGTGGCGAGGTCGAGCGTGTAGCCGTCCTCGGAGATCTGCAGGCCGCCGGCCGGTTCGCTCCGGTGGCCCGCGTGGCCGTCGTCACCGCCCGTTTTCGCCGAGGGCTCGTCCGCGTGCGTCTCGTGGGCCGCGGGCGGGGCGTCCTCGACGACCGGGTCGACGGCCCTGCCGACGCCGTACGCCGCACCGAAGGTCGCGGCCAGTGCCGCGGCGAACGCGGTGATCCTCAGTCCGGTGCTCGATCCCGTGCTCATGGCGGTCGTCTCCTCGATTCCCGGGCGTCCGGCCCTGCCGACGCCACTTCCTGCACTTCACAATACCCCTGGGGGGTACTGAGTCAAGTGCCGCCAGAGGGTTGCGTCAGGTACCCCCCAGGGGTATACATGGTCTCGGCAGACATACCCCGGCCCCGTATCAGGGGCCCTTCCGCAGGAGGACACCCATGGCTTCCACCGCCGACGCCGTCAGCACCGTCTACGCCGTCTCCGGAATGAGCTGCGGCCACTGCAAGGCGACGCTCACCCGGGTGATCGGCGAGCTGGACGGCGTCACCGCCGTCGACGTCCAGGTCGCCGCCGGCCGGGTCACCGTGACCGGCCCCGCCGAGCCGGACGACGCCGCGATCGCCGAGGCCGTCGACGAGGCCGGCTACGAGCTCACCGGCCGCGTCTGACCGGCCCGCACTCCCCCGCGCCCGGCCGGGACCCGCCTCCGGGTCCCGGCCGCCGACCCCGCACCAGGAGCAGACATGACCACCAGTACGACCAGCGCACCGACCGAGGTGGAACTCGCCATCGGCGGGATGACCTGCGCCTCGTGCGCGGCCCGGATCGAGAAGAAGCTCAACCGGATGGACGGGGTCACCGCCACCGTCAACTACGCGACCGAGAAGGCCAGGGTCAGCTTCGCGGACGGGGTGACCGTCCCGGAACTGATCGCCACGGTCGAGGCGACCGGGTACACGGCCCGCGAGCCCGAGCCGGTACGGGCCGAGCCCGCGCCGGACGCGGCGCGGGCCGGGGAGCCGGACGAACTGCGCCCGCTGCGGCAGCGGCTGGTCGCCTCGGTGCTGCTGTCCGTCCCGGTCATCGCGATGGCGATGGTGCCGGCGCTGCAGTTCGAGTACTGGCAGTGGCTGTCGCTGACCCTGGCCGCGCCCGTCGTCACCTACGCCGCCTGGCCGTTCCACCGGGCCGCCTTCACCAACGCCCGGCACGGCGCCGCCACCATGGACACACTGGTCTCGGTGGGCACGTCGGCGGCGTTCCTGTGGTCGCTGTGGGCGCTGTTCCTCGGCAGCGCGGGCACGCCCGGCATGACGCACCCCTTCGAGCTGACCATCGCCCGCACCGACGGCGCCGGCAACATCTACCTGGAGGCCGCCGCGGGCGTCACGGCCTTCCTCCTGGCCGGCCGCTACTTCGAGGCCCGCTCCAAGCGCAAGGCCGGCGCCGCGCTGAAGGCCCTGCTGGAACTGGGCGCCAAGGACGTCACCGTGCTCCGGAACGGCCGCGAGGAGCAGATCCCGGTCGGCGGACTGAGGGTCGGCGACCGCTTCCTGGTCCGGCCGGGCGAGAAGATCGCCACCGACGGCACGGTCGTCGAGGGCACCTCCGCGGTCGACGCCTCCATGCTGACCGGCGAGTCGGTACCGGTCGAGGTCGGCGTGGGCGACGCGGTCACCGGCGCCACCCTCAACGCCGGCGGCCGGCTGGTCGTCGAGGCCACCCGGGTCGGCGCCGACACCCAGCTCGCGCGGATGGCGAAGCTGGTCGAGGACGCGCAGAACGGCAAGGCCGCCGCCCAGCGGCTCGCCGACCGGATCTCCGGGGTCTTCGTCCCCGTCGTCATCGCCCTGGCACTGGCCACCCTCGGCTTCTGGATCGGCAACGGCGCGGGGCTGACCGCCGCGTTCACCGCCGCCGTCGCGGTCCTGATCATCGCCTGCCCCTGCGCCCTGGGGCTCGCCACCCCGACCGCGCTGATGGTCGGCACCGGACGCGGCGCCCAGCTCGGCATCCTCATCAAGGGCCCCGAGGTCCTGGAGTCCACCCGCAGGGTCGACACCATCGTCCTGGACAAGACCGGCACCGTCACCACCGGCCGCATGACCCTGCTCGCCGTGCACACCGCCGCCGGCACCGAGGAGGCCGAGGTGCTGCGCCTGGCGGGTGCCCTGGAGCACGCCTCCGAGCACCCGATCGCCCGCGCCGTCGCCGACGGCGCCCTGGAGAAGCTGGGCGCGCTGCCCGCGCCCGAGGACTTCGCCAACGTTCCGGGGCTCGGGGTGCAGGGCGTCGTCGACGGCCACGCCGTCCTCGTCGGCCGCGAACGGCTGCTCGCCGAGTGGGCCATGAGCCTCCCGGCGGACCTGGCCCGCGCCAGGGCCGACGCGGAGACGGCCGGCCGGACCGCGATCGCGGTCGCCTGGGACGGCGAGGCGCGCGCGGTGCTCGAGGTCGCCGACGCGGTGAAGGAGACCAGCGCCGAGGCGATCACCCGGCTGCGCGCGCTCGGGCTGACCCCGATGCTGCTGACCGGCGACAACCGGGCCGTGGCCGCCTCCGTCGCCCGCGAGGTCGGCATCGCCCCCGAGCACGTCGTCGCCGAGGTCATGCCCGAGGACAAGGCCGACGTCGTCAAGCGCCTCCAGGAGGAGGGCCGTTCGGTGGCGATGGTCGGCGACGGGGTCAACGACGCCGCAGCCCTCGCCCAGGCCGACCTCGGGCTGGCCATGGGCACCGGCACCGACGCCGCCATCGAGGCCGGCGACCTCACCCTCGTCCGCGGCGACCTGCGTGCCGCCGCCGACGCCATCCGGCTGGCCCGCAGGACGCTGGGCACCATCAGGACCAACCTCTTCTGGGCCTTCGCCTACAACATCGCCGCCCTGCCGCTCGCCGCGGCCGGACTCCTCAACCCGATGATCGCCGGCGCGGCGATGGCCTTCTCGTCCGTCTTCGTCGTCGGCAACTCCCTGCGGCTGCGCGGCTTCAAGGCCGCCGCGTGACACCGCCCGTGGGGGGGGGGGGCGGGGGGCCCGGCGGGGGGGGCCGGCGGGGCGGGGGGGGCGGCCGGAGCGGGGCCCCCCGGCCCCCCCCCCCGCCCCCCCCGGCGGCCGGCGCCGCCGCCCCCCGCCCCCCCCCCCCCCCCCCCCCCGCCCCCCCCCCCCCCCCCCCACGGGTGTACGGGCGCGACGGCCGCGCCCGCGTGTCGCGTCCGCGTCCGTCCGTGCCGGGCCGCCCCTCGCCCGTACGGGCGACGCCCGCGCGCCGCGCGGCGGGCCACGCACGAGGCTGGACCGACGACGCGGGCGCGGCGGACGGGGAAGCCTGCCGGGGCCGTACGGGACCGTTCCGGCCACGGGGACGGGACGGCCGTACGGCACCGGCCGGCGGGCCGGTGCCCGTGGTGACCGCGGCCGCGGGGGCCGCCCCGCACGGACAGCACCCCACAGCAGGAGCCATGACGGAACCGACCGACGCCGACGGGGACACCGCCGGCCCGCTCGCACCAGGAGCGGGCCCGGCCCGTCCCCGGCCCCTCGACGGCCTCCTCGCCGAGCTGCGCGCGGTGGACGGTGCCCTGTACGCGGCGGTGGCCGCCACGTACACGCCCACGCTGGACCGGCATCTGCGCCGGCTCTCCCGCGCCGCCGACCACGCGAAGATCTCCCTCGGGATCGCCGCCGCCCTCGCCCTGGGCGGCGCCCGGGCGCGCGGCGCGGCGCTCGTCGGGGCCGGGGCGGTGGCCGTGACGTCGGCCGCCGCGAACCTGCTCGGCAAACGTCTGGTGCACAGGCCCCGGCCCGACCGGGAGGCGGCCCGTGTGACGGCGGACCGGTACGTGCCCATGCCCGCGTCGGCTTCGTTCCCGTCCGGTCACACCGCCTCGGCGGTCGCGTTCGCCACGGCGGTCGGTGTGGTGCTCCCGGAGGCCGCCGTGCCCCTCGAGGCGCTGGCGGCCGCCGTCGGATACTCCCGCGTCCACACGGGCGTGCACTATCCGGGCGACGTGGTGGCGGGTGCCGTCCTCGGCGTCGCGGGCGCGGCCGCCGCGCTGGCCGTGGCGGCCGTGGCCGACGTGCCCGGACTGCGCACGTTCCGTACCGTGCCCCCGCCCGGGCCGCCCGGGCCGGTCCGTCAGCCGAAGGCCCTGACGGCCTGGTAGTACGTCCACGCCGTGCTGTCGCAGGCGGTCTTCGTGGCGCCGGCGTACCGGGCGCAGACGCGCTTGAGGTCCTCGTGGAAGGCGCTGTCGAGGCGGGCCTTGTTCGCGCTGAAGGAGCCCGCGGCCTTGTAGTTGCGGTAGCCGAAGTCGTGCCGGGCGCAGGAGGTGCTGAAGGGGAAGCCGAACGGGTTGTCCGGCGAGGAGGAGCAGTGGTCGGTGGACCAGTCGAACCCGTAGGCGGACCACGCGGACCGGTTCGCCCGTGCCGTGACCCAGGCGTTGTGGCTGGACGCGCTGGTCTGGGTCCAGCTCGCGAGCACCTGCGCCTTGTCCGCGGGGGCGGCCTCGGCGGTCGCGGCGGTGGTGAGGACCGTGGTCACGGCCAGGGCCGAGGCGGCGAGTCCGGTGGCGAGTCTGCGGTGCATCCCACACCTCCATGAGGCTGCGGCCCGCCCATCGGGCCGCAGGTTCATGTCAAGATGATGCGCATCCCGGCCGCCCCCTCACACCCCCGTCACCCGAACGGGTCGTGAACACTGCGTTCCTATCCCGTTGTTGACGTCACGTCAGTCGCCCAGGGCCCCTTCGCCGCGGTGGTCCGCCGCGTGACACCGCCCGGCCACCACCCGGACGCCGGCGGCGACGGCACCGGCGCCCGCGCCCCCGGACCATCACGGAAAGCGCTCGCACCGTCCCCGGCCCGGACCGCGGGGACGAGCCGGACAGGCCCCGCCCCGGCCACGGAAGGGCGACCGGCACGGCTCCCAGCGTTTGCGGGAGCGGCGTGCGGCTGGTCGACTGTCGCGGGGGGAGAGCCGGTCGCACCGCACCGGCGCGGACTCTTCAGCTTCCTCCGGAAGGAGTTCAGGCGTGAACACCCCGAATCCGTCGGCACAGGAGCACGGCTCGGACGGCAGCCAGCCGTGGCTGCACCAGAGAGGCCGGACCATCCAGGAGTTCGGCACCGTCAAGCAGTTCCCCGTGGCGCTGTCGATGGAGACCCGCCTCTACTCGTGCCAGCGGCTCAACAAGGTCCTGGCGGACACCCGCATCCTGCACGATCTGTACAAGAAGTATCACTGGCTCATGCGCGGGGCGACCTTCTACCAGCTGCACCTGCTGCTGGACAAGCACGCCGGGGAGCAGCTCGCGCTGATCGACACCGTCGCGGAACGCGTCCAGACCCTCGGCGGGGTCGCGGTCGGCGACCCCCGGCACGTCGCGGAGATCACGACCGTACCGCGCCCGCCGGACGGTGTGGAGGAGGTCCCGGCGATGCTGTCGCGGCTGCTGGAGGCCCACGAGCTGATCCTCACCGACTGCCACGACGCCGCGACCCGCACCCAGGAGCTCGGCGACGACGGCACGAACGACCTGCTGGTCTCCGACGTCGTGCGGACCAACGAGCTCCAGGCGTGGTTCGTGGCGGAACACCTCGTGGACACGCCCCTCGTCCACACCTGACCGGACGGCCCGCGGCCGGCCCCGGACGCCCGCCGTCCGGGGCCGGGCCGTTCCCCGGCCAGGACGCGGCCTGCGCACCCGGGGCCGCCCCGCGCTCCGCGCCGGGTCCGCCGTCGCGTTCCGCACACCCGGGCGAAGCATTCCTGACGCCCCTTCACCCACGTCGTGGAAGTGTCCCGATATGGCCCACATGTCCTCCGGTTCCCACGGCGCTCACGGCGCCCACGGTCAGCCTCCGACGCGCGGCCAGAGGTGGGCCGCGTTCCGGCAGTCGCCGTTCTGGCCGGCCACCGTGCTGGTGCTCATCCTCGCGGCGGCGGCCGGACTGTTCGCGGGTTCGTACACGTACTCCATGGCGGACCCGACGCCGCACTCGCTCCCCACGGCCGTGGTCGGCTCGTACGACCGGGGGCGCGGCAAGGCCTTCCTGGACGGTCTGGAGAAGGCGCTCAACGCCTCGGTGAAGGTGCATCCCTACCGCAGTACGGCCGAGGCGCGCGAGGCGATCGACGAGCAGGAGGTCTTCGCGATCCTCGGGCTGCGGGAGGGCGGGCGGTCGGCCGTCCTCGACCTGTCCAGCGCCTCGGGCGCCTCGGTCGCCGAGGTGCTGTCCCAAGCCGCGCCGGAGGTGGGGAAGAAGACCGGGGTCGCCCTCACCGTCCGGGACGTCAATCCTCTGCAGGAGGGCGATCCGCGCGGCCTGGCGATCTTCTACATCTCCCTGGCCGCCGTGATCATCGGCTTCGTCGGGGCGATCCAGCTGAGCGTGCACGCACGGGCGCTGACCCCGTTCGAACGCATCCTCTTCACCCTCGCCTACGCGCTGCTCGGCGGGTTCACCATCGCCGTGGCCGTGGACTGGCTGCTGGGCGCGCTCGACCTGCCGTTCGTCCAGTCGTGGCTGATCCTCGCGCTCACCCTGTTCGCCAGCGGCATGGTCTTCACGATGTTCAACACCCTGGTCGGCCGATGGGCGATGCTGCCGACCTGGGGGCTCATGGTGCTGCTCGGCAACCCCTCGTCCGGGGGCGCGGTGTCCTGGCCGCTGCTGCCGTCCCCGCTGGGCGAGATCGGCCAGTGGCTGCCGCCGGGGGCTTCGGTCAACGCCCAGCACACGGCGGTGTACTTCCAGGGCCACCAGCACCTGTTCCCGTACCTGGTGCTGGGCGGGTGGGCGCTGCTGTCCTGCGCGGTGTTCTGGACCTGGCGCCACCGGCACCCCGGCGGCCGCGAGAAGCGTCCGGCGCACGCCGGGTCCTGATGCGCGTCGCGGCCTCGCGTGCGAAGGGCGACAGGCCGGCCGGCCCTGGTCACGGACGGGTGGTCCGCGGGTGGACGACGAGGCGGGGGCCCGGCCGGGGCTCCGTCCCCGTCGTCGTACGGCGAGGCGGTCGGCGGCCCGCGACGCCGCAGGGCGCCGGGGCTACGATGAACGGCCGCCCCGGGACGTACGGGGCACCGCGGCCGGAGGGAGACGGGGTGAGGGAGCAAGGGCGTGCCCGGCGCGGCCAGGGTGAGCTGGAGGCTCAGGTGCTCGGTGCGCTGCGTGCGGCCGAGGGCCCTGTGGACACGGCCTGGGTGCGCGAGCGGGTCGGCGGCGGCCTGGCGTACACGACCGTGATCACCATCCTGACGCGGCTGCTGGCGAAGGGGGCGGTGACCCGGGAGAGGTCGGGGCGGGCGTTCGTGTGGTCACCCGTCGCGGACGAGGCGGATCTGGCGGCCCTGCGGATGCGGCGGCTGCTGGACCAGGAGCGGGACCGGGAGGCGGTGCTGGCGAGCTTCGTCACCTCCCTGCCCCCGGGGGACGAACGGCTGTTGCGGGAGCTGCTGGAGCGCGCCCGGGATCCGGAGGACTGACGCGGTCATGGGGGTTTTCGTCTTCCTGCCGCTGGTGCTGCCGTTGACGGCGTGGCCGGTGGCACGGCTGGCCGAGCAGCGGCTGCATCCGCGGACCGCCACGGTGCTGCTGTCGGCGGTGGCCGGGGTGCTGGCCGTGTGCAGCACGGTGTGCCTGGCGCTGCTGATGGTGGTGGGGACCGCGCAGCTGCCGGGCAACCCGCTGCCCGACGGCTGGTCGGACGAGGAGGTGCGGAAGGCGGTCCCGTACGACGAGGTCGCCGGCCGACTGGCCATCCCGGCGCTGGGGGCCGTGGTGGCAGCGTGCTGCCGCACGCTGTGGGTGCATCTGCGGGTGCGGCGCCGGGCGGAGAAGGCCGTGGCCGGCCTGTCGACGTCCGTGGTCGTGCTGCCCGACACCGGTCCGTACGCCTACGCGCTTCCCGGCCGGCGGGGCGGGGCGGGCCGGGTGGTGGTGTCGACGGCGATGCTCTCGTGCCTGGAAGGCGCCGAGCGGCGGGCGCTGTTCGCGCACGAGCGCGCCCACCTCGCGGGCCGGCACCACCGCTTCCTGCTCGCCGTGCGGCTGGCGGCGCGGGCCAACCCGTTCCTTCGGCCCCTGCGTACCGCGGTGGCCTTCACGACGGAGCGGTGGGCGGACGAGGAGGCGGCCGGCACGATCGGCAGCCGGCGGGTGACGGCCCGGGCGATCGGCAAGGCGGCCCTGGCCTCCCAGGGCGCCCCCGCGGTGACGCTGGCCCATTTCGCGCTGGCGGGGCCGGTGCCCCGGCGGGTGGGCGCGCTGCTGGAGCCGGCCCCGGTGATGCGCAGGTGGCCGTCGGTGTTCACCGCGCTGGGCCTTGCCGCGTGGACGGCCGCGGCGGGCACCGCCCTCTCGGCGCTGTCCTCGGCGAACGCGACGGTGACGCTGTTCTTCGTGCTCAAGGCCGCCACCCCGCTGTAGTCGGGCCCGGAGACGCCCCGGCCGCCCGGCGGGGTGCCGGGCGGCCGGGGCGGGCCGCTTCCGCGACCGTCCGCAGGACGCCGTGCGCTGGGGCGGTCCGGCCCGGCGCACCCGCGTCATGGGAGTGGGTCAGGCTTCGTCGTCGCCCTCGAAGAAGTCGCCCACCTCGTCGACGACCTCGGCGGCGACGAGGCCGCCGGCCACGCCGACAGCCAGGCCGGCCGCGCCCGCCGCGACGGCTGTTCCCATGCCGGGCCCGGAGCGGTGACCGCCGTGGTCGGCGTGATGGCCGTGGGAGTGGGGGACGCCGTACGGGTCCGCGTGTCCGTAGGGGGCGGGGGTGCCGTGCTGGCCGTGACCGGCCGTCACCTGGCGGATCCAGGCGTCGACGACGGTGCTCCAGTCGAGCCGGCCGGCGTCTTCGTGGCTGACGACATGCCGGTTGACGACGTCGTGGCCGCTGGAGAAGAACCCACCCGGCTTGTCGGCCTCCAGGACGACTTCCATGCCGCCGGGGTTGGCCAGGAAGGTGACCTCCAGCTCCCGCACGGCGTGCGCGTACTGCGGAGCGGGGAGGAGTTCGATCTCCTGGTAGAACGGCAACTGCTGACCGGTGCCGCGGATGCGGCCGTACTCCAGGTCGGCCGACTTGAAGCCGAAACCGAGCCGGCCGAGGGCTTCGAGAACCGCCTCCTGCACGGGCAGCGGCGCGACGGCGAGCGGGTCGAGGTCGCCCTTGTCCTTCGCTCCGGCCACCGCGAGCTCGGTGCGCACCCCGAGCACGATGCCCAGGGCCTGCCCGTACAGCTCCGTGACCGGCGTCTCCCACGGCAGCGTCACCGTGAACGGCACGCTGCGCTGCTCACCCTCCCTCAGGCGGAAGCCGCCGGCGACGGTGAACCGGCCGAACGCGACCACGCCCTCGGCCTCTCCGCCGTCGTGCTCGGCCTCCACCCGGGCCACCAGCTCCAGGGTGATCTGCTCGATGTCGAAGTCGGCGCTGCCGCCCTTCAGGTGCACCTGGCCCGTCAGGCTGCCGCCGGGCCGGACCGCGCCCGGGTCGAGGACCGTGTCCACGGTGGGGCCGCCCACACCGAGCGCGCCGAGCAACTTCTTGAACACCATCGCGGCGTTCACTCCTTCACGTGCGAGAACGGGGCCGCGGTGCCGCCGAGTCCTCCGGACGGGGAGCACCGGCGGCACCGCGGGCGGAGAGGTGACTACTTCGCCGCGTCCAACGCGGCCAGGGCCTGGGCCCAGCGGACGTACTTCAGCTCGGCGAGGTCGGCGACGGTGGCGACGCCGAACGCCTCCTTCAGCAGGTCGCCGTCACGGTCGGACACCCCCTTCAGCGCCGAGACCGGGGCGGCGAGGACCTCGGCCAGCGGCTTGTCCGCCCACGCCTTGTCCAGCACCTTGTCCAGATCGATCGAAGCCACGTAGCCCTCCAAGGCCGATAGCGAGTGGAACCAGCGGTGCGCGGCCCCGCGGGGTCGCGCAGGCGCCGTCCCGGAACGACGACACCGGTGTCGTGCCGGCGAGGAGCCGCCGGGCAGGTCCGGCCACCGGGCACGCGCCCAGGGGCCGGGAACGGCTCACCCGCCCCTCGCACTTTCTACACGACTGTAGAAGCATAGGGCCGGACCGGTGGCTCGCGGTGCGTTCCCCGGCCACCGGGGCGTTAAAAGTCCGGAAACATACCGTGGCTCAGCGCGCTCGGCGTTATCGGCGTGCTCGCCGGGCCGTCCCCGGCCGCGCCACCGCACGGCCCGCCGGCCATGGCCGGCCTGGGCACCGACGACCTGAGCATCGACGGGTCCGGCCCGCCGCCCCCCCGGGCCGGGGGCCGGCGGGGGGGGCCCCGCCAGCCGGCCCCCCCCCCGGGGCCCCGCCCCCCGCCCCGCGCCCGGGGGGGCCCGC
>NZ_JBIAHR010000009.1:26365-132256 GCF_042870695.1 Streptomyces sp. NPDC006384
GGGCGCGCGCCCCCCCCCGCCCCGCCCCCCCCCCCGCCCCCCCCCCCCCCCCCCCCCCCCCCGCCCCCCGCCCGCCCCCCCCCGCCCCCCCCCCCCCCCCCTCGATGCCGTCTCACGCCAGGGGCACGGTCACCTCTCCGCTGCCCTCGGCGCTCGCCCCGCCGGCGACGCGCACGGTGAACGGACGGTCGGTGCCGCTCGCGGTGACCCGCAGGGCGTCGCCCTCGCGCCGGACGCGGAAGGTCGCGGCCGGTGCGCCCAGCTGGTCGGGCACGGTGATCTCGGCCGTGCAGTCGGCCGCGCCGGACGGGTGCACCAGGAGGACCGGGTTGTCCAGCCAGTCCCCGTCCGGGCGCCGGTCGTCGGAGGCCAGCGGCAGGACGGCGCCCTCGCGGACGTACAGCGGGAGGCTGTCGTAGCCGTGCCGCTCGGTGCGCCACGCCGGGCCGGTGACCCGCTCGCCGGACAGCAGGTGCGTCCAGGTGCCCTCGGGGAGGTAGACCTCGACCTCGCCGTCCTCGGTGAAGACCGGGGCGACCAGGAGGTCGGGGCCGAGCATGTACTGGCGGTCCAGGGTCCGGCAGCCCGGGTCCCGCGGGAACTCCAGCACCATCGGCCGCATCATCGGCACGCCGGTGCGGTGGGCCTCGGCGGCGACGCCGTACAGGTAGGGCATCAGGCGGTGCTTGAGCAGGGTGAAGCGGCGGGCCACGTCGACGGCCTCGTCGCCGAACTCCCACGGCACCCGGTAGGACGAGGAGCCGTGCAGGCGGCTGTGCGAGGAGAGCAGGCCGAAGGCCAGCCAGCGCTTGAAGACCGCCGGGTCGGGCGTGCCCTCGAAGCCGCCGATGTCGTGGCTCCAGAAACCGAAGCCGCTCAGGGACAGGGACAGGCCGCCCCGCAGCGACTCGGCCATCGCCTCGAAGGAGGACCAGCAGTCGCCGCCCCAGTGGACGGGGTACTGCTGGCCGCCCGCGGTCGCGGAGCGGGCGAAGAGGACGGCCTCGCCCTGCCCGCGCTCCTTCTCGAGGAGTTCGAAGACGGTGCGGTTGAACAGGTGGGTGTAGTAGTTGTGCATCCGCTCCGGGTCGGAGCCGTCGTGCCAGACGACGTCGGTGGGGATGCGCTCGCCGAAGTCGGTCTTGAAGCAGTCCACGCCCTGGTCGAGCAGCGGCTTGAGCTTGCCGGCGAACCAGTCGCGGGCGGCGGGGCTGGTGAAGTCGACCAGGCCCATGCCGGCCTGCCACAGGTCCCACTGCCAGATGTCGCCGTTTGGCCGGCGCACCAGGTGTCCGAGGGCGGCGGCCTCCTCGAAGAGCGGGGACTTCTGGGCGATGTACGGGTTGATCCAGACGCTGATCCTCAGCCCCTTGGCCTTGAGCCGGGCGAGCATGCCCTCCGGGTCGGGGAAGACCTCCGGGTCCCACTGGAAGTCGCACCACTGGTACTCGCGCATCCAGAAGCAGTCGAAGTGGAACACGCTCAGCGGGATGCCGCGCTCGGCCATGCCGTCGACGAAGGACGTGACCGTCCGCTCGTCGTAGTCGGTGGTGAAGGACGTGGTGAGCCACAGGCCGAAGGACCAGGCCGGCGGGAGGGCCGGGCGGCCGGTGAGGGCGGTGTAGCGGGCGAGGACGTCCTTGGGGGTGGGGCCGGCGACGACGTAGTACTCGAGGGTCTGGTCCTCGACGCTGAACTGGACCTGGCCGACGGACTCCGAGCCGATCTCGAAGGAGACCGCCCCGGGGTGGTTGACGAAGACGCCGTAGCCGCGCGAGGAGAGGTAGAACGGGATGTTCTTGTACGCCTGCTCGCTGCTGGTGCCTCCGTCGGCCTGCCAGATGTCGACGACCTGGCCGTTCTTGACGAACGGGGTGAAGCGCTCGCCGAGGCCGTAGATCTGCTCGCCGACACCGAGGGCGAGCCGGCTCAGCATGTGGTGCGCGCCGTCGCCGGTGGTGGCGAACGCGGTGCCCTTGGCGTCCGCCCGGGTCAGCTCGCGTCCGTCCGCGTCGTGGAAGGAGAGGCCCCAGGGGCCCTCGCTGTCCAGGCGGAGGGAGAGCGGGCCGCTGGTCAGCTCGGTGACCGAGCCGTCCCGGCGCACGCTGCCGGCTCCGTCCGGCGCGCCGGACAGGGCGAAGTCGGGGCCCGGCCGGCGCTTGCCCGCGTGGTGGGTCACGCGGACGCCGATGACCCCCTCGGCGGGAGAGAAGCACTCGACCGTGATGAGGGGGGCGTTGAGCGTGTCGCCCCGCCGCGTCACCTTCTTCACGGCCGCATGAGCGGTGAAGCGCTTCGATTCAGTGCGTACATCGCGTACCTCGGTGGCGTACGACAGATGCACGCCCTCGCGGATGAGCCAGAAGCCGTCAGTGAACTTCATGATCTTCCTTGGGTGGGGCGGGAACGGTCGAGTGGGCGCACGGAGGCCGTCCCACAGCCTTTTGATCGTACACAGAACAAATCCGGAAACCGAGTCCCCTGCAGCGACTCGAACACTCTGATCAGCGGTGATGACGGAAAAGAACTAACCTCTCACGCGACGGAAGAACGAGATGAGGGCCACTCGCCCCTAGCGCGGAGGGCGGTCTCTGACGTATTAGTCATCACAGCAAACAAAACAGTCCGGCAAGGAAGCCGGATCGTACGACAGCAAGGGCCGCATGATGTCGAAGCGCTTCAACGCCGCGCATCGCGGGCGCGTACGCTCACGCAGAGCCGTCGTCCCGCTCGCCGCCGTCTCCGTCCTGGTCGCCGGAACGGCACTGACCGGCTGCGGGCAGCAGCGCGACGCCGACGTGTACACCGTGATGAACTCCTCGACCGACGAGTCGTACCACCGCTGGGACGCCGAGGCGATGGCCCGCTGCGGCGAACAGCTGGGCATCACGATCGAGCAGCAGAGCGTCCCCGCGGCGCAGGTGATGACCAAGGCGCTGCGCATGGCGTCGTCCAAGTCGCTGCCCGACATCGTCCAGTTCGACGCGTCCGAGATGCCCACGTTCGCCGACGCCGGCGGCCTCGTCGACCTCAGGAAGCTCGGTCTGAGCACCGACGACATCCCCGAGGGCATCGTCGACTTCGGCTCGTACAAGGGGACCTACTACGGCGCGGCGCGGTCCGTGAACACGCTCGCCCTCTTCTACAACAAGGACCTCCTCGACGAGGCGGGCGTCCGGGTGCCCACCACCTGGGACGAGCTGCGCGCGGCCGCGAAGACGCTCACGCAGGGCAAGCGGTACGGCCTGGCGCTCAGCGCCGGCGGCGCGGAGGACGGCGTCTTCCAGTTCATGCCGTTCATGTGGTCCAACGGCGGCGACGAGACGAAGCTGGACAGTCCGCAGGCAGCCGAGGCGCTCGACTACTGGAAGAGCCTCCTGAAGGACGGCTCGCTGTCGAAGTCGACGGTCAACTGGACGCAGGCGGACGTCAACGACCAGTTCATGGCCGGCAACGCGGCGATGATGATCAACGGCCCGTGGCAGGTGGAGACCCTCAACACCGACAAGTCGCTGCACTGGGGGATCGCACAGATCCCGGTGCCGAAGGCCGGTGACGACTCGGTCGGCCCGCTGGGCGGCGCGGTGCTCACCGTGCCGAAGACGGGCGACGAGGAGCGGCAGAGGACGGCCGGCAGGATCGTCGCCTGCCTGTCCGGTCAGAAGGAGCAGCTGACCTACGCGCTCAACAGCTGGATGGTCCCGGCGAACGCCAAGGCCGCGGCCGTGTGGCGCGAGCGGGTGCCGGAGCTGGAGGCCCTGGCCGACCAGGTCGCCACCGCCCGGTCCCGGACCGCCAAGCTCGGCGCCGGCTGGTCGGGCGTGTCGCTCGCCCTGCAGAGCGCCTTCCAGTCCGCCCTGACCGGCCAGTCCAGCGAGGCCGCCCTGAAGCGCGCCCAGCAGCGTGCCACGAGCGGGAACTGAGGTACGCGCCATCATGACCACGTCCACCGTCACCGCACAGGCGTCCGCGAGGGCCTCCCGGAGCGCCGCCGCGCCGGACCCGGCCCGGCTCAGGCGCAGGCGCCGCCTCTCGCAGTGGGGGTTCGTCGCCCCCGCCGTCGTCTTCATGCTGCTGTTCTTCGGCTACCCGCTCGTCCGCAACGTCGTGATGAGCTTCCAGGACTACACGCCGAAGACCTTCTTCACCGGTGAGGCGCCGTTCAACGGCACCGACAACTGGTCCGCCGTGTTCCACGACGCCCTGTTCGGCAAGGCGCTGTGGCACACCCTCGTCTTCACCGTGGGTTCGCTGCTCGGGCAGTTCTGCATCGGGCTGGCGCTCGCGGTGTTCTTCAGCCGCCGCTTCCCGCTGAACGGGGTGCTGCGCTCGCTGATCCTGCTGCCGTGGCTGGTGCCCATGGTGGTGTCCGGCATCGTCTGGCGGCGCATCCTCGACCAGGACACGGGGGTGCTCAACTCGTTCCTGGACACCCTGGGCCTCGGCGGGCACACCCCCTGGCTGACCAGCCCGCACATGGCGCTGCTGTCGGTGATCCTGGTCAACATCTGGATCGGCATCCCGTTCAACATGGTCATCCTGTACGGCGGTCTCCAGGAGATCCCGAAGGAGCTGCACGAGGCGGCCTCCCTGGACGGCGCCTCCGCGTGGCGGACCTTCCGCTCGGTGACCCTGCCGATGCTGAAGCCGGTCATCACGGTCGTGCTGGTGCTCGGCTTCATGTCGACGGTCAAGATCCTCGACCTGATCCTCGCCCTGACCGAGGGCGGCCCCGCCGACTCCACCCAGACCCTGGGCACGCTCACGTACCAGAACTCGTTCGTGCAGCTCGACTTCGGCGCGGGCGCGGTCGTCGGCAACGTGCTCATCCTGATCTCCGCGGTGTTCGCGGTGTTCTACCTGCGGGCCAACCGCTCCGAAGGGAAGTGACCGACGATGGCCGACCAGACTCCCACCGCGTCCCGGCGCCGCTGGGGCTCCACCGTCGCCGGTGTGCTCATCCTGTGCGTGATGCTGTTCCCGCTGTACTGGATGCTCAACACCGCGCTCCAGCCCGAGGCGGGCCTGCTCCAGGTCGACCCGGTGCCGGGCAGCCTGGACCTGTCCGGCTTCTCCAAGGCGATCAGCGACCAGGGCGGTCACCTGCTGACCTCGCTGGCCGTCTCGCTCGGCGCGGTCGCCGTCTGCCTGGCGATCTCGGCACCCGCCGCGTACGGGCTGGCCCGGTTCGGGCTGCGCGGCTCGCGCACCATCGTGTTCGGCACGCTGATCACCCAGATGGTGCCGGGCATCGTCATCGCCAACGCGCTCTACAACTCCTACGTCGACCTGGGCCTGGTCAACTCCTACTTCGGCCTGATGCTGGCCGACGCCTCGCTCGGCATCCCCTTCTCCATCGTGCTGATGCGGTCCTTCATGGTGTCGATCCCCGGTGAGGTGATCGAGGCCGCGCAGATGGACGGCGCCGGACCGCTGCGGACGTTCCTGCGGGTGGTGCTGCCGATGAGCCGCAACTCCCTGATCACCTCGGGGCTGTTCGCGTTCCTGTTCTCGTGGAGCGACTTCATGTTCGCGCTCACCCTGAACACCACCGACGAGGTCAAGCCGATCACCCTGGGCATCTACCAGTACATCGGCGCGCACGTCGGCGACTGGGGCTCGGTGATGGCCGCCTCCGTGCTGTCCGCGGTCCCGGCGGCGATCCTGCTCGTCCTCGCCCAGAAGTACATCGCCGCCGGCATCACCGGCGGTTCGGTCAAGTGACCACCACCCACCAGGAGAGGGGCTTCCCCGCATGAGCGACTTCCCCCGCTTCCCGCCCGGCTTCGTCTTCGGCGCGGCGACCGCCTCGTACCAGATCGAGGGCGCCGCGCGGGAGGACGGCCGCGGTCCGTCGATCTGGGACACCTACAGCCACACCCCCGGCCTGACCGCGAACGGCGACACCGGTGACGTGGCCTGCGACCACTACCACCGCTACCGGGAGGACGTGGCGCTGCTGCGCGACCTGGGCGTGGACTCGTACCGCTTCTCGATCGCCTGGCCGCGGATCGTGCCGGACGGCTCGGGCCCGGTGAACGCCAAGGGGCTGGACTTCTACTCCCGGCTCGTCGACGAGCTGCTGGAGGCGGGCATCGAACCGGCCGCCACCCTCTACCACTGGGACCTGCCGCAGGCCCTGGAGACTCCGGCCGGCAGCGGCTCCGCCGCGGGGGGCGGCTGGCGGGTGCGGGAGACCGCCGAGCGGTTCGCCGAGTACACGGCCGTGGTCACCGAGCGCCTGGGCGACCGGGTGCCGCGCTGGATCACCCTGAACGAGCCGTGGTGCAGCGCCTTCCTCGGCTACTCCGTCGGCCGGCACGCCCCCGGCGCCAAGGAGGGCCGGGGCGCCCTGGCCGCCGCCCACCATCTGCTGGTCGGGCACGGCCTGGCGGTGAAGGCGCTGCGCGCGGCCGGGGTGCGCGAGGTCGGCATCACCCTCAACCTCGACCGGAACCTGCCGGCCACCGACTCCCCCGCCGACCTGGCGGCCGTGGTCCGCGCGGACACCCAGCACAACCTGGTGTGGACCGAGCCGATCCTCGCCGGCCGCTACCCGGCCACCGAGGAGGAGACCTGGGGCGAACTGATCACCGGCGCGGACTTCCGGCAGGACGGCGACCTGGAGCTGATCTCCCAGCCGCTGGACTTCCTCGGCATCAACTACTACCGGCCGATCGTGGTCGCCGATGCCCCGCACCGCGAGAGCGACCCGGCGCTCAGGGTGGCCACGGACAACCGCTACGAGGAGGTGCGGCTTCCCGGCGTCCGGCACACCGCCATGGACTGGCCGGTCGTCCCCGACAGCTTCACCGACCTGCTCGTCAGTCTGAAGAAGCAGTACGGCGACGCGCTGCCGCCGGTGCACATCACGGAGAACGGCTCGGCGGAGGACGACGCCCTCGCCGCCGACGGCGCGGTGCACGACGCCGACCGGGTCGCCTACCTGCGCGACCACCTCATGGCCCTGCGTGCGGCGATGGACGCGGGCGTGGACGTGCGGGGCTACTACGTGTGGTCGCTGCTGGACAACTTCGAGTGGGCGTACGGCTACGACAAGCGCTTCGGCATCGTGCGGGTCGACTACGACACGCAGGAGCGCACGCCGAAGGACAGCTACCGCTGGTACCGGGACATGATCGCCGCGCACCGCGGCTGAGCGCCACGAGGGCATGGGGGGCCGCCGGGCAGTGGGGCGGCCCCCTGCCGGTCCGCCGGTCCGCTCCTCCGACCGGCCGGCCCCTCCGTCAGTCCCCTCCCCCGCCGCGTTCCGCGTGCGCCGCCGGGTCGGCCAGCACCTCGCGGACGATGACCCCGGCCGCGCCCCGGGCCGCGTCGCCGAGGGAGGAGGCGGCCCGCAGCCGCTTGCCGCCCTCGGTCCACAGCCCGGAGACCACCCGCAGGGCGAGTTCGCGGTCGACGGCGGGCGCCAGCCAGGCCATCAGCTCGCGATAGACCCCGCCGAGCATGACCGCGTCGGGGTCGAAGAGGTTCACGGCGCCCGACACCACGACGCCCAGCTGCCGTCCCGCCCGTTCGATGGCCGACAGCGCGGACGGCTCGCCCCGCCGGGCACGGCGTTCGAGTTCGGCGACACCCCGCACGCCGGTGCCGGCGTCGACGCCCGCGGCCTTCAGCAGCGCGGCCTGGCCGGCGTACTGCTCCAGGCAGCCGCGGGCCCCGCACCTGCACAGGGGACCGTCCGGGTCGACCACCATGTGCCCGATCTCCCCGGCGAAGCCGTGCGCGCCGCGCAGCAGCTCGCCCTTGAGGACCAGCGCGCCGCCGATGCCGATCTCGCCCGTCAGGTAGAGGAAGCTGCGCACCCCCTCGGTGCCCGCCCCGAACCACAGCTCGGCGAGCGCGGCGGCGTTGGCCTCGTTGTCGGAGCTGACGGGCAGCGGGCGGTGAGTGGGCCGCAGCGCCAGCAGCGCCTGCGCGAACAGTCCCTCGACGGCGACCCGCTGCCACCCGAGGTTGGGCGCCTGACGCACGGTGCCGCCGGACACCAGGGCGGGCAGCGCCATGTGCACGCCGGCCGGCAGGAGGTCCTGCTCGGCCGCCGAGGCGATGGCGCGGGCGGCGAGCCGGGCGGCCCGCGCCAGCACCTCGGAGGGCTGGACCCCGCGGTTGTCGAAGTGCTCCACGAGCCGCACCCGGTCGGTGCCGGCGAGGTCGACGACGCACACGGTGACGTAGTCGATGTTGATCTCGACGCCCAGGCCCGCCGGGCCCGACCGGGACACCTTCAGGACCGTGCCCGGGCGTCCCGCCTGCCCGCTGCTGGTCTTGCCCCATTCGGTGACGAAGCCGTACTCCAGCAACTCCTCGACCAGGGACGACACCGCCGCCCGGGTCAGCCCGACGTGCGCGGCGATCCCGGCCCGGGTCGCCTCCCCCGCGTCGTGCACGGCCCTCAGGACGAGGCTGAGGTTGTGCCGTCTGACCGTGGCCTTGTCGGCCTTCGGCTCCAGGGGGGTGAGGTGGTTCTTCATGGTGGTGCCGAGCGTATGCGACGGCACCGTGCGCGTCGCACGGTGCCGCCGGTCGGACGGCCGTGCGGCGTCACCCGGCGCGTGGCGGTCACGCGTGCTCCCGGCGGCGTACGCTCTCCGGGCCCGCCTCCTTCCCGTCCGTTCTCCCCTCCGCCTTCCCGGCCTCCCCTTTCTCCTCCCTCACCCGCAAGCGGCGCAGCGGGCGCGGTGCCCACCAGTTCGCGCGGCCCGCCAGCCGCATCGTCACCGGCAGCAGCACCACCCGGACCAGGGTGGCGTCGACAAGGACGGTCAAGGCCGTGCCGATGCCCAGTTCCTTGAGGAAGACGACGCCTCCGGTGGCGTAGGACAGGAACGACAGCGCCAGGATGCCGGCCGCGGAGGTGATCAGCGGGGCGCTGCGCCGGATGCCCTCGCCGACCGCCCGCACCGTGTCGTCGTCCCCTGCCCCGTCGAAGGCGCGGGAGGTGCCCCCGCGCTCGTGCTCCTCCTTGATACGGGCCAGCAGGAACACCTCGTAGTCCATGGACAGTCCGTACGCCACGCAGAACATCAGCACCGGGATGCTCGGCTCGATCGAACCGGTCGGGGTGAAGCCGAGGATCCCGGACAGGTTCCCGTCCTGGAAGACCCACACCAGGCAGCCGAACATCACGGACAGGCTGAGCAGGTTCAGCACGGTCGCCTTCACGGGCAGCAGCACACTGCCCGTCATCAGGAAGAGGATCACGTACGTCGCCGCCAGCACGATCGCGACGGCGTACGGCAGCCGGTCCAGGAGGGTGGCGCGGAAGTCGGTGGTCTCCGCGGGGTAGCCGCCGACGAGGACGGGCGCCGGGGCCGGGAGGTCCCGGATCCGTTCGACGAAGGCGGGCACGTCCCCGTACATCGCCGCCTGCGTCGGGACGACGGCCAGCCGCACGCCGCCGTCCGGGGCCGTCAGCCGGTCCTGGCCGGGGGCGCCGGTGCGCTCGCCGTGACGGTAGACGCCCTCGGGCGCGTCCACCTGGAACACGCCGGGCAGGCGGGAGAGCGCGGCGGCGTACGCGCGCGTGGCCGCCGGTTCGTCGAGGACGACCTGGACGGTGTCCGTGGGCTCGGCGGCGAACTCGCGGTGCACGATCTCGGAGGTCGTACGCGAGGAGGTGCCCTCGGGCAGGGTCCGCTCGTCGGGCAGGCCGAAGCGCAGGCCGAGCAGTGGGGAGGCGGCCACCAGCAGGACGGTCAGGACCCCGGCGCCGGCGAGCAGGGGGCGGCGCATCGCGGCGAGGGCGGTGCGGTGCCAGAAGCCGGAGGGCGGGGCGGCGGGCCGCTCCACCCGGTGCCCCCAGCGGGCGAGCGCCGCGGGCAGGAACAGCACCGCTCCGGCGACCGCGGTGAGCACGACAAGGATGCCCGCGTAGGCGAAGGAACTGAGGAAGAAGAACGGGAACACCAGCAGCGCGCACAGCGACACCGCGACCGTGACCCCGCTGAAGACGACCGTGCGCCCGGCCGTCCGGGACGCCCTCGAGGCGGCCTCGGGCCGGGCGTGGCCCGCGGCCCGTTCCTCGCGATAGCGGTTGATCAGGAACAGGCTGTAGTCCACGCCCAGTCCGAGGCCGAGCACCAGGGCGAGGTTCGCGGCGAACGTCGACACCTCGGTGAACTGCGCGATCAGCCGCAGTCCGGCGAGCGTGCCGACGACCGAGAACAGGCCGACGGCGACGGTCAGCAGGGCGGCGACAGTGCGCCGGTAGGTCAGGATCAGCAGGAGCAGCACGGCCGGCAGCGCGAACGCCTCCGCGCGCAGGAAGTCGGCACGGGCCTGTTCGCCGACCTGCCGGGAGATCTCCTCCTGGCCGCCCACCCGGACGTCCAGGTCGGGGGTGGTGCGGGTCAACCGTGGGGAGAGCGTGGCGAGTTCCTCGCGGGTCTCGGTGGCGGTCCCCTCGAGGCGGGCGAGGACCAGGGCACGGCGGCCGTCCTCGCCTCGCAGGGCGGGGCTGTGCGCGTCCCAGTAGGAGACGACGTCCGTGACGAGGGGCAACCGCGCCACCTCGGCGGCCAGTTCGCGGGCCGCCCGTTCGGTGCGCACGCTGTCCACGTCGCCGTCGCGGGCTGTGACGAGCAGGGCGAGGTTGGGATTGCCGGTGCCGAAATCGTCGCGCAGCCGGCCGCCGGCCTGCACGGACTCGGTGCCGGGGGCGTCCCAGCGGGAGAGGTCCAGGGCGTTCTGGGCGCCCGCACCGTAGGCGGCGAGACCAAGGAAGAGCAGCAGGAAGCCGGTCAGCACGGCACGGCTGTGCCGCACGGCCTGACGGCCGAGCCCGGTGAGCATGTGCGGGCCTTTCTCCAGGGGTTCGGGGCGTGCGGCCCTCCCGGGGCTGCCGCGGGAGGCGCACGGCGCTCACGGTCACCCCGGCCGCTGGAAGACCCGCTGGAAGACCCGCTGGAAGGTCCGCCGGAAAACGGCGGCCGGGTTACGCTCGCCCCATGGGTGAGGGGACGGCAAGGGCGGCGGGAAGCGCGGGGACGACGCGGGCCGGACGGGCGCCGGAGGGTCCGCCGGGCGGTCCGCGGTGCGAGATCCTCGGTCCGCTGCGCGCCTTGCGGGACGGAGCCGAGATCCCGCTCGGCCCGCCGAAGCAGCGGGCGGTGCTCGCCGTCCTGCTGCTTCAGGAAGGCCGCCCCCTGTCGTACGACGGCCTGGTCGACGCCGTGTGGGGCGGGACGCCGCCGGTGCACGTGCGCAACCTCGTGCAGAAGTACGTCTCCGGGCTGCGCCGCGCGCTCGGGGCCGGGGCGGAACTGGCGTGGACCGGCAGCGGCTACCGGCTCACCGGCGTCCGCGCCGACGACCTCCACGAGCGCCGGGCGATCGTCGGCGCGGCGATGGCCGCCCGGGACGCCGGCGAGCTGCGCCGGGCGGGGGAACTGGCCCGGCGGGCCGAGGAGTTGTGGCGCGGAGAGTTCGCCGAGGGGCTCCACGCGCCGTACCTGGCGGCGGAGCGGCTCCGCTGGGTGGAGAAGCGGCTGACCGTCCTCGAGGCGCGGCTGGCCGGCGAGATCGAACTCGGCCGTTCCTTCGAGTGTGTTCACGAACTGGTCCGGCTGGTCGCCGCCCACCCCTTGCGGGAACGACTCGTCGAGTTGCTGATGCTCGCCCTGTGCCGCACCGGCCGCCCGGCCGACGCGCTCGCCGCCTACGAAGGAGTCCGGCAGCGGCTCGCCGAGGCGATGGGCGCGGACCCGGGGCCGGCGCTGCGGTCTTTGCACGCCCGCGTCCTTCGGCAGGACGCGGCGCTGCTGCCGGCCCCGGTGGCGTGAGGGCCTCCGCGGCCGCCCCTCACACTCGCCGCCCTCCCCCGACGGACCTCTCCGCATCCGTCAGGACCTTGTGCGGGCACACCGGGCCGGCCCTGCGGACGAGTCGTGCCGGAAGAACACCTCCCGGCCCTCCCCGACCCGGCCACGCACCGGCCGTCCCCTCCGGTCACGGGCCGGCCGGGTCCTCCGCCGGGCGGCGGTCCATCGCCGACAGGGCCCGCTGTGCCAGCGGATGGCTGCGGACCAGCTCGCCCAGGGTCGTCGAGCCCTGGGTGATGTCCTTGAACGCCCTCCAGGCGGGCCGGAAACCGGTCAGCGCGGCGTGGAAGAGACCCGGGCGGCGCTCGAAGACCGCCAGCATGCGCTTGCCGACGCTCATCTCGACACCCAGCCCGGCCTTGACGGCGAACGCGTAGTTCAGGGCCTGCTTGCGCGCGTCCACGGCGTCGTGCGCCTCGGCGATGCGCACCGCCCACTCCCCCGCGAGCCGCCCCGAGCGCAGCGCGAAGGAGATGCCCTCGCGCGTCCACGGCTCCAGGAGCCCCGCCGCGTCCCCGCACACCAGGACCCGGCCGCGGGACAGCGGGGAGTCGTCGGCGCGGCAGCGGGTCAGGTGGCCGGAGGAGATGCTCGGTTCAAAACCGGCGAGGCCGAGCCGGCCGATGAAGTCCTCCAGGTACCGCTTGGTCGCCGCGCCCTCGCCGCGTGCCGAGATGACCCCGACGGTGAGCGTGTCGCCCTTGGGGAAGACCCAGCCGTAACTGCCGGGCATCGGCCCCCAGTCGATGAGGACCCGGCCCTTCCAGTCCTCGGCGACCGTCTCGGGCACCGGGATCTCCGCCTCCAGACCGAGGTCGACCTGGTCGAGCTTGACCCCGACGTGCGCCCCTATCCGGCTGGCGCTGCCGTCCGCGCCGACGACGGCCCGCGCCAGCACGGTCTCGCCGCCCTGCAGGACGACGGCGACCGTGCGCCGGTCCGGCACCGCCGACCCGTGCTGCTCGACCCGTGTCACCGTCGCGCCGGTGCGCAGTTCGGCGCCCGCCTTCTGGGCGTGCTCGACGAGCTGCTGGTCGAACTCGGGCCGGTTGATCAGGCCGAAGAGCATCCGCCGGGAACGGCGGGTGCGGGTGAAGCGGCCGTTGTGCGAGAAGGTCACCGCGTGCACGCGGTCGCGCAGGGGCAGGTCGAAGCCGGGGGGCAGGGAGTCGCGCGAGGGACCGATGATGCCGCCGCCGCACGTCTTGTAGCGGGGCAGCTCCGCCTTCTCCAGCAGCAGCACGCGGCGCCCCGCGACCGCCGCCGCGTAGGCGGCCGAGGCCCCCGCCGGTCCCGCGCCCACCACGACGACGTCCCAGACCTGACGTGTGTCGTCCGCCGAAGAGTTCTCGCTGCTCACGATGGTCTACTGCTCCGATCAAACCGCATGCCGCACCTGACCCCCGCATCCTACGGCGGGCATCGCCGCAGGCCGCTGTGGGAGGATCGGCGGCGGACACCGGCCACACACCGGGAGGTGTCCGCACCCGCACGATCACCCGCACACCGGGGGCGCGTGCGGGCACTGACCGCAGCGCCCGCTCACGTACCCCCCGGTACAACGTCGCACCCTCAAGGAGCGTGCCCATGTCGTCGAATCCGGTCGCCGAGACCGTCTCCTCGCTGATGCCCCGGGCGAAGGAGGAGCTCGCCGAACTGGTGGCCTTCAGGTCGGTGGCGGACTTCGCCCAGTTCCCGCGCAGCGAGAGCGAGGGCGCCGCGAACTGGATAGCGTCCGCGCTGCGCGCCGAGGGCTTCGAGGACGTGGCCCTGCTGGACACCCCGGACGGCACACAGTCGGTGTACGGGTACCTGCCCGGCCCCGAGGGCGCGCGGACGGTGCTGCTCTACGCCCACTACGACGTGCAGCCGCCGCTGGACGAGGCGGGCTGGGACACGCCTCCGTTCGAGCTGACCGAGCGTGACGGCCGCTGGTACGGGCGCGGTGCCGCCGACTGCAAGGGCGGTGTGCTGATGCACCTGCTGGCGCTGCGCGCGCTGAAGGCGAACGGCGGCGTGCCGGTGCACGTCAAGGTGATCGCCGAGGGCTCCGAGGAGCAGGGCACCGGCGGTCTGGAGCGGTACGCCGAGGCGCACCCCGAGCTGCTGGCGGCGGACACCATCGTCATCGGCGACGCCGGGAACTTCCGCGTCGGTCTGCCGACGGTCACCTCGACGCTGCGCGGCATGACGCTGCTGCGCGTGAAGGTCGACACGCTCGAAGGGAACCTGCACTCCGGCCAGTTCGGCGGCGCCGCGCCCGACGCACTGGCCGCGCTGATCCGCGTCCTGGACTCGCTGCGCGCCGAGGACGGCTCCACGGCCGTGGACGGCCTGGCGTCGGACAGCACCTGGGAGGGACTGGCCTACGACGAGGAGCAGTTCCGCCGGGACGCCAAGGTGCTGGACGGGGTGGAACTGATCGGCTCCGGCTCGGTCGCCGACCGCATCTGGGCGCGCCCCGCCGTCACCGTGCTCGGCATCGACTGCCCGCCGGTCGTCGGCGCCACGCCGTCGGTGCAGGCGAGCGCCCGCGCCCTGGTGAGCCTCAGGGTGCCGCCGGGCGTGGACGCCGGCGAGGCCACCGGGCTGCTCCGGGCCCACCTGGAGAAGCGCACGCCGTGGGGCGCGCGGGTGCAGGTCGAACAGATCGGCCAGGGCCAGCCTTTCCGTGCCGACACCACCAGCCCGGCCTACCGGGCGATGGCGGACGCGATGGCGGTGGCGTACCCGGGCCAGGAGATGCAGTACGCCGGCCAGGGCGGCTCCATCCCGCTGTGCAACACCCTCGCGGAGCTGTACCCGCGGGCGGAGATCCTGCTGATCGGGCTGAGCGAGCCGGAGGCGCAGATCCACGCCGTGAACGAGAGCGTGTCCCCCGAGGAGCTGGAGCGGCTGTCGGTGGCGGAGGCGCTGTTCCTGCGCAACTACGCGGCGGCGAACTGAGCGGACGGCCCGTGCGCGCCGCCCCTGCCGGTCTCGCCGCCGCCCCGGGCGGCCGTCAGCCGACCGGCGTGCCCGCCTCCAGGTACAGCGCCGCCCCGCGTTCCCGGGCCCGCAGGGCCCAGCGCAGACGTTCGTAGCGGACCGGGGGCAGCAGGCCGGCGGCCTCGTCCTCGCTGACGAAGCGCCAGTCGCGCAGTTCGGGTCCGGGCAGCAGCACCCGGCCGGCCCGCGCGGGGTCGAGCCGGCCGCCGTCGAAGAGCAGCCGCAGGCCGCCGTAGCCGGGGGGCGCCGGCGGCTCCCAGTCGACGACCAGCAGCGCGGGCACGTCGTCCAGGCGTATCCCCGTCTCCTCGGCGACCTCGCGCATCCCGGCGCGGGCCGGTGCCTCGCCCGGCTCGACGACGCCGCCGGGGAACTCCCAGCCGGGCTTGTAGGTGGGGTCGACGAGCAGCACCCGGTTCTGTTCGTCGAAGAGGAGGACGCCGGCGGCCAGGGTCTCGGCGGTGGGTTCGGGCGTCTGCACGATGTCGCAGGCCGGCACGGTCCCGGCACCCACCGCCTCGGCTATCCGGACGGCGGCCTCGTACGGGGTGAGCGCGCTGGTGTCGACGGGGTGCGCGTCGGCGGTCAGCCAGGAGGCGAGGGCGGCCCGGTACGACGGGATGTGGTCGTACGACCACTGCCGTACGCGTGTCTCCCCGTCCGCCGTCCCGTGTGTCTCGCGGCCCGCCACCCGCTCCCGCAGGATCGTTTCCGCCGGGGCGAGGAGGATGTGCCGGACCGCTATCCGGCGGGCGGCGAGACCGCCGAAGATCTCGTCGCGGTACTCCTGGCGCAGCAGGGTCATGGGGACCACGAGGGTTCCGCCGAGTTCGGCGAGCATCGCGGCCGCCGTGTCGATGACCAGGCGCCGCCAGATCGGGAGGTCCTGGAAGTCGCCGGCCTCGGCGAGGTGTTTGGGCGGCAGCAGGTGCGGGAGCGCCGCGCCGATGACCTCGGGGTCGAAGAGCGTGCTGTTCGGGATCAGCTCGATCAGTTCCCGTGCGGTGGCGGTCTTGCCCGCACCGAACGCGCCGTTGATCCAGACGACGGTCACAGGTCCCCCTCTTGTCTTGGCCCCCTGTGGCTTGCCCGCTCCACCCTGCCACGGAAACCAGGCCCAGTTGAGGGCGTACGACGGCGGCGCCGGTGCCCCCCGGACGAAGGGCACCGGCGCCGCGCGGTCCGCGTCGGGCGGGTCTGACGGGCAAGCCGGGGGTGCGGGTCAGGCGTCCCGGCCCGGCCCGTCCTGGTCCGGGGAGAGGCTCTCGGGGGCGACGATGCGTTCGGCGGTGCTGAGCGTGTCCTCCACGTCGAGGTGGAGCGGGAGGTCGCCGGGGGCGGCCTGGGACGGGCTGACGGCCGCCACCACGAAGCCCGTGGCGAGGGAGGCGAGGGCGAGCATGCTGCGCTTCTTCATGCCTGCTTCAACTGCGTGACCGCCCTGAGGTCACGGCACGGGCGCAAGGTCACGGCCGGACGCCGCGCGGCACGCGGCCGGCCGCCGCGGCCCGGACTCGCCCACGGCCCATGCACCCGCCGCGGCTCAGACTCCCGCCGCGGTCACGCCGGACGCCCTGGTGAGCGCGGCGGCCGCGGCGCCCACCAGCCCGGCGTCCGTGCCCGTCCGGGCGGGCACGACCGTCAGGCGCCGCACGAAGGACAGCGTCGCGTAACCGGCCAGGGCCTCGCGCAGCGGGCCGAAGAGCACCTCGCCCGCCTTGGCCACTCCCCCGCCGACCACGGCGATGTCGATCTCCACCAGGGCCGCGGTGGCGGCGATGCCCGCGGCCAGCGCCTGTGCCGCCCGTGCGAAGGACGCCACGGCGACGGGGTCGCCCAGGCGCGCGGCGGCGGCGACCGCGGCGGCGGAGGTGTCGCCGTCCGGCCCCGGACGCCAGCCGCCGGCCAGGGCGCGCCGCGCGATGTTGGGGCCGCTCGCCATGCGCTCCACGCAGCCGCGCGCGCCGCACGGGCAGGGGTCGCCGTCCAGGTCCACGCTGATGTGGCCGATGTGACCGGCGTTGCCGGTCGGGCCGGGGTGGAGCGCCCCGTTCAGGACGAGGCCGCCGCCGACCCCCGTCGAGACCACCATGCACAGCGCGTTGTCGTGCCCGCGGGCCGCGCCCTGCCAGTGTTCGGCCGCGGCGATCGCCACGCCGTCGCCGATCAGCTCGACGGGCAGGCCGCCGGTGGCCGCGCGGACCCGCTCCACGAGGGGGTACTCGCGCCAGCCGGGCACGTTGACCGGGCTGACCGTGCCCGCGGAGGCGTCCACGGGTCCGGCGCTGCCGATGCCGACGGCCCTGGCCCCGGCCCACAGCGGCGAGCCGGCCAGCTCCGCGATGACCGCCTCCACGGCCCGCATCACGGTGTCGCCGTCCTCCCGGGCGGGCGTCGCACGCTGCGCGCGGGCCCGGATCCGGCCGTCGCCGTCCACCAGCGCCCCGGCGATCTTGGTGCCGCCGATGTCCAGCGCTGCCACGAGGTCGGTGTGCATCAGAGTCGGATCTCCCCGTCAGCCGAAAGAAAAGTAGGAACACGAGCGGAAGCAGCGGTCCGGCCGCGCGGTGGGGACGCGGGACCGGAAGGCGCGAAGGACAGTGTCCCCGTCTCTGACAACGTTGTCCAGGCTCTATGCTCGACGCCACATCCTCATACAACCCCATGAGCACCGCACCCCGTGGACGACAGGAGCCGACGTAATCCCGTGGACGACAGGACAGGACACCGCCCCGCGCCCGACACGCCCCGCCGCGCAGACCGCGGTCCCGGGAGCCGCTACGGCAACCGTCCCACCATGAAGGACGTCGCCGCCCGTGCCGGTGTCGGGCTCAAGACCGTCTCCCGGGTGGTCAACGGGGAGCCGGGCGTCACCCCGGAGACCGAGCGCCGTGTCCAGGAGGCGATCGACGCGCTGGGCTTCCGCCGCAACGACAGCGCCCGTGTGCTCCGCAAGGGCCGCACGTCGAGCATCGGCCTGGTGCTCGAGGACCTCGCGGACCCCTTCTACGGGCCGCTGAGCCGTGCGGTGGAGGAGGTGGCCCGTGCCCACGGCGCGCTGCTCGTCAACGGCTCCAGCGCGGAGGATCCGGACCGCGAGCAGGAGCTGGTGCTGGCGCTGTGCGCACGGCGGGTGGACGGGCTGCTGGTGATCCCCGCCGGGGACGACCACCGGTACCTGGAGCCGGAGATCCGGGCCGGTGTCGCCACGGTGTTCGTCGACCGTCCGGCCGGGAGGATCGACGCGGACGTGGTCGTGTCCGACAACTTCGGCGGTGCCCGGGACGGCGTGGCCCACCTGATCGCGCACGGGCACCGCAGGATCGGCTTCATCGGCGACATGCCCCGCATCCACACCGCCGCGGAGCGGCTGCGCGGTTACCGGGCCGCCATGGAGGACGCGGGCATACCGGTGAAGGGCTCCTGGATGTCGCTGGGCGTCACCGACCCCGAGCGGGTGCGCCGGGCCGCCGAGGAGATGCTCTCCGGCCCGCACCCGGTGACCGCGGTCTTCACGGGCAACAACCGGGTGACGGTCACGGTGATCCGCGTCCTCGCCGGGCACAGCCGTCCGGTGGCCCTCGTCGGTTTCGACGACCTCGAGCTCGCCGATCTGCTGCGGCCGGGCGTCACCGTGGTCGCCCAGGACGCGGCGGCCCTCGGCCGCACCGCCGCCGAGCGGCTCTTCCGGCAGCTCGACGGCACCCTGCCCGTCCCCGAGCGGACCGTACTGCCGACCCGCCTGATCACCCGCGGCTCGGGCGAACTCCCCCCGGCGGACTGAACGGTCCCCTGCCGGGCGGGAGCTTCCGCCCGGCAGGGGACCGGTGCCTCTCGGGGGTGCGGCCCTCCGCCTACTGCGCCGAGGCCGTGAGGTCGCCGCGCCGGGGCGCGGAGAAGCCCTCCAGGTCGGCGCGGGTCAGGCCGGTCAGCCGGGCGACCTCGCCCATGTCGAGGGCGCCGCAGTCCAGGCCGCGCAGCAGGTAGCCGCTGAGGGCCTTGGCGGTGGCGGGCTCGTCCATGACGTCGCCGCCGGCGTGGTTGGCGTAGCGGGCGAGGCGGGCCGCGGCCTGCTCGAAGCCCTCGCGGTAGAAGGCGAAGACGGCCGCGTACCGGGTGGGGATGTGACCGGGGTGCATGTCCCAGCCCTGGTAGTAGGCGCGGGCCAGGGCGCGGCGGGTGAGGCCGAAGTGCAGGCGCCACGCGTCGTGGACCTGCTCCGTGGGCCCGACCGGCAGGACGTTGGTGGAGCCGTCCGAGACGCGTACGCCGGTGCCCGCGGCGGCCACCTGCATGACCGCCTTGGCGTGGTCGGCGGCCGGGTGGTCGCTGGCCTGGTAGGCGGCGGAGACGCCGAGGCAGGCACTGTAGTCGAAGGTGCCGTAGTGCAGGCCGGTGGCGCGGCCGTCGGCGGCCTGGATCATGCGGGCGACGGCGGCGGTGCCGTCGGCGGCCAGGATGGACTGGCTGGTCTCGATCTGGATCTCGAAGCCGATCCGGCCGGGCTCCAGGCCGTGCGTCTTCTCGAAGGCCTCCAGCAGCCGCACCATCGCGGTGACCTGCTCCGGGTAGGTCACCTTGGGGAGGGTGAGGACCAGGCCGTCCGGCAGGCCGCCGTGCTCCAGCAAGCCGGTGAGGAAGACGTCCAGGGTGCGGATGCCCCGGTCGCGGACGGGGGCCTCCATGCACTTCATGCGGATGCCCATGTACGGGGCGGCGGTGCCCCCGGCGTACGCCTCGGCGACCAGGCGGGCGGCGCGGGCGGCGTCCTGGTCCTCGTCCTTGCCGTGGTAGCCGTCCTCGAAGTCGATGCGCAGGTCCTCGACCGGCTCGCGCTCCAGCTTGGCGCGCACCCGGGAGTACACCGGCTCGGCGAGCTCGTCGGACAGGCCGAGGACGGCGGCGAACGACGCGGCGTCGGGGGCGTGTTCGTCGAGGGCGGCGAGGGCCCGGTCGCCCCAGGAGCGGATCGTGCCGGCGTCGAAGACGTCACCGGGGACGTAGACGGTGTGGACGGGCTGGCGGGTGCCCGGGTCGCCGGGGTAGCGGCGCTCCAGCTCCGCGTCGACCGGTGCGAGGGAGGCACTGATCTCCTCGCCGACGGCGCCCGCGAGACTCGTTGCCACCTTCTCCTGCTGACCCATCCCACACCCTCCAATTTTCCGCTGAACGGAATCAATAATCCGTAGAGCGAAGTTATCTGCCGGTATCCCGTCGGTCAACCGTCTCAGGAAGACGCCGAGGCCCCCACGACCACGGACGGTCGCGGGGGCCTCGGACGGGACTCCGGCGGGATCTCAGCCCTTGCGGGCCTTGATCTCCTCGGTGAGCTGCGGGACGACGTCGAAGAGGTCGCCGACGACGCCGTAGTCGACCAGGTCGAAGATCGGGGCCTCGGCGTCCTTGTTGATCGCCACGATCGTCTTCGAGGTCTGCATGCCGGCGCGGTGCTGGATCGCGCCGGAGATGCCGGAGGCGATGTAGAGCTGCGGCGAGACCGACTTGCCGGTCTGGCCGACCTGGTTGGTGTGCGGGTACCAGCCGGCGTCCACCGCGGCGCGCGAGGCGCCGACGGCCGCGCCGAGCGAGTCGGCGAGCGCCTCGATGATCGCGAAGTTCTCCGCGCCGTTGACGCCACGGCCGCCGGAGACCACGATCGCGGCCTCGGTCAGCTCCGGACGGCCGGTCGACTCGCGCGGCGTGCGCGCGGTGACCTTGGTGCCGGCCGCGGCGGCGGAGAAGGTGACCGACAGGGCCTCGACGGCACCGGCGGCCGGGGCGGCCTCCACGGCGGCCGAGTTCGGCTTGACCGTGATGACCGGGGTGCCCTTGGAGACGCGGGACTTGGTGGTGAACGCCGCGGCGAACACCGACTGGGTCGCCACCGGACCCTGGTCGCCGGCCTCCAGGTCGACGGCGTCGGTGATGATGCCGGAACCGATGCGCAGCGCCAGGCGGGCGGCGATCTCCTTGCCCTCGGTGGAGGACGGCACCAGCACGGCGGCCGGGGAGACGGCCTCGACGGCGGCCTGCAGGGCGTCCACCTTCGGTACGACCAGGTAGTCGGCGTACTCGGCGGCCTCGTGGGTGAGGACCTTGACCGCGCCGTGCTCGGCGAGGGCGGCGGCCGTGTCGCCGGCGCCGGCGCCCAGCGCGACGGCGACCGGCTCGCCGATGCGGCGGGCGAGCGTCAGCAGCTCCAGGGTGGGCTTGCGGACGGCACCGTCCACGTGGTCGACGTAGACGAGAACTTCAGCCATGGGACTTCTTCTCTCCTGCTTGCGAGATGTGAGGGGCGGTCTGCGGAACCGGCGGGGCTCAGATGAACTTCTGGCCCGCGAGGAACTCGGCGAGCTGCTTGCCGCCCTCGCCCTCGTCCTTGACGATCGTGCCCGCGGTGCGCGCCGGGCGCTCCGCCGCCGACTCGACGACCGTGTAGGCGTTCTCGAGACCGACCTCGTCCTCGTCGATGTCGAGGTCGGACAGGTCCCAGGACTGAACCGGCTTCTTCTTGGCCGCCATGATGCCCTTGAAGGACGGGTAGCGCGCCTCGCCGGACTGGTCGGTGACCGACACGACGGCCGGCAGGGACGCCTCGAGCTGCTCCGTGGCCGAGTCGCCGTCCCGGCGGCCCTTGACGGTGCCGTCCTCGACGGAGACCTCGGACAGCAGCGTCACCTGCGGGACGCCGAGACGCTCGGCGAGCAGCGCGGGCACGACGCCCATGACGCCGTCGGTGGAGGCCATGCCGGAGATGACCAGGTCGTAGCCGGCCTTCTCGATCGCCTTGGCCAGGACCAGGGAGGTGCCGATGGCGTCGGTGCCGTGCAGGTCGTCGTCCTCGACGTGGATCGCCTTGTCCGCGCCCATGGACAGCGCCTTGCGCAGGGCGTCCTTCGCGTCCTCCGGACCCACCGTCAGGACGGTGATCTCCACGTCGTCGTCGGAGTTCTCCGAGATCTGCAGCGCCTGCTCGACCGCGTACTCGTCCAGCTCGGAGAGCAGACCGTCGACGTCGTCGCGGTCGACGGTCAGGTCATCGGCGAAGTGCCGGTCGCCAGTGGCGTCGGGCACGTACTTCACAGTGACAACGATCCTCAAGCTCACGCCGGCTCTCCTACTGCGTCGACATTTCAGTGCTGCCTCTTGCAGGCAGCATAGGCGCCCCAAGCGGCCGATCCCGGTCGGGGCGGCCTGCGCTCCGCCCGGAATATTACTCGTCAGTACATCCAGTTCCTGCCCGCTAAGCAAGCGCTTTGAACTGTGACCTTCGCAACGCAGCGTAACCGGAACCCGACGGCTCCGCAGAGGCAGTCCGCCGACCGGTCAGTCGCGCAGCCCGTGATAGCGGCCCTGGTGGTACAGCAGGGGCCTGCCCTCGCCCGTGGGGTCGCCGGTCAGCACCTCCGCCAGTACGACGCGGTGGTCCCCCGCCGGCACACGGCCGACGACGCGGCACACCAGCCAGGCGAGGACGCCGTCCAGGACGGGGACGCCCTCGGGGCCCTCGTGCCAGACGGTGGGCGCGGCGAAGCGGTCGGCGCCGCTGCGGGCGAAGGTGGCCGCCAGCTCTTCCTGGTGCTCCGCGAGCACGTGGACGCCGACGTACTCGGCCGTGGAGACCGCGGGCCAGCTGGAGGAGCCGGTGCCGATGCCGAAGGAGAGCAGCGGTGGCTCGGCGGAGACGGAGGCGAGGGAGGTGGCCGTGAAGCCGGCCGGGCCGGCCTCACCGCGCGCGGTGATCACCGCGACCCCGGCCGCGTGCCGCCGGAAGGCGGTCCGGAACAGGTCGGCCGGGGCGAGCCGGGGCGGTACCGGGCCGGTTGTGACCGTCATGAGGGGTGTGGTCCTTCTGCGTTGCGTCTCACCCCGGGGGGAGGGGATCGACGGCCTGCGGGGAGGCTGACGACGGGGTGCGTTCACAGTCAAGTACGTCCTGGGGTGCGGGGCTGTGGAGAACGCCTCACCTGCGACGTGGCGGTGGTCACACCACCTCGCCCAGCGCGGCGATCACGTCCGCCTTGCGGGGCTGCCCGACGGCACGCCGTACGACGCGGCCGCCGGCGTCCAGGACCAGCACCGTCGGCGTCCTGAGCACGCCGAGTGCCCGGACGAGCTCCAGACGTGCCTCGGCGTCGATCTCGATGTGGGCGACACCGGGAACCATGCCGGCCACCTCGCCGAGGACGCGCCGGGTGGCCCGGCAGGGGGCGCAGAAGGCGCTGGAGAACTGGAGGAGCGTGGCACGCTCGCCCAGCTCCGCGCCCAGGTCGGCCGCGGCCACCGGCGGCGGTGCGCCGTGCCGTGGACCGTCGTTCCGCGTGCCGTCTTCCCGCTCGCGCACCCTGTTCGTCTCCGCTCCGCCGCACCGCGGCTCCTCGGGGGCGCGCCGGGGCGCGCCCGGTCCGGACGTCCACAGGTGCAGCACCGGGGAGCGGGCCGGGATTCCCGTTCACCGTCACGTTCCGGCCGTCCGTTCCGGGAGAAGTGACGAGAATCTCGCCGCCGCCGGGCACTGGGGCTGGTTCCCCGGCCGTTCTTGGGGCACGATCTCGACAAGCCGTAAACCTACGGCTGCGTAGCTTTCGACTGGGAGCCCCCTTCCCAGGCTGACAAGGAAGGGTTCGACCCGCCCATGGCAGAACTCGTCTACCGTCCCGCGATCGGTCTCGCCCGCACCCTGTTCAAGGTGTGGGACCTCAAGATCGACTGCAAGGGTTCGGAGAACATCCCGCGCTCGGGCGGCGCCGTGCTGGTGAGCAATCACATCAGCTACCTGGACTTCATCTTCGACGGCCTGGCGGCGCTGCCGCAGAAGCGACTGGTGCGGTTCATGGCGAAGGAGTCGGTCTTCCGGCACCGGGTCTCGGGACCGCTGATGCGCGGCATGAAGCACATTCCGGTCGACCGTAAGCAGGGTGAGGCGGCGTACGCGCACGCCCTGGACTCGCTGCGGTCCGGTGAGATCGTCGGGGTCTTCCCGGAGGCGACGATCTCCGAGTCGTTCACGCTGAAGAGTTTCAAGTCGGGTGCCGCGCGCCTGGCGCAGGAGGCGGGCGTGCCGCTGGTCCCGATGGCGGTCTGGGGCACCCAGCGCCTGTGGACCAAGGGCCACCCGCGCAACTTCAAGCGCAGCCACACCCCGATCACGATCCGGGTCGGCGAGGCCATGGAGGCCCCCCGCGACCAGTACGCGGGTGCCCTCACCCGGCGTCTGCGCGAGCGCGTCCAGGAGCTGCTGGAGGCCGCCCAGCGCGCCTATCCGGTACGCCCCAGGGGCGCCGACGACACCTGGTGGATGCCGGCCCACCTCGGCGGCACGGCGCCGACCCCCGAGCAGCTGCGCACGGCCGAGGCGCACTGAGCCGAGCGCGTCGGAGGGCGGTGGGCGGTCGGGTGAGCCGCCTCCCGCCCGGGACGAACGGCGCGTCCGCGCCGGGCCTGGGGGGGGGGGGGGGGGGGGGGGGGGGGGGGGGGGGGGCGGGGCGGCGCCGCCCGCCCCGCCGCCCCCCCCCCCCCCCCCCCCCCCCCCCCCCCCGCCCGGCCCCCCGCCCCCCCCCGCGCGCCCCCCCCCCCCCGCCCGGGGGGGGGGGGGGGGGGGGGGGGGGGGGGGGGGGGGGGGGGGGGGGGGGGGGGGCCCCCCCCCCCCCCGCGGCCACAGGGCGACCGGTCAGCGCGCCATCTCCTCCTTGAGCGCTGCCACGAAGGCGTCCACGTCGTCCTCCGTGGTGTCGAAGGAGCACATCCAGCGGACGTCGCCGGCCGCCTCGTCCCAGAAGTAGAAGCGGAACCGCTTCTGCAGGCGCTCGCTCACCTCGTGCGGCAGCCGGGCGAAGACGGCGTTGGCCTGCACGGGTTGGAGGATCTCCACCCCGTGCACGGCCCGCACGCCCTCGGCGAGGCGCTGGGCCATCTCGTTGGCGTGCCGGGCGTTGCGCAGCCACAGGTCCTTGGCGAGCAGCGCCTCCAACTGCACCGAGACGAAGCGCATCTTGGAGGCGAGCTGCATGGACAGCTTGCGCAGGTGCCTCATGTGGCGTACGGCGTCCTGGTTCAGGACCACGACCGCCTCGCCGAACAGGGCGCCGTTCTTGGTGCCGCCCAGCGAGAGGAGGTCGACGCCGGCCGCGTTGGTGAACGTGCGCATGGGCACGTCCAGGGAGGCGGCGGCGTTGGCTATCCGGGAGCCGTCCAGGTGCACCTTCATGCCGTGCGCGTGGGCGTGCTCGCAGATCGCCCGGATCTCCTCGGGCGTGTAGAGGGTGCCGAGCTCGGTGCTCTGGGTGATCGAGACGACCTGCGGCATCGCGCGGTGCTCGTCGTCCCAGCCGTACGCCTGCCGGTCGATCAGCTCGGGGGTGAGCTTGCCGTCGGGGGTGGGGACGGTGAGCAGTTTGAGGCCGCCGACCCGCTCCGGGGCTCCGCACTCGTCGACGTTGATGTGCGCGCTCTCCGCGCAGATCACCGCGCCCCAGCGGTCGGTGACCGCCTGGAGCGCGACGACGTTGGCGCCGGTGCCGTTGAAGACCGGGAAGGCCTCGGCCGTCGGCCCGAAGTGACTGCGGATCACCCGCTGGAGGTTGGCCGTGTAGTCGTCCTCGCCGTACGCGACCTGGTGCCCGCCGTTGGCCAGGGCCAGGGCGGCGAGCACCTCCGGATGGGCGCCGGCGTAGTTGTCGCTGGCGAATCCGCGGACCTCGGGGTCGTGATGGCGACGTGCGTCGGTCTTCGGTGGGTTCACGGCTTCTCGGTGAGCCACAGACGGGTTCCGTTCACTTCCGCGGCGGGCTTCTCCCAGACTCCGGCGACCGCCTCGGCCAGGTCCTTGACGTCCGTGAAGCCCGCGAACTTCGCGTTGGGGCGCTCGGCGCGCATCGCGTCGTGCACCAACGCCTTGACCACCAGGATCGCAGCCGCCGACGTCGGCCCCTGCTCGCCCCCCGCCTTGCGGAACCAGTCCGCCATGGCCAGCGTCCACGCCTCGGCGGCGGCCTTGGCGGCCGCGTAGGCGGCGTTGCCCGCGGTGGGCTGCGTGGCGCCCGCGGCGCTGATCAGGACGTAGCGGCCGCGGTCGCTGCGCTGCAGCGCCTCGTGGAAGGCGAGGGTGGTGTGCTGCACGGTGCGGACCAGCAGCTTCTCCAGCAGGTCCCAGTCGCCGAGGTCGGTCTTGGTGAAGGTCTGGCTGCCGCGCCAGCCGCCGACGAGGTGGACCAGGCCGTCGACCCGGCCGAAGTCCCTCTCGACGCGGTCGGCCCAGGCCCGGGTGGAGTCCAGGTCGAGCAGGTCGACCGTCTCGCCGGTGACCGTGGCGCCGCCGTGCGCGTAGCGCGCCGCGTCGACCGCCTCCGCCAGCCGCTCGGGGTCGTTGTCCGAGCCGACGACGGTCGCGCCCGCCTCGGCGAGCCGCAGCAGCGCGGCCCGTCCGGCGGGTCCGCCCGCTCCGGCCACCGCGATCACCGCGCCGTCGAGCGCCCCGTTCCCCATGGTCCTCGCCTCCCGGGCCTGTACATGCCGATTCTGTTCCCGCGCGTCCGTGCCGTCGCTCACGCGGCGGCCCGCCCGGCGTCGTCCCGGGTGATGCCCCGGGTCGACTCGATGACCTTCTTGAGCTTCTTGGACAGCGCCTCGTAGAACATGCTCAGCGGAAACTCGTCCGGAAGCACGTCGTCGACGAGCTTGCGCGGCGGCAGGCTCAGGTCGAGGGCGTCGGGGCCCTTGGCCCACTTCGAGCCCGGGTGCGGGGCGAGGTAGGCGGAGACCAGTTCGTAGCCGGCGAACCAGTGGACGAGCTTGGGGCGGTCGATGCCGTCGCGGTAGAGCGTCTCGATCTCGGCGCAGAGCTGGTTGGTGACCTGCGGGGCGCGCTGCCAGTCGATGAAGAGCTTGTTGTCGGTCCAGCGGACGACGTCGTGCTTGTGGAGGTAGGCGAAGAGGAGCTGGCCGCCGAGCCCGTCGTAGTTGCGCACGCGTTCGCCGGTGACCGGGAAGCGGAACATGCGGTCGAAGAGGACGGCGTACTGCACGTCGCGGGCCTGCGGGACGCCGTCCGCCTCCAGCTTCACGGCCTCCTTGAACGCGGTGAGGTCGCAGCGAAGCTCTTCGAGGCCGTACATCCAGAACGGCTGGCGCTGCTTGATCATGAAGGGGTCGAACGGCAGGTCGCCGTGGCTGTGGGTGCGGTCGTGGACCATGTCCCACAGGACGAAGGCCTCCTCGCAGCGCTTCTGGTCGTGGACCATCGCGGCGACGTCCTCGGGCAGTTCCAGGCCCAGGATGTCGACGGCGGCCTCGGTGACCCGGCGGAAGCGGGCGGCCTCGCGGTCGCAGAAGATGCCGCCCCAGGTGAAGCGCTCGGGGGCCTCGCGCACGGCGATGGTCTCCGGGAAGAGGACAGCGGAGTTGGTGTCGTAGCCGGCCGTGAAGTCCTCGAAGGTGATGCCGCAGAAGAGCGGGTTGTCGTAGCGGGTGCGCTCCAGTTCGGCCAGCCAGTCGGGCCAGACCATGCGCAGCACGACCGCTTCGAGGTTGCGGTCGGGGTTGCCGTTCTGCGTGTACATCGGGAAGACGACCAGGTGCTGGAGGCCGTCGCGGCGGTCCGCGGCGGGCTGGAAGGCCAGCAGCGAGTCGAGGAAGTCGGGCACCTGGAAACCGCCGTCGGCCCAGCGGCGCAGGTCCTTCACGAGGGCCTCGTGGTAGGCGCGGTCGTGCGGGAGCAGCGGGGAGAGCTCCTCGACGGCGGCGGCGACGCGGCGTACGGCGTCCTCGGCGGCGGCACGCTCCGGGGCGCCCTCGGCGTCGAAGTCGATCGACCCGTCCTTGGCCTGCCATGGCCGGATCCGCTCCACGGCATCCTTGAGCACGGGCCACGCCGGGTGCTCCACCACCCTGCCCACCGGAGGAATCTTCTCCTCCGCACCCATCTGCACAAGAATTTCCGTCATGTCCCATCCTCCACGGGAGAAGCTTGCGTCAGGACACCGTATGCACTTGAGGTTTCTCCCAGCAAGGGGAGGTTCCGTAAATTATCCTGCCTCCCCCCGGTCAGTGCCGCATTTTTTCCTGCCGAGCGCCGGATCCGGATACCCCGCGCGGCTCGGGGGAAACGGTTCTCGCGGGGACACCGGGCAGCACCCCGCCATTTCGCCGCCGTCGACGGAAGCGAGTCGAGCCTTGAACTTCCTCACCATCGGACACCGCGGAGCGATGGGTGTCGAACCCGAGAACACCCTGCGCTCCTTCGTCGCCGCCGAGCGGGCCGGCCTGGACGCCGTCGAACTGGACCTGCACCTGAGCAAGGACGGCGCCCTCGTCGTCATGCACGACGCGGACGTGGACCGCACCACCGACGGCACCGGCGCCGTCGCCGACAAGACCCTCGAGGAGCTGCGCGCGCTGGACGCGGGCCGCGGGGAGCGGATCCCGGTCTTCGAGGAGGTGCTGGACGCCGTGTCGGTGCCGTTGCAGGCCGAGATCAAGGACGTGGCGGCGGCACGGACACTGGCCGAGGTGATGCTCCGCCGGGATCTGGTGGACCGGGTGGAGGTGATCTCCTTCCACGACGAGGCGATCGTGGAGATCGCCCGGCTGGTGCCGGGGGTGCGGACCGCCCTGGTCGCGCAGTACTACGGGCCCGAGGTCGTGGACCGCGCCGTGGAGGCGGGCGCCGGGGCCCTGTGCCTGGACATCGACCGGATCACGCTGGAGATCGTCGGCAAGGCCCGGAAGGCGGGGTTGCGGGTCTTCTCCTGGACGGTGAACACCCAGGACCAGCTGCGGCTGGTGCGCGCCCTGGAGCTGGACGGTGCGACGACCGACTTCCCGGAGATCAAACGCACCGGCCGCTTCACGGCGTGAGCGTCACGGCGGGCGCACCCCGTGGGAACGTCACGGCGCGGGCGTCACCACGTGGCGGCCTCGGTGCGGGTCTCAGGTCAGCGACTTGACCAGCAGCTCGAACCGCAGGTCGTCCCGCTGCGGGACACCGAAGCGCTCGTCGCCGTACGGGAAGGGGGACGTCTCCCCCGTGCGGCGGTAGCCGCGGCGTTCGTACCAGGCGATGAGCTCCTCGCGCACGGAGATCACGGTCATGTGCATCTCCGTCACGCCCCACACCTCGCGGGCCTGCCGCTCCGCCTCCGCGATGACCTTCTTGCCGAGCCCTTCGCCCTGGAGCGCAGGGCTGACGGCGAACATCCCGAAGTAGGCGTGCGCGCCGCGGTGCTCGAGCTGGCAGCAGGCCACGACCGTGCCGTCCCGCTCGACCGTCAGCAGGCGGCTGTCCGGCGACCTGAGGACCTCCAGCACGCCCTCCGGGTCGGTGCGCTGCCCCTGGAGGATGTCCGCCTCCGTGGTCCACCCGGCGCGGCTGGACTCGCCGCGGTACGCGGACTCGACGAGCGCGACCAGCGTGTCCACATCGGCTTCGGTGGCGTCGCGGAAGGTGAGCCGGCCGGTGGCGATGTCCATCTGGGTGTCTCCGGTTCGTTCTCGGGCGCGGCGCGGGCGCCGACGCGGGCACGATGAGGGTAACGCCCGTCCCGTCGTCGTCGGGCTGCGACGGTGACGGCCTGCCGCGAACGGCGAACGGCGAACACGGGCGCGGCGGGTGGCGGGCCGGGTCAGAGCCGCAGCGCGTCCAGGCGGCCCTCCAGCCGGCCCAGCAGCGATCCGAGGAGCGCGGCCAGCTCCCCCTGCTCGGCCCCGTCCACGCCGGACAGCACTGCCGCCTCGTAGGCGAGCTGGTCGGGCAGGATGCCGTCGACGAGGTCGCGTCCGGCGTCGGTGAGGCGGACGTGGGCGACCCGGCGGTCGCGGGTGTCGCCGCGGCGCTCGACCAGGCCGCGTTCGGTGAGCTGCTTGAGGCGTTTGGTGACGGCGGCGCCCGAGGAGAAGGTCTCGCGGGCCAGTTCCCCGGGGGTCAGCTCGTGTCCGGTGCGGCGCAGCGCGCCGAGCAGGTCGAACTCGGCGCGGCTGAGACCGGCGCGCCGCAGCGGGGCGTCCTCGGCCTGCTGGAGCAGGGCGGCGCAGCGGTTGATGCGGCCGATGATCTCCATGGGGCCGGTGTCGAGGTCGGGGTGGACGGTCCTCCACTGCCGCACGACCGCGGCGACGGTGTCGCCGTCCGGTCCGCCTCTCGCGCTGTCCCCGGCCGCCGGGCCCCCGTCGGTTGCGGTCATCGCCGTACGTCCTCCGTCCTCGTGCCCGTGTCCCGGTCGCGGTCCGTACGCGCTGCCTGGCGTCGCACCGTTGCGGCGAGCGTACGGTGTCCGCTCTGCTCGGCGAGCACGACCCTCTCCTGGGGCAGGGCGCGCTGCCACCATTCACCGGCGGCGGCGTCGGCCGCGGCCCGCAGGTCGGTCAGGGCGGCGGCCAGGCCCCTGCGGGCGGCCTCCAGGGCGGCGGGGGCGGGCTCCGGCTCGGCGAGGAGGCGGGCGGCACGCTCGCGGGCCCGGTCGGCCGCGGTCACCGCCTGCTCGACGTGGTCGCCGGCGCGCCGGTTGGTGACGACGACGGCCGCGAGGAAGCCCACCAGGGCGCCGACGAGGGTGTCCACCACCCGTTCGGTGATCAGCTCGCCGGGCGCCTGGTAGCCGGGGAACTCGGTGATGAGCAGGGCCATCGGCGTCACACAGACGGTGCCGAGCCAGTAGTTGCGGGTGATGAGGGCCTCGGCGCCGAAGTTGAGGGCGACGCAGAGCAGGACGAGGAGGATCTGCCCCAGGTGGGCGAGCGGCGCGAGGGCGGCGAACAGCAGGACCCCGACGAGGTTGCCGACGACGCGCTGGACGGCCCGGCCCCAGGTCAGGGTCAGGTTGGCCTGGTAGAGGGCGGCGGCGGTGACCAGGGCCCAGTAGGGGCGGCCGATGCCGAGCGCCAGGGAGGCGTACCCGGCCAGCGCGCAGCCGAGGGCGGTGCGTACGGCGATGGGGGCGAGCGGGCCGAGCCGCTGCCACAGGGGTGCGGGGCGGGCGGCGAGTTCGGCGTCCACGCCGAGCAGTTCCTCGGTGGCCGCGGCCTCGGTGCGGGCGTCGGCGGCACGGACGTCGGCGGTCCGGGTGCCGGTGGGGCAGGTGTCGGCGGTGCGGGGGATGCGTCCGGTGCCGCGCAGGGCGCGGGCCCAGTCGCGCAGCCGCTCCGGGTCCGTGTCGGCGGGCGCGGCGAGCGCGACCTCGGCGCGGACGAGGAGGCGTTCCAGGGCGTGCCGGGTGGCGGCGCGGGTGCCGGTGGCGGGCAGGGACATCAGCGTCTGCCAGGCGGCCTGGACGGCGGCGTACCCGGCGGCGCGGGCCGGCGCGTGGCCGTCGCCGGCGCCGCGGGTGTCGGCGTACGCGGCGGCGGCGTTCAGCGCCTGGGCGGTGGCGCGGCGTTCGGGGCCGTGCGGGCGGACCGGCGCGGGGGCCATGCCGACGAGCCAGGCCCAGGCGCCGGCCGCGGCGCCCAGCGCCAGGTGGCCCGGGACCTGGCCGAGGGTCTGCGGGACGAAGAGGGAGGCGGAGCTGATGAAGGTGAAGATCACGTTGCCCGGCGGGCCGACGCGGGTGGCGTCGCACAGGGACTTCTGCACCGCGGCCAGCAGGGCGCCGACGGTGACGAGGACGACGGCGTCGCGGGTGAGCGACGCGGTGACCAGGGCGACGGCGACGCTGCCGAGCATGCCGAGCACCACCCACGCCAGGGTGCGGGCCCGGGCGGCGTAGGGGCGGTTGTGGGCGTAGAGCGCGCACAGGGACCCGGCCATCGTGTACATCGCCAGGTCGAGACGGCCGAGTGCCAGCAGGATCAGGTTGGGCGGGGCGATCGCGGCGACCGCGCTGAGGGCGGGCTTGAACCAGATCTCGGAGGGCCGGCGCAGCCGCAGCACACCGGCCAGGGACAGGCGGCGGCCGAGCGAGGTGCCGGAGGTGGGGGTCGCACTGCTCATGGAATTTAGTTTAACAGGTGTTTTACTAGTAAAAAATGTCGCCCGTGTTCTCCCCCGGGGTCCTCTCCGGGCGGCCACGGGCCGGTGCGGGCGCTCGCGCCCCCGCGAATGCTCCCCGTGTACTCCCTTGCGCTCGCGTGCGCGCCGCATCGCCCGGGCAGGCCTTGACCGACCGTCGAACGGGGGGAGGCAGGTGTGCACGGACCGGCGTCGTCGGGCTGGCTGCTGGTCGCGCTGTGCGCGGCGACCGGCGCCTACTGCCTGCTGCGGATGCGCAGCACTGTCGAGGAGCAGCGCCGCGCGGCGGGCGGCGAGGCCCTCATGGGGTTCGGGATGGCCGCCATGGCCGTGCCCGCGGCGGTGTTCACCCCGCCGGGCTGGGCGTGGACCGCCTATGCGCTGCTGTTCGGCGGCACGGGGCTGCGGGCCCTGTGGGCGGCCCGCTCGGAGCGGCACCATCTGCATCATCTCGTCGGGGCGGCGGCCATGGTCTACATGGCGGTGGTGATGGCCGGCTCCCCCGCCGGCGCGCACGGGCACGGGCACGGCGCTTCCGGGGTCCCGCTGCTCACCGGGACGCTGCTGCTCTACTTCACCGGGTACGTGCTGCTGACCGGCGTACGGCTGATACCCGTCGCGGCCGTGGCGGGCGGCGGCACGGCCGCGGCCGGGTGGGGCGACCGGCCGGAACTGGCGCGGGCGTGCCGGCTGTCGATGGGCATCGCGATGCTGGCGATGCTGCTGACCCTGTGAATGCCCCCTGTGAATGCCCTCCCGGCCGAAGGGCAGGGGTCCCCGGCTCAGGCCGCCTCCTGGGGTTGCACTCCAGGAGGTCTCGTGCCCTCGCCACCAGCCGGGTCCGGACCAGTCGGGACCAGCATCACGCGGGCGGCGTTCTTGCCCCTGGGGGGAGACGGCTCCGCACACGGCGCGCGGTGCAGGTACAGGCGCGTCCGGACAGCGGCTGAGGGTTCCCCGCACCCCGGTCGGTCCCGTTCACCGCCCCTGTGGCGGGAAGCGGCGGGCACGACGAAGGAGGCGTACCGGCGGCCGAGGCTGTCGCGGGACCCGCGCACGCCGGACGGCTCGGCGGAGCGAACAGCAGCACACAACGTTCCTCCGGGTCGCGCCAGTCGCGTCACGGGCGCTCCGTGCCCCAGAAGGACCGTGCCCCAGAAGGCTCGTGCCCTGGCGACGCTCCGCGCCACCGCCACGAGAGGCGGTTCCTCCCCGGTGTGAACGCCAGAGGCTCCTCGCGGGAATCAGGCGAACAGCCGGAACCTCGCAGCGACTGGTCACTTCCCGCGTGGACGACGGCGCATTTCTGCGGTGGCGAGTAGTGGGCCGGAGGTCCTAGGCCGGTCCTACGTCTCCAGCCCGTTACGCCGCCGTGGCGTCCTGCCTACTGTCCATGCCATGGATACGACAGGAGTTCTGGACGAGGCGCTTGAGCGACTGCACAACTCGGGGCCCGAGCGGCTCGGGCGGCTCACCAACCACGCGCCGATGGCCGTCGAGGCCCTCGCCGCTCGCGGACAGGCACGTTCGGTGCACCGCTGGCTCGACCTGTACGCGCGCAAGCTTGAGGATTTCCCGTCCCGCGTCGAGCCGGTCACGGACGGCAGTTGGTTTTCCGCGCTTGGCGATCCGCGCCGCGCGGCCGACTGGATCGACTACTTCGAGCGCGAGGTCGCGGAGCGTCCGTGGCGCGAGGTGCTCGCCCAGTGGTGGCCCCGCCTCCTGCCCGGTATGTACGGCGGCTCGACGCATCCGGTGATCCGGGTGGGCCACGCCGTGCGCACGCTCTTGTCCGGTGAGATCACCGAACCCCGTCTGGCCGAACTTGCTCACGGCCTCGGCTACTGGGCGGCGCGCCACCGGCCCGTCGCGCACCTTGCCCCGCTGCCCGGCGCCGACAGCGCAGCCGCCGCTCTCGACACGGTCCCGCCCATCGCCTTGCAGGACGGTGGCTTCTCCGTCCGGCTCGACCGCGTGAGGGCCCTGCCGGTGTGGGCGGCCGCGGTGACGGAGCCGAGCGATGCGTACTGCCACCTCGCCGAACTGGTACGGGCGGCAACCCACCGGTATGCCACCCACGGCCACGGCGAGGAAACGATGCTGGTGCACGCGGCCACGGCTCCCAACGCTGTCCTGCGCACCCTGCCCGCGCTCCCGCAAGCCCTGTGGCTGCAGAGCCTGCGGGCAGCCTGGACGGCCTCCGCGGCAGTGACCGCGATGTACGCACCGGCCGACTCGGTCGCCTACGCCCCGCCCGGCACCTTCACTCCCGAAGAGGTTGTCGAACGGGCCTTGGCTCACGGCGACGAACACGTCATCAAGCTGACAGATACAGCCCTTGATGTCGGCGATGAACAGGCTCTTGCGGCGGCTCTGCGTTCCATGGAGCTGAGTGCCCCGTTGGAGTGAGACGCCTCCGGACCTGCGCCGTGTGCGGACAGGTGATGCCACGGGCATCACCGCTTCCTGCCCTGGCGTTCGTCCTGGGTGGCCTGGTGGCGGTAGGAGTCGGTGCAGGTCCGGACGAGCGTGCGGCGGAAGGTGATCCGGTCGGCGTCAGCCCCGGCGTTCGCCGGGCCCACCCCGGTCAGCGGGTGGGGCTTGCCGGCACCGGAGTCACCGATCAGCACCAGCGGACGGCCCGCACGCACCTGGCGCGCGGATCATTCACGGGGAAAGTGGCTTCCCGTGCCCCGGGTCGGCGAGTATCGCTGCATGCATTCGCCGACCGTTGACTCCCCGCCCCGCCCGCCGCAGCCGCGCACGGTCGTCCGCACGGCCTGGGCCCTGGCTCTGTGCTCCGCGGTGCTGCTCGTCCTGGTCGCCGCCGAGTGGCGCCCGCTGACCGGCTGGGACGACGGCATCTCGCGGGCCACGCACCGCTGGGCGGTCGACGAAACGGGCGTCACGCAGGTCATGCGCGTCCTCACCGACTGGGTGTGGGACACCTGGACGATGCGTCTGCTGTGCGCGGGGGTGGTGGTGTGGCTGTGGTGGCGGCGCGGGGACCGGCGGACGGCCGTGTGGCTGGCGGCGGCCTGCGTGCTGGGCAGTCTGCTGCAGCAGCTCCTGAAGGCCGCGGTGGACCGCGCCCGTCCCGTCTGGCCCGACCCCGTGGACTCCGCGCACTACGCGGCCTTCCCCTCGGGCCACGCCATGACCGCCACCTTCGTGTGCGGTCTGCTGGTGTGGCTGCTCCACCACTACGGCACCACCCGCGGTGTGCGCCTGACCGCCCTGGCGGCCGCGGTGGTCTCCGTGGCCGGCGTCGGCGTGACCCGGGTGTGGCTGGGCGTCCACTGGACGACGGACGTCATCGGGGGCTGGCTGCTGGGCGCGCTGGTGGTGGCCGTCGCCGTGCTCGCCCACGGGCGGTGGGCGCGGTGAGCCCGGTGGCGGCACACCGACACCGTGGCCTGCAGGTTCCGCCCGTGGCCCTCCTCCTGTCCGGCTTCTCCGGACCCCTCTTCCGCGCCGGATCCACCGATGCCCGGCTGCGCGTGGTGCTGGACGAGCGGGGAGTGGCGTTGTCCGCCCCCGAGCCGGCGAGGACCGCCCGGGCGCTCCAGGAGGCCGGCGCGCTGCCGGGCGGTGCGCCTCCGCTGCGGGCGGTGCCCGCGCCGGTGCGCTGATCCGCTCGGGGTCTCATCCGCGCCTGCGCAGGTACGCGTCCAGCTCGGCGGCTCCGGCCAGCATGGCCCGGCCGCGGGCGGACAGCCGGCCGTGCCAGTCGACCAGTGCGCCCTCCAGCGGTTCCCGTCCGCCGGCCGCCCGCACCTGGGTGATCAGCGGGGCGATCTGCTCCAGCAGGTAGCCGCCCCGCCTGAGCTGGTGGGCCAGCCGGGCGTCCCGTACGTCGGCCTCGTCGTAGACGCGGTAACCGGTCTGCGGGTCGCGGCGCGGGCGCACCAGCCCGGCGCGTTCCCACTTGCGCAGCGTCGCGGGCCGGATCCCGAGTCTCCGTGCCAGCGGCCCGATGAACATGCCGCCGGCCCCGGGCACCGCCGCGGGCTCGGTCACCGTGGCGGCCTCCAGGTCACCGAGGGCGTTCTCCACGGCCTGGAGGGTCCGCCGGTCGTCGAGGAGCTGGGCGTGGCTCTCGTCGAGGAGACGGAACGCCTCGTCGTCCGCGCCCCGGTTCACGGCCCGCATGACCGATGTCGCCGTCCGGTGGCCGTGGCCGGGCACCAGGGCCAGGAAGGCGCGCAGGGCCGCCGCGTGCAGCGGGGTGTAGGTGCGGTAGCCGTGGGGCGTGCGCTCGGCGGCCGGAAGGATGCCCGCCTCCTCGTAGTTCCTGACCGCCTGGGTGGACAGCCCGTGCCCACGCGCCAGATCGACCGGCCTGAGCCGCTCACCGCTTTGAAGGTTTCGCCCCATGATGCCGAGGTTATCGCGCAAAAGTTTCCACCGGAGGTTCAACGATACGGTGGAATCCATGGTCACTGACATCAAGGACAGCGTCCGTGCCGTCGAGGCTGGCGGCCTCATGGGGCTGCTCCCGGCCAGGCCCCGGCTCCTCGCGCTGGGCGAGCCCACCCACGGTGAGGACTCTCTGCTCCGCCTGCGCAACGAGCTGATCCGCCGGCTCGTCGAGGAGGAGGGCTACCGGACGGTCGCGCTCGAGAGCGACTGCCTGGCGGGCCTGGCCGTGGACGACCACGTCACGTCGGGCACCGGCTCCCTCGACGAGGTCGTGCGGCACGGGATCAGCCACGGCTGGGGGGAGTCCGCGGCCAACCGCGAGCTCGTACGCTGGATGCGCGCCCACAACGACGGTCGGCCCGCGGCAGAACGGGTCCGCTTCGCCGGTTTCGACGGCCCGCTGGAGATCACCGGCGCCGCGAGCCCGCGGCAGGCCCTGACCGCCCTCCACGACCACCTCGCGGCCCGGCTGGAGGCGGACCTGCTCCCCTGCACCCGGGAGACGCTCGAACGGCTGCTCGGCGCCGACGAGCGGTGGACCGACCCCGCGGCGATGACGGACCCGGCCGCGTCCGTGGGCCGGTCGCCCGAGGCCGGCCGGCTGCGGCTGCTCGCCGACGATCTGGCGGCGCTGCTCGACACGCAGATGCCGCAACTGCGCACGGCGGCCTCGTGCGACGACTGGGACCGGGCGTGCCTGTACGCGCGCACGGCGACCGGTCTGCTGCGCTACCACCACTGGATGGCCGACACCTCACCGGCCCGCATGTCCCGTCTGCTGACCGTGCGGGCGCAGATGATGGCCCACAACCTCCTCGCCCTCGCCGAACGGGGCCCGGCCCTCGTCCACGCCCACAACTCCCACCTCCAGCGGGAGAAGAGCACGATGCGGATGTGGGAGGGGCCGGTGGAGTGGTGGAGCGCCGGGGCGCTGGTGAGCGCCCGGCTCGGCGGGGAGTACGCCTTCGTGGCCACGGCCCTCGGCACGATCCGGCACCGGGGGGTGGACGCTCCGCCGCCGGACACCGTCGAAGGACTCCTGTACGCCCTCCCGGAGGACCGCTGCCTCGTGGACGCCCCGCGGCTGGCCGCCGCCCTCGGTGACAGTCCGCCCGCTCCCCGTGTGTCCCCCTGGTTCGGGTACGCCCCGCTCGATCCGGCCCGGCTGGCGGGCAGCGACGGCATCGTGTTCGTCAAGGACGTCCCGAAGAGCTGATGCCGCGGGGACCGTAGGCCGTAGCCCGAGGCAACCATCGACGCGCCCCGCCGCCTCGGGCGATCCCCCGTGTCGCCCGAGGCGGCCGGTAGCCGGACGAGCCCGCCAGGGGGCCGGTCCGTCTGCGCCGAGTATAGTTGGCTGGCAGCCAGTCAACGCAGGAGTACAGCATGTCCCCGCGCAGCGCCTCGGTCAACGAAGAGCTGCGGAGGCGTTCGAAGGAGCGGCTCCTGCAGGCCGCCGTGGAGCTGGTGGGCGAGCGCGGGTACGACGCGACGACACTCGGCGACATCGCCGCGCGGGCGGGCTCGGCGCGCGGTCTGGTCTCGTACTACTTCCCCGGCAAGCGGCAGTTGGTGCAGTCCGCCGTGCACCGGCTGATGCACCGCACGCTCGAGGAGGCCCTGGAGCGCGAACCTCGCACCGACGAGGGGCCGGAGCGGATGGCGCGGGCCATCGACGCGGTCCTGGGGCTCGCCCGGGACCGGCCGGTGCTCATGCGCCAGCACATGGCGGGGCTGCTCCAGGCCGAGGGCTTCGTGCCGTGCCCCGAGCAGCGGCGGCTGGCCGAGCTGCTGCGGGACACCGTGGCCCGGCACGGCTCCCGGGACGTCGACCGCGACTACCCGATGCTGCGCGCGCTGCTGATGGGCGCCGTCTTCGCCGCCCTGGTGCCGGGAGTGCCGATGCCCGTGCCGCAGTTGCGCGCCGAGCTGTTCAGGCGTTACCGGCTGGACTGGGAACTGGGCGTCCCGCCGGGCCCGAGAGCTCCCGGCGGGACGTGCGACACGGATCTGTCGCGGTTCTTCGCGGCCGGCGCGGCACCCGGAGGTCCGCCGCCGGCCGGTGCGCCGGATCAGTCGAAGTAGTCCGGCTGCGTCTGCACGTTGAGCTCGCGCAGGTGGACCCGCTTGGCCGGGTCGGTGCGCCGGTCGTCCAGTCTGAGGACGTCGAAGCCCTTGGCCATGTCGTTCGAGTAGATGTGGCCGTTGTAGTAGTACGCCGACCAGGAGCCGCCGGTGACCAGACGGTCCGTGGACAGCGGGCCGCGCTCGAAGTAGGCGATCTCCTTCGGACGCGAGGAGTCGGTGAAGTCCCAGACGGAGACGCCGCCCTGGTACCAGGCCTGGACCATGAGGTCCTTGCCCTCCACCGGGATCAGCGAGCCGTTGTGCGCGACGCAGTTCTCGGTGTCGGCCTGGTGGCGCGGGATCTTGAAGTAGCTGCGGAAGACGAGCTTGCGCTGGTCGCCCTTGCCGACGATGTCGTAGATGCCGTCCGCACCGCGGTTCGGGCCGACCTCCGCGTTGCAGGTGGCCGCACCGCCGCCGCCCAGCTCGTCGGTGAACACGACCTTGTCCGCCTTCTGGTTGAAGGTCGCCGAGTGCCAGAACGCGAAGTTGACGTTGTCCTGCACCTGGTCAATGACCTTCGGCCGCTCGGGGTCCTTGATGGAGAACAGGATGCCGTCGCCCATGCAGGCGCCGGCGGCCAGGTCCTCGGAGGGCAGCACGGTGATGTCGTGGCAGCCGGTGGTCTTGGAGACGCCCGGGTTGACGGGCCCGCCCGGGTTGCCGCCGCCGTCGGGGCCCTCACCGGGGAACAGCACCGGGAAGCCCACCACCGCAGCCTTCTCCGGGGCGTCGCGCGGCACCTTGATGACCGAGATGCCGTCGTGCGGCGGCCGGCAGTCCGGGTACGCGGCGTTCGGCGAGTACGAGGAGACGTAGACGTAGACGTTCTTGCGCTCGGGCACCAGCGTGTGGGTGTGCGAGCCGCAGGCGGTCTCGACGGCGGCGACGTACTTCGGGTTGCGCTTGTCGCTGATGTCGAAGACCTTCATGCCCTCCCAGGACGACTTCTCCGTCGCGGGCTGCGTGGTGCTGTTGCAGCTGCTGTCGCTGCGCGAGGAGTCGGTCGACAGGAACAGCAGGTCGCCGGAGACCGAGATGTCGTTCTGCGAGCCCGGGCACAGGACCTGGGAGACGGTCCTCGGCTTCTTCGGGTTGCTGATGTCGAAGATGCGGAAGCCGTCGTAGTTGCCGGCGAAGGCGTACTTGCCCTGGAAGGCCAGGTCGGAGTTGGTGCCCGGCAGCACGTCCTTGGGGATGTTGGCCAGGTGCCGGATGTTGCCGGAGTGGACGATCTCGTCCTGGCCGGGTATCTCGCCGCTCGCGATGGCGTCGCGCGCTTCGGCGCGCGCACTGGAGGACACCTCCTTCGACTTGGCCGGGCCGTCCCCCGGATCGGGGGTCGCCGCGGCCGGTACGGCCGTGAGCAGCGCGGCCACCAGCCCGGCGGCGGCCGTCGCAACTCCCAGGCGTCTGCGCCGTGTTCGCGGGTCGCTCAACAGGGTCACTGTTTCCTCCCTACGTCCGTTCCCGTCGGAACGGTTCACGCGTCCCCGCAGTATCGTCTTCGCCATGCACATACCAACAGGGGGCAACAAACACGTAATGAAGTTTTCTGATCAGCGGTGCGCGGAAGCGTGCTAGGACGGTCATCGCACTCACCAGCTGTCCCGTGCCTCTCGCCCCGAAGAGGACGCCCCCAGTCACAGGAGGTTGTCGTGCCCATCCGCCCCGCGTCGATCCGCGCGTCGCTCGTCACGGCGTCGCTGACCGCACTGGCCGTGCTCGGACTCGGGGCCTGCGACTCCGGCTCGGAGACGAAGTCGGCCGCGGCGGCCGGGCCTTCGGTGCTCGTCCCGGGCGCGCCCGGGGAGGGGAACCGGACGCTCTCGGCCGAGGACGCCGAGCGGCAGCGCACCGACGACGACTCCCCCAACTCGGCGGACGTCGCCTACGCGCGGATGATGATCCAGCACCACGCCCAGGCCCTGGAGATGACCGCGCTCGCACCGGAGCACGGCGAGTCCGGCCGGGTGAAGAAGCTCGCCGAGCGGATCTCCGCCGCCCAGGGTCCGGAGATCGCGGCCATGCGGGGCTGGCTGGAGACCCACGGCCAGAAGGAGTCGGACGGCGGCCACGACCATGCCGCGATGCCGGGGATGGCGACCGAGGAACAGATGGAGAAGCTGCGCGCGGCGCGGGGCAAGGCCTTCGACCGGCTCTTCCTCACACTGATGATCACCCATCACGAGGGGGCGATCACCATGGCCACGGACGTGAAGGCGCAGGGCAACAACGTGCAGATCGAGGAGATGGCCGACGACGTGGTCGCCCAGCAGACGAGCGAGATCACACGGATGCGCGAGATGCTGTGAGGCCCCGCCCCCTGCGCTCCCCCGGCGCCGTGGTCGCACCGCCCGCCGTCAGCGGCGCGCGCGGCGCGGGGTGAGGAAGCCGTCGTCGCGGGCCTGGCCGATCAGCCTGAGGGACCTGCGCCTGCTGTGCCCGGTCGCGCGCATGACCGCGAGGACCGGGTCGTGGCCCGCCTCCCGGGCCGTCCGGTACTCCTGCGCGACGAGCCGGCGCCCCTCCCTGCCGCGCGGCCAGGCGACGCGCGCCCGCCGCGAACCGGCCGGGGCGGGGCCGCTCCCGGCGGCCGGCGCGCAGACCTCGGAGAGCGGGTTCTCCAGCCATTCGGCGAGCACGGACAGGTCGTCGAGGGACAGGGCCGGCTCGGCCCGTACGTCCTCGATCCGGACCCCGCCCCGGGACAGCACGGCGAGCGCGTCGACCCGCGCGCCGTCGGCGAACGTCCACCGGACGTCGAACCAGGACGTGGTGGCGTCCCCCACCCGCACCGCCCAGGTATGCCGCACGGACATCTCACCGTCGTCCGGACAGCGGTCGGAAAGCTGAAGAGAACGATCAACGAAGGATGCTTCTGGCACCCGCGCAACGTAACCGCATGATCACATTCCGTCCGGACGACACACGCGCGGCCCTCTCCGGGCGGCACCCCGACAGCGCAGCGGCACCCGGTCAGGCACCGGCCTCCGGCGCCGGGCCGGAACCGAGGCGGGCGGCCTGCCGGTCGGCGGCCTCCAGGAGGGCGTCCAGGAGCCCGGGGAAGAGCGCGTCCAGGTCGTCCCGGCGCAGCCCGTTCATCTTGGCCGTGCCCTGGTAGACCTGCCGGATCACCCCGCTCTCGCGCAGCACCCGGAAGTGATGGGTGCTGGTGGACTTGGTGACGGGCAGGTCGAAGTACGAACAGGAGAAGAGCCCGTCGCCGCCGACGGCGAGGTCCCGCACGATCCGCAGCCTCAACGGGTCGGACAGGGCGTGCAGCACGCACTCCAGCCGGATCTCCTCCCGCGTCGGGTGCGGCAGGTCACGGCTGACGGCGGTGGCGGGGGTCACAGCGGCTCCAGTTCGTCCGGGGTCCCGTCGGCGCGGGGAGCGCGGGCGGGTGGCCTCTCCATCGTACGAGGAGCGTCGTAGTTTGACACATGGCGTACTACGAGGGTTATCGTACGAAGCGTCTTCCGGACCCCGACAGATGGAGCAGCACCCATGAGCGCCCTCTTCCAGCCCCTGAAGCTGCGCGACGTCACCCTCCCCAACCGGGTGTGGATGCCTCCGATGTGCCAGTACTCGGCGGAACCGACGGGCCCGGCGGCGGGTGTCCCCGGCGACTGGCACTTCGTGCACTACGGCGCACGCGCGACGGGCGGCACCGGCCTGATCATCGTCGAGGCCACCGCCGTGTCGCCCGAGGGCCGGATCTCCCCGCAGGACCTCGGCCTGTGGAACGACACCCAAGCCGAGGCGTTCCGCCGGATCACGGACTTCCTGCGCGCGCAGGGCACGGTGCCCGCGATCCAGCTCGCGCACGCCGGCCGCAAGGCGTCGACCGGTCAGCCCTGGAAGGGCGGGGCCCCGCTGGGCGCGGACGCGCACGGCTGGCAGCCGCAGGCGCCCAGCGCGCTGCCCTTCGACGAGGAGCACCCGGTGCCGGACGAGCTGACGGTGCAGCAGATCCAGGAGGTCGTCGGCCAGTTCGCGGACGCCGCACGCCGGGCGCTGGCCGCCGGGTTCGAGATCGCCGAGATCCACGGCGCCCACGGCTACCTGATCCACGAGTTCCTCTCGCCCCACTCCAACCACCGCACCGACGCCTACGGCGGCTCGTACGAGAACCGCGTCCGCTTCGCCCTCGAGGTCGTCGACGCGGTGCGCGCGGTGTGGCCCGAGGACAAGCCGCTCTTCTTCCGTGTCTCGGCGACCGACTGGCTGGACGAGGGCGGCTGGACTCCGGACGACACCGTCCGTCTCGCCCGTGACCTGCAGGCCCACGGAATCGACCTGCTCGACGTCTCGACCGGCGGCAACGCGGCCCGGGTGCGCATCCCGGCCGGCCCCGGCTACCAGGTCCCGTTCGCCGCGCGTGTGAAGGCGGAGACCTCCCTGCCGGTCGCCGCCGTCGGCCTCATCACCGAGGCCGGGCAGGCGGAGAAGATCCTGTCCAACGGCGAGGCCGACGCCGTGCTGCTGGGCCGCGAGCTGCTGCGCGACCCGTCGTGGGCGCAGCGGGCGGCGCGCGAGCTGGACGGCGAGGCCCGGGTGCCGGACCAGTACGGCTGGGCCGTGTGACCCGGTGACGACCGGGTGGAGAGGTCCGGGCGGTGTCCGCCCGGACCTCTCCGCGTGCCCGGCACCACCGTCCCGACCTGCGGCGTCGCCCTTTCCGGGGGTGACTGTCAGTGGCCGGGTGCAGACTGGCGGGTGTCCGGGACGATGGCGTCGACGGTGACGCCGCGGAGGTGATCGGCATGACCGAGGTACTGCTCGCCGTGGGCACCCGCAAGGGCCTGTTCATCGGGCGCCGGCGGGGCGGCGTCTGGGAGTTCGACGAGAGTCCCTGCTTCAACGCGCAGGCCGTCTATTCGGTCGCCGTCGACACCCGCGGCGGCACCCCGCGGCTGCTGGCCGGCGGCGACAGCGCGCACTGGGGGCCGTCGGTGTTCCACTCCGACGACCTGGGCCGGACCTGGACGGAACCGGCGCGGCCGGCCGTCAGGTTCCCCGAGGACACGGACGCTTCGCTGGAGCGCGTGTGGCAGCTGCACCCGTCCGCCGCGGAACCGGACGTGGTCTACGCGGGCACGGAACCGGCCGCGCTGTACCGCTCCCAGGACCGCGGGGAGAGCTTCGAGCTGGTCCGTCCGCTGTGGGAGCACCCCACCCGGTCGCGGTGGGCTCCGGGCGGTGGCGGAGAGGGGCTGCACACCGTCCTCACCGACCGGCGCGATCCGGACTCGGTGACGGTCGCCGTCTCCGCCGCGGGCGTCTTCCGCACCACCGACGGCGGGGCGAGCTGGGAGCCGTCCAACTCGGGTGTCTCCGCGGTGTTCCTGCCGGACCCGGACCCGGAGTTCGGCCAGTGCGTGCACAAGGTCGCGCGGGACGCGGCCACCCCGGACCGGCTCTATCTGCAGAACCACTGGGGCGTGTACCGCAGCGACGACGCCGGCGCGCACTGGACGGACATCGGCGAGGGACTGCCGTCCACGTTCGGTTTCGCCGTGGCCGCCCACCCGCACCGCGGCGACACCGCCTACGTGTTCCCGATCAACGCCGACGCGGACCGCGTCCCGGCCGGCCGCCGCTGCCGGGTCTACCGCACCGCGGACGCGGGCCGGAGCTGGGAGCCGCTGACGGCGGGGCTGCCGCGAGAGCACCACTACGGCACGGTGCTGCGCGACGCGTTGAGCACCGACGACGCCGAGCGGGCCGGCGTCTACTTCGGCAACCGCAACGGCGAGGTGTTCGCCTCCGCCGACGACGGCGACAGCTGGCGGCAGCTCGCCTCCCACCTGCCGGACGTGCTGTGCGTACGGGCCGCGGTCGTCGGGTGACCTCCCCGCCGACGGCGCTTTCCCCCACGGCGGTCGCTCTACTGCGGTCGCTCTACGGCAGTCGCCAGTCCACCGGCTCGGCTCCCTGCTGCACCAGAAGGTCGTTGGCCCGGCTGAACGGGCGGGAGCCGAAGAAGCCCCGGTCCGCGGACATCGGCGAGGGGTGGGCCGACTCGATCGCCGGATACTCCCCGAGCAGGGGGCGCAGGTTGCGCGCGTCGCGTCCCCACAGGATGGACACCAGCGGCTTGCCGCGTGCGACGAGGGCGCGGATGGCCTGCTCCGTGACCTCCTCCCAGCCCTTGCCGCGGTGCGCTCCCGGCTTGCGCGGGGCCGTGGTCAGCGCCCTGTTCAGCAGCAGCACGCCCTGGCGGGTCCACGGGGTGAGGTCACCGTTGGAGGGCCTGGGCAGGCCCAGGTCCGTGTGCATCTCCCGGTAGATGTTCTCCAGGCTGCCCGGCAGCGACCGCACCTCCGGCGAGACGGCGAAGCTCAGGCCGATCGCCATTCCCGGTGTCGGGTAGGGGTCCTGACCGACGATCAGGACCCGTACGTCATCGAAGGGCTGCTGGAACGCCCGCAGGACGTTCGCCCCCGACGGGAGATAGGTCCGTCCGGCCGCCACCTCGGCGCGCAGGAAGTCCCCCATGCCCGCGATACGTCCGGCGACCGGTTCCAGAGCCTTCGCCCAGCCGGCTTCGACAAGTTCATGCAAGGGTCGTGGTGCCACGGTGCGCCACTCTACTGGCCGGCACCGACAGTCCGTACCGACAGTCCGTACCGGCGGACCGGTCCCCCGGCCCCCGGGCCCTCGGCGCCGCCGGGCGCTACTCTTCCTGCTCATCGACGCCGGCCGGCGGCCGGAGGGCTCGTCCGGCCAAGCCGTCGCAGAGGGAGGCCGAAGGGCCGGAGAGGGAGGTACGCGGTGCGTCCTGTGCCCGCTGCGGCGGCCGGCCGCGGTTTCCTGGCCGTGGACTCCGGTGGTTCCGGACTCCGCGTCGTCGTCGGCACCGCCGGGGAGGGCGGGCGCGGTCCGCTGGGGCGGCGTGCGTCGCGAGAGCCCGTGCGCACCGGGGCGCGCGGCATCGAACCGGGGCACCTGCTGGAACAACTGGTGCCCATGGCCCGGGCCCTGGCCGAGGAGACCGGCGTGACCCGGCTCGGCACCGTCGTCGTCGGGGCCGCCGGACTCGCCACCCTGGGCGACGCCCTGCGCGCCGAACTGCCCGGCGCCCTGGCCCGGGAGCTGGGCGTGCGGACGGTCGCGCTCGCCGCCGACGCCGTCACCGCGTACGTGGGCGCCCTGGGCCCCCGGGCCGGGGCCGTGGTGGCCGCCGGTACGGGGCTGATCGCGGTCGGCACCGACCTGACGTGCTGGCGCCGCGCGGACGGCTGGGGGCATCTGCTCGGCGACTGCGGCGGCGGCGCCTGGATCGGGCGGGCCGGGCTGGAGGCGGCGTTGCGCGCCCACGACGGGCGGGAGGGCGGCTCCGTGCCGCTGCTGGCCCGCGCGAAGGAGCGGTTCGGGCCGGTCACGGGGCTGCCCGGGGCCCTGTATCCGCGCACCGACCGGCCCGCCGTCCTCGCCTCGTTCGCGCCCGAGGTGGCCGCCTGCGCGGACGGTGACCCCGTCGCCCGGGGCATCCTGCGCGCCGCCGCCCGGCACATGGCCGACTCGGCCGCCGCGGTCTGCCCGGCACACGGCGAACCGCGCGTCGCCGTCACCGGTGGCCTGCTGCGGACGGGTGACGCCCTGACCGCGCCCCTGGAGGAGGAGCTGGCGAGACGGCTGCCGCACGCGCGGCGGGTGACGGCCGACGGCGACCCGCTGCACGGTTCGGTACGCATCGCGGCCGACCTGGCGACCGGATCCCTCGCCCTCCCGGCCGACGCACGGATGCTGACGGTGACGACGCTGCCGGACGGCTGACACCGGACGGCCGATCCGGGAGGCTGACGCCGGACGGCCGCCCCGGACCGCCGGCGACGGATGGCCGACAACGGTCCCCCGGCGAGGGGAATCGTGCCGATGTCGTCCGATCCGTACAGCACTCATCAGACAAAACCGGACGGATGGCGCTCACCCGCCCCCTCCCCGAACGGGGAGACCCGGGAAACCAGTAACATGCGGCGCCATGAGCTCCCCCACTGGGCCCGCGTCCGGCCTGCCAGTACGAATGCCGCGCCCCCGCCAGCCCGGGCGGCACCGCCGACCCGAGCCCCTGGTGGCTCCCGAGGGCGCTCCCGCGCTCGTCCTCGCGGTGCCGGGCACGCCCAGCAGCGCCGTCCGGGGTCTCGCCGACGAGGTCGTGAGCATCGCCCGCGCCGAGCTGCCCGGCCTCGACGCCCGCATCGGCTACGTCGACGGTGACGGCGAGGAGTTCCCGCCGCTGTCGGCCGTACTGGCCCGCGCCGCCGAGGAACGCACCGCCCGCCTCGAGCAGGCGCGCGCCGCCGGTCCGGACGTGAAGGAACCCGAGGGCCCCGTCGCCGTCGTCGTGCCGCTGCTCGCCGGCCCGGACGCCGCGCTGCTGCGCCGGATCCGCCAGGCCGTCATGGACAGCCGCGTCACGGCGGAGCTGACCGATGTGCTCGGCCCGCACCCGCTGCTCGCCGAGGCGCTGCACGTGCGGCTCTCCGAGGCCGGCCTGGCCCGCGCCGACCGTGCCCGGCTGTTCACCGTGGCGACCGCCGCGGACGGCATCATCCTGGCCTCCGTGGGCGGTGACGAAGCCGTGCAGGCGGCCGGGATCACCGGCATGCTGCTGGCCGCGCGCCTGGCCGTACCGGTGATGGCGGCGGCGCTGGACGAGGAGGGCTCGATCGCGTCCGTGGCCGAGCAGCTGCGCTCCTCGGGCTCGCAGCAGCTCGCGCTCGCGCCGTACCTGATCGGCCCGGAGATCGACGCGTCCCTGCTGGAGGAGGCGGCGAAGGAGGCCGGCTGCTCCAGCGCCGAGCCGCTCGGCCCGTACCCGGCGGTCGGCAAGCTGGCGCTGGCGAAGTACACGACGGCGCTGGGCATCTCGCCGCAGCAGCCGCAGGGCGCGCCGGTCCGCTGACGCGGACACCGCCCGGCACGGCACCACACGGCACAGCACGTACGGCCGGAAGGGCCCGCCCCGTACGGGGCGGGCCCTTCGTCGTGCCCTGCGGCGGTCCGGTCAGCCGAGGACCACGCAGGACGCCGCCGGGACCGCGAGCGAGCCGGCGCGGCGGGGTACGCCCGTCTCCGGGTCGAGGGCGAACCAGGTGACGTCCCCGGAGCGTTCGTCGGCCACGTAGAGGAAGCCGTCCGACACGGTGATCGCCCGTGGCCAGTGGCCGCCACAGGGCACCGTGCCCGTCAGCCGCAGCGTGTCGGGTCCGACGGCGAACACGGACAGCACGTCCTCGCCGCGGGTCGCGGTCCACACGAAGCGGCCGTCGGGCGAGACGGCGATGCCCGAGAGGTAGGCGTCGCCGGCCGGGGCGTCGGGCAGCGCCGCCACCTCGGTGAGCGGCCTCAGCGTGCCGTCGGCGGCGTCCCAGCGGCAGACGGTGACGGTCGGGGCGAGTTCGTTGGCCACGTAGGCGTGGGTGCCGTCCGGGTGGAAGGCCAGGTGCCGCGGTCCCGAGCCGGGGCGCAGCGCGATCTCCCGGTGCACGGCGAGGGCGCCGTCCGTCAGGGTGCACACGCGCACCGAGTCGGTGCCGAGGTCCACGCTGACCGCCCAGCGGCCGCTGGGGTCGGGCTGCACCTGGTGGGCGTGGGGTCCCTGCTGGCGCTGGGCGTGCGGTCCGCTCCCGGTGTGCCGCAGCACGCCGGACGCGGACCGGGCGAGGGTGCCGTCGGAGCGGACCGGTACGGCGCTCACGCTTCCCGAGCCGTAGTTGGCGGTCAGGACGTGTCCGGCGAACAGGCAGAGGTGGGTCGGTCCGTCGCCGCCGACGGGAACCGGCCGCCCGGCCGGCTCCAGCCCGTCCCCCTCGGCGCGGTACGCGGCGACCGCGCCCTCGGCGGTCTCGCTGACCGCGTAGAGCATGCGTCCGCCGGGGGCCAGGGCGAGATAGGAGGGGTCGGGGACACCGTTCGTGCTGCTCAGGAAGGTCAGCGTGCCCTCGCCCGGGGTGACGGCCGCCGTCACGATCCCGGGGCCTCCGGCCGCCGTGAACGACCCGATGTAAGCCCGCCGCTGCCGCCTGCCGTCGTCCGCCACCACTGGCCCCTCTCGTCCCGTGCCTCGTCGGACACCACGCCGGGTGCCGACCGGTCGTCGCCCTGGAGCGACGGTAGCAGTCGATCACTCGCGGTCTAGACCAAATGGGCGACGAGGGGCGCGTCGGGTCAGGCGCCGACCAGCGGGGAGCCGGACGGGCCGCGCAGGGGGGCGGCGAGTTCGGCCAGGGCGCGTTCGAGACCGTGGAGGTGGGCCAGCGCCGGTTCCGCGGCGGGCGGCCGCTGCGGGTGGGCGGGGACCGCTCCGCCGCCGGTGAGCGCCTCCACGGCGGTCTCGACCCGCCAGCAGGCGGCGGCCAGCCGGGCGTCGTGCGAGGCCTCCGGGTCCGCGGCGACGGCGACCAGGCCGCGGACCTCGCGGGCGCAGTCGTCGAGCAGGGCGAGCACGCGGCGGGCGCGGCGCTTGCGGCCGCGCACGGGGTTGAGCGGGTGCACCAGCGGGGCGACCGAGAACCGTACCCGGCCGAGGAGCTGCTCGAGTTCGGCCACGCGCGGCGCCGGATCGGCGCCCTCGGTGCCGGCGAGGCGGGCGGCGGCCTCGGCGGTGCAGGCGTGGACGCAGCGCAGGGCCCGCTGGATCCAGGCGTCGGTGACGGCGTGGGTGGTGACGGGCAGGACGAAGAGCACCGCGAGAACGGCGCCGAGCGCGCCGACGCCGGTCTCGGCGATCCGCAGGGCGAGCAGCCCGGGGCCGAGGACGCCGAGGAGGCCGTAGAGCAGCTCGGCGAGGAGGGTCACGCAGAGCATCATCCAGGTGTAGGACACCGCGGCGGTGTAGAAGATGCCGAAGACGCAGACGGCGGCGAGGACGGCCGTGGGGACCGCCGCGCCGGCCACCGGGACGGCGATCAGGAAGCCGAGGCCGATGCCGAGGGCCGTGCCGAGCACCCGCCGGAAGCCGCGGACGAGGGTGTCGCCGCGCGAGACGGTGTTGACGAAGACCCACCAGGTGGCGCCGACGGCCCAGTACCAGCGGTCGCCTGACACCATCTGGCCCACGACCAGGGCGAAGCCGGCGCCGACGGTGGCCTGCACGGCCTGGCGGGTGGTGATGCGGGAGAGCCCGGTGCCGCCGGGCGGGGCGGGCACGACGGGCGGGGCCAGGCGGCGCTCGTAGCACCACAGGCCGAAGCGCACCACCGCCGCGGTGGCCACGGACAGCAGGACGGCGGCGAACATCTCGGGCAGCCGGCCCGTGGTGGCGTGCAGGAACTGGGCGATGAAGAAGGTCATGAACGCGAACACGCCGAGGCTGTGGCCGCGCGGACCCCAGCGGCGGGCGTAGACCCCGGCCCCGACCACGGCGAGGAAGGCGAGGTCGCGGGCGACGGGGTGGCCGTGCAGGACGGCCGCGGCGGTCAGTACGGGCAGCCCCGCCACCGGCAGCAGCGCGGTGGTGACCGCCTGGCCGCGCACGGTGGCGTCGGTGACGGTGAACAGGGCGAGCAGCGCGGCCAGTCCGCCGATGACGGCGCCCACGAGGGAGATGCCGGCCAGGCCGCAGACGACGACGGCCAGCCCGATGCCGAGCACGGCCCGCGCGGCGAAGCGCAGCCGCGTCCGCCCCGGGTCCGGGCTCACGAACACCTTCTTCAGCACTGATTACCGCCCCCTCACGCACTGGTCGGACGTCACCCGCATGAAAAAGGCGCCGCGGGATCCGCAGCGCCATCGACCTGTCCATATGAGCATCTCTCCCACCAGTGGCTCAACAGCCGTCTTCCAGGCTGTGCCATTGGTACAGTGATCAGGGTTTCCCTGCGGCCACCGCAGAGCCATTGGACGACGAGACGACGAGACGACGAGGGAGGCCGGGACGTCATGGCGGTCGACGAGCTCGACACCCGCATCCTGCGGCTGCTGCTGGAGCAGCCGCGCACCAGCGTGCGCGAGTACGCCCGCATCCTCAAGATCGCCCGCGGGACGCTCCAGGCCCGGCTGGACCGGCTGGAGCGCGACGGTGTGATCACCGGCGCCGCGCCGTCCCTCTCCCCCGCCGCGCTGGGCCATCCCGTGCTCGCGTTCGTGCACATCGAGGTCACCCAGGGCCATCTGGACGAGGTGGGCGAGGCTCTGGCGGCCGTGCCGGAGATCGTCGAGGCCTTCTCCATCACGGGCGGCGGCGATCTGCTGACCCGGGTGGTGGCCCGGGACAACGCGCATCTGGAGGACGTGGTGCAGAAGCTGATCAGCCTGCCCGGCGTGGTCCGCACCCGCAGCGAGGTCGCCCTGCGCGAGCGCGTTCCGCACCGGCTGCTGCCGCTGGTGGAGTCGATCGGGCGCGCGGCGCGGAAATAGGGCCGCACACCCGTCGGGAGCACGCGGGCGCCCCCCAGGGCCCACCCCTGCCGGCCGAACTCGTCAGTACCGTTGACGCTCCCACGGCCCTTGCCTATCGTCTGGACGATCTTCCGAACAGTGATCGACATACCGAACGAGCTGGTCGTCCCCTCCCCCACGTGACAACCGAAGAAACGAGGAGCCCATGGCAGCGCCTCTCTCCCGGCGGACTCTTCTGGCGGCCGCCACGGCCGCCTCGGCCGCCGCCGCGATGTCCGGTACGGCGTACGCGGCGGCCGGCCGGACCGGCGCCGCGCGACAGGCCGCGCCCGCGAACCTCGCGGCACCGGCGTCCTGGTCGGCACGGCCGTTCCCGCTGGAGGACGTGTCACTCGGTCCGGGTGTCTTCCACGACAAGCGGCGGCTGATGCTGGACCACGCCCGTGGCTACGACGTGAACCGGCTGCTCCAGGTCTTCCGGGCCAACGCCGGCCTCTCCACCCTCGGCGCGGTCGCGCCCGGCGGCTGGGAGGGACTGGACGGCGAGGCCAACGGCAATCTGCGCGGCCACTACACCGGCCACTTCCTGACCATGCTGTCGCAGGCGTACCGCGGCACCGGGGAGCGGCTGTTCGCCGAGCGGATCGGCGTCATGGTCGGGGCGCTGGCCGAGGTGCGCGAAGCCCTGCGGCGCGCCCCCGCCGTGCTGAGCACAGAGGGCCGTTTCGGCCCCGCCGCGGAGAACGTGCGCGGCTCCCACCAGTACGTCGACCTGCCCGCCGGCGTCCTCGGCGACACCTCCACGATCACGCTGGCCGCCTGGGTGAGGCCCGCCCACGACGGCGACTGGGCCCGCGTCCTCGACTTCGGCGACGACACCCACCGCTACCTCTACCTCGCCGCCCGCAACGCCGACGGCGTGCCGCGCTTCGCCATCACCGCCGGCGGCGCCGGGGGCGAGCAGGGCATCGACGGCACGGCCGCGCTGCCCCTGGGCAGGTGGAGCCACCTGGCCGTGACCCTCGCCGAGGGCACCGGCACCCTCTACGTCGACGGGAAGGCCGTGGCCCGCAACACGGGCATGTCCCTGACGCCGGCGGCCCTCGGCCCCCTCGCCCACCACTGGCTGGGCCGCTCGCACTACCCCGCCGACCCGGTCTTCGCGGGCGCCTTCGGGGGGTTCGACGTCTGGTCGCGCGCCCTGAGCGCCGCCGAGATCGCCGCCCTGCAGGACGGCCGCCCGGCCGACACCCCGGCCGGGCGGGGCGACCTCGCGTCGTACGCCTTCGACGAGACCCGCGGCAGCACCTTCGCGGACGCCTCGGGGCGCGGTCTGACCGCCACCCTGCGCCGCACCTGGGGCGGACCGAGCCACCCCGGGTTCCTCGCCGCGTACCCGGAGACGCAGTTCATCGAGCTGGAATCGATGACCGCCAGCAACTACACCAGGGTGTGGGCGCCGTACTACACCGCGCACAAGATCCTCCAGGGACTGCTGGACGCCCACCTCGCCACCGGCGACGACCGGGCGCTGGACCTCGCCTCCGGCCTGGGCGACTGGATGCACTCCCGGCTCTCGAAGCTGCCCGCCGCCGTGCTGCAGCGGATGTGGGGCCTGTTCTCCAGCGGGGAGTTCGGCGGCATCGTCGAGGCGATCTGCGATCTGCACGCCCTCACCGGCAGGGCCGAGCACCTCGCCCTGGCCCGCCTGTTCGACCTGGACCGGCTGATCGACGCCTGCGCCGCGGACACCGACGTCCTCGACGGACTGCACGCCAACCAGCACATACCGATCTTCACCGGCCTGGTGCGGCTGTACGACGAGACGGGCGAGGCCCGCTACCTCACCGCGGCGAAGAACTTCTGGCACATGGTCGTACCGCACCGCATGTACGCCATCGGCGGCACCAGCACCGGCGAGTTCTGGAAGGCCCGGGGCGTGATCGCCGGCACGATCGGCGCCACCACGGCCGAGACCTGCTGCGCCTACAACATGCTCAAGCTGAGCCGGGCCCTGTTCCTCCACGACCAGGACCCGGCGTACATGGACTACTACGAGCGGGCGCTGTACAACCAGGTGCTCGGCTCGAAGCAGGACAGGCCGGACGCCGAGAAACCCCTCGTCACCTACTTCATCGGGCTGACCCCCGGCCACGTGCGGGACTACACCCCCAAGCAGGGCACGACGTGCTGCGAGGGCACGGGGATGGAGAGCGCCACCAAGTACCAGGACTCGGTGTACTTCGCCGCGGCCGACGGCAGTGCCCTCTACGTCAACCTCTACAGCCCCTCCACGCTGACCTGGGCGGAGAAGGGCGTCACCGTCTCGCAGGTGACGGACTACCCCCGCGAGCAGGGCAGCACCCTCACGATCGGCGGGGGCAGCGCCTCCTTCGCGCTGCGGCTGCGCGTGCCGTCCTGGGCGGGGGCCGGATTCCGGGTCACCGTCAACGGCCGTGCGGTACCGGGCGCCGCGACGCCGGGAAGCTACTTCACCGTGTCCCGGGCCTGGCGCCCGGGAGACACCGTGCGCGTCAGCATTCCCTTCCGGCTGCGGGTGGAGCGGGCCCTGGACGACCCGACACTGCAGGCACTGTTCCACGGCCCCGTCAACCTGGTCGCCCGCAGCGCCGCCACCGGCCACCTGGAGGTCGGGCTGTACCGTGACGCGGCGCTCTCCGGCGACCTGCTGCCCACCCTGACCCCGGTCCCCGGCAAGCCGCTCCACTACACGCTGGACGGCGTCGAGTGGGCGCCGTTCTCCGAGGGGACCGAGGACCCGACGCACGCGTACTTCCGCCGCTCGGAACCCCGGGTGGTCCTCGGCGGCAGCGACTCGGGCGTCGCCAACCCGGCGAAGGAGGACGGCACCACACTGCTCGACGAGATCTGGGCCGCGGCCCCGTTCCGCGGCAAGGGCGCGCTGGTGGCGCACGTGCGGTCGACGGTCGCGGCGTGGGTGGGCGCGGGGCTGCTCGGACGCGAGGAGGGCGAGCGGGTGGTGGCGACCGCGCGGCGGGCGTCGTACGTGAAGTGACGGCGCCCGCGCCGACGGTCCGCCGAGGCCGGCTCCGCCGGGGGTGTCAGCGGCGGGGCCTGCCTCGTCGCCCGCCCCTGGCGCCGCCGCCCGAGGCGCGCCGTGCGCCGCCGGAGGCCGGTTTTCCGGAGGACGCTCTGCCGGAGGCCTGTTTACCGGAGGCCGGCTTCTTTCCCTGCGCCGGTTTTCCCTGCGCCGGTTTGCGGCGGGCGGGAGCCGTTCCGGTGCGCCCGTCGTCCTTCGGCTGCGCCGCGTCGGGCCGCCGGCCGCGGGTGCTGTTGACGGTCCGGCCGCGGACGATCCCGATGAACTCCTCCACCAGGTCCGTGTGCGCGTCCTCGGGCCACGACAGGGCCACGCCCGATCCGGGGGCGTCGGTGACCGGCCGGTGGGTGAGGTCCTTGCGGTGGTGCAGGCGGGCCAGCGACAGGGGGACGACGAGGACGCCGATGCCCGCCGCGACCAGTTCGACCGCGTCCGCGGTGGTCGCCGGGCGTTCGAGGGCGGGCCGGCCCGGCGGCCGCTCCCAGCCGAGCACGTCGTCGAGGGGGTGCAGCACGATCTCGTCGGCCAGGTCCTCGAGGGTCACCTCGTCGGCCGCGGTCACCAGGTGGTCCTTGGGGATCACCACGACCGTGGTCTCGGTGTAGAGGGGGATCGCGCTGAGGACGGTCCGGTCGACGGGCAGCCGCACCAGTCCGGCGTCCGCGTCGCCGCCCAGCAGCGCGTCGCCCGCCCCGGCGGCGGGAACCTGGACCAGGGAGAGCGGGACGCCGGGCCGCCGCTCGTTCCAGATGCGCACCCATTTGTCGGGCGTCACCCCCGGGACGTACGCGAGCCGGAACGAGGGGGGTTCTTCCGAGCCTGTCACCCGGCCAGGTTACCGGGCGTGGTCGGGGACCGCTCACATGCTCGATACCCTTGACACCATGACGTCGCACCAGAACACCCAGACCATGAAGCCCGCGACCGCGGCGAAGAAGCTGGGTGTGTACCTCGAGGCCACACCCGCCGAGTTCCGGGAGGGCGTCGTCACGCGCGCCGAGCTGAACGCCCTGCAGGCCGACCCGCCCCAGTGGCTGCGCGACCTGCGGCGCGACGGCCCCCACCCGCGGCCGGTGGTGGCGGCCAAGCTGGGCGTCTCCATCGCGGGCCTGCGCCGCGGAGGCATCGAGGAGGCGCTCACCACGGCCCAGATCGACGCGCTGAAGCAGGAGCGTCCCGAGTGGCTGGAGCGGGAGCAGGCGACCCAGGCCGACGTCCGCAAGGAGGCGGCCCGGGTGAAGCAGCTCCACGCCGAGCGCGCGGAGCGGGCGAAGAGCACCGAACGGCCGTAGCGACGGGGCACCGACGCCGGAGGGCGCGGCAGGGCCGACCCGGGTGCCGGGCCGGCCCTGCCGCGCCCTCCGGTCACTCCTCGGCCCGCTGCTCCGTCAGGCTCCACGCGTACTGCAGCCAGTCCGACAGGGCGACGGCGGTCAGACCCGCGCTCAGCAGGCGGCCCGCCCGCGGTTCGACCGCGTAGGTGCCGACCAGCCCGCCGGCCACCCAGGCGGAGGTGCAGAACGGGCAGGACACCAGGTCTCCGACGGCACGGCGCATCCCGTCGCCGCGCGCGGAGTCCATCACCTCGTTGGCGTTGCTGTCGCGCTCCCGCCGGGTGAACGGCGCCCGCAGGAAGCTCGTGACCTTGTCCTTGGTGAGCAGCCGGGAGGCCTTGAACGTCGCCGTCCCCAGCAGGAGCACGTCCCAGGGCGGGACGGTGTCGGGCAGCCGGACCCCGCGGCGCCGCGCCACCGCGGCGAACAGTCCGGCTCCGGCCGCGAAGACCGTCGCGAGCGTCGCGTATCCCGCGAGGGGGGTGTCGTCGTCGGCGCCGTAGCGCTGTTCGCCGTCCGTCATGAAACGCCTCAGCCTCTCTCCGCGGCCGCCCGCCTTCGCGGGCCGCCTCGTCCACGGCCACGAGTGCCCCGGTCCGGCCGCTTGCAACGTCCGGGCGCGCGGACCTCGCGGCGCACGGGGGCGTGTGCCGTGGTCAGCCCGCCGTGGGGCCTCCGAAGAGATCCGCGCAGTCCGCGGGCAGCGCGGTCCGCAGGTCGTCGGCGCGGTCGGCGGGCACGGCTTCGGCGAGGGTGGAGAGGACGGCGCCCGCGTCCCATTCCGCGGTGCGCGGCCGGGCTCCGGTCTGCTGGGCCAGGCGTCGCAGGAACTCCTCGCGGCCGAAGGTCTCGGGGCGTCCCCGTTCCAGGCGCAGCGCGTCGTCCAGGGGCGCCGGCAGGTGCTCGGCCAGGGCGGCGGCCTCCTGCGGTGCGATCCGGGACGCGATCACCCACAGGACGGCCGTGCTGACCTGCTCGGCCTCCTGCTCGCTGTGGTATTCGCCACGGTCACGGACCCGGGTCAGGAACTCGTCGAGCCGCACGGCACAGCCTCCTTCCGCCGGTGGCGGGCCGGTTCCGGGTGCCCCCGGTCCGCACGGGGAAACGGGGCCCGCCCCGCCGTCCGTCGCGGCGGCGCGGGGCGGGGTGGGGCGGGGTGGGGCGGGCTCACCCGCGGGCGCGCACCGCGTCGGCGGCGTCCGTCACCCGGGTCACGGCGTCGTCCCCGAACAGCGCGCGTCCGGCGGCGATCCGCTCCCGGCGGGCCGGCCCCGGGGCGGTCAGCCTCCGCAGCGCGCCGAGCAGCGCGGCGTCGTCCTCGGCCGTCTCCGACACGCCGAGGGCCGCCATCCGCCGGACGCCGTCCGCGCCGTGGCCCGGTATCGGGCGGTGCCCGACGACGGGCAGCCCGGCGGCGAGCGCCTGGACGGCGGTCTGGCCGGCGGCGTTGTCCACCAGGGCGCGGGCGGCGTGCAGCAGGCCGGGCATGTCCCTCACCCAGCCGAGCGCGACCACGCCCGGGAGGCGGGACAGGGAACGCCGCAGCCGCGCGTTGTTCCCGCACAGCACGACCGGCAGGAAGCCGTGCTCCGCCAGCAGCCGGACGGTGGCGCGCAGGCGGGTGCCTACTCCCCAGGCGCCGGCGGACAGCACGACGGGGGGCCGCCCCGGGCCGTGCCGTTCGAACAGCAGGCGCCACCCGTCCGCTCCGCCCGCCCCGGTGAAGAACTCGGGGGCCACCACCGGGCCGCAGGTCCCGGCGGGCGTGCCGGTGCTCCGCCGTACCTCGCGCGCCGCGTCGTCCGTGAGGCACAGGCAGTGGTCGTTGCCGGGGTGCAGCCACTGCCGGTGGACGGCGAAGTCGATCACCAGGACCACGCTGGGCACGTCCAGCAGCCCGCGGGCCCGCAGATGGCCGGTCAGCTGGGCGCCGAGGTGGAAGACGGGGACCACCACGTCCGCGTCCGCGCGGTCGGCCAGCTCCCGCAGCCGTCTGCCCGCCAGCCGGGCGAGCGGGGCGCCGCTGGGCCGGCGCCCGGGGCCGGGGCGCAGGAACAGGCGGTACAGGGCGGCGTACGCCCACGGGAAGTGGCGCACCGATCCGCGGTAGAAGAGCCGCAGGGCACTGCCCAGGCCGTACGGCAGGAGCGCGAGGACGTCGACGACCAGGGCGTCGCCGCCGCGTTCGCGGGCGCGGCGGGCCAGCTCGGCGGCGACCGTGTCGTGACCGGCGCCCATGCTCGCGCTGACCAGCAGCAGGCGCCGGCCGTCCCCGCCCTCCCCGGCGCTCCTGCCGTCCCCGTCGTCCCCCGGAACGCCCCGGGGCACGGCCTCGCCCCGGCGGGACGGGGGTGAGCTGCGAGGGTGCACGGCGGTTCAGGTAGCCCGACCGGATTATCCCAAACCACCCCACACAAGGGGTTTCGGACCTTTTGTCAGGGATACTCCTTGACCGCCCGTCCGGTCGGACGCCGGAGGCCACGGCCCCCGGAGGGCCGGCCGCTTCCGGGGCGTCCGCCCCGAGCCAAGGTGGTACCCATGGTCGATGCGTTCTCCCGCGCCCGGTCCGCCCCCGGACCGCGGCTCGCCGCCCCCGACGCGGACCGCGCGAAGCCACGGCCGGCCGCCGGCGAGCAGGGCTCCCGGACCCGTACGGCACTCGTGACCGGGGCCTCCTCCGGCATCGGCGCGGCCGTGGCCCGGCGGCTGGCCGGCGAAGGCGACTGGCGGCTGGTGCTGAGCGGACGCGACCCGGCACGGCTGCGCGAGGTGGCGCAGGACGCGTCGGCCACCGCCTTCGCCGCGGACCTCGCCGTGCCCGGCGCCGACCGCCGGCTCGCCGACTTCACGCTGACCACGGCCGGTCCGGTGGACCTGCTGGTGGCCGGTGCCGGGATCGGCTGGGCCGGGGAGTTCCGCACCATGCCCCCGCACGCCATCGACGAGGTCTTCGAGATCGACGTGCTGGCCACGCTGCGGCTGGTGCGGCTGCTGCTGCCGGGCATGGTCGAGGCGGGCTCGGGGCGGGTGGTGCTCGTCGGTTCGCTGGCGGGCTGCGTCGGCGTGCGCGACGAGGCCGTGTACTCCGCGGCCAAGGCCGCGCTCGGCGCCTTCGCGGACGCCCTGCGCTACGAGCTGCGGGGCACGGGCGTCGGCGTGACCCACGTGGTGCCCGGCGTGGTCGACACGCCGTTCTTCGAACGCCGCGGCGCGCCCTACCGCCGGTCCAGGCCCCGGCCGGTGCCGGCGGAGCGCGTCGCCGACGCGGTGTGCGGGGCCGTGGCCCGGGGCCGGGACGAGGTGTACGTACCCGGCTGGCTGCGGTTGCCGTGCCGGGTCCGGGGCGCGGCACCCGGGCTGTACCGGTGGATGGCCGCCCGGTTCGGATGACCGGGAGCACCGTGCGGTGAGTGTCCTCACCGTCGTCCTCGCTCTGCTCGCGGCGCTGTCCAACGCGGCGGCGTCGGTGCTGCAGCGCCGGGCCGCGGCGCAGGACGAGGACCGCGCGGGCGCCGTCCACACGGTGGTGCGCTCGCTGCTGCGGCTGGTGCGGGACCCGTACTGGGTGGGCGGCGCGGCGCTGCTCGCCCTGACGACGGTGCTGCAGGCGGCCGCGCTGGCGGTGGGCAGTCTGGCCGTGGTCCAGCCCCTGATGGCGACCGAACTGCTGTTCACCCTGGTGGTCGGCAGCATGATCTTCCACCGGCGTCCCGATCCGCGCACCTGGCTGGCGTTCGTGGCCCTGGCCGCGGGGCTGGCGCTGTTCCTGGGCGCCGCCTCCCCGGCGGCCGGGCACGACACGGCGACGCCGGGCCGGTGGCACTGGGCGCTGCTGGTGCTGTTCTGCGTGGTGACGGGCTTCGCCCTCGTCGGCCGGGTGGTGCACGGCGCGCCCCGTGCCGCCCTGTTCGGGACGGCGTCCGCGGTGTCGTTCGGCGGTACGGCGGCGCTGCTGAAGGAGGTCACCGGACGGTTCCCGCAGGGGGCGGGCGCGGTGCTGACGCAGTGGCCGCTGTACGCGACGGGAGCCGTCGGCGTGATCAGTTTCCTGCTCCTGCAGAGCGCGCTGCGGGCCGGGACGCTCGCCGCGTCACAGCCGGCGCTGACCCTCGGGGACGCGTTGACCAGCGTGGGCCTCGGCTGGGCCCTGTTCGGCGAGGAGATCGTCCTCGGGGTACGGCTGCTGCCCGAGCTGATCGGCGTGGCGCTGATCGGCCTCGGCAGCGTGGGCCTGGCCCGGGCGCCGTCGGTGCACGGCGCCTGGGACACCGCGACGGCGGCACGCGACGGGCCGGGACGCCGGGGCGGAGCGGACCCCGGACACCCGACGGCGGAGGGCCGGGAGAGCCGGCGGAGCAGAGACTGAACGGATGGCGGAGGCGGAACGGATGACGGAGGCGGAATGGACGAGAAGGCGGCGCGGATGACGTGGCGGGGCGGAACCGGACGGGTGGCGTACGCGGTGCCGCCGGTGGTCACCGTGCCGGCCGCCGCCCTGCCGGTCGTCACCGTGTCGGCCCTCGCCGCGCTGGCCCACATCGGCCCGGCCGCGACCTGGCTGCCGGGGCTGCGCCGGCGCTGGTTCCCCGCCCTGGCCGGTCTGGGCAGCCCCGGCCACGTCGCCCTCACCTTCGACGACGGACCCCACCCGGCGTCCACGCCCCGCTTCCTGGACGCGCTGGAGGAGCTCGGCGTGCGGGCGACGTTCTTCGTCCTCGGCGAGAACGTCGCCCGGCATCCCGCGACCGCCCGTGAGCTGGTGCGGCGGGGTCACGAGGTCGCCGTCCACGGCTGGTCCCACGGCCGTCCCTGGCTGCCGTCGCCGGCGCGGGACGCCCGCGAGCTGGAGCGGGCGGCCGGCACGGTCGGCGACGTCACCGGACGCGCACCGCACTGGTACCGGCCGCCCTACGGCATCCTCACCTCCGGCCGCTGGGCCGCCGCCCGGCGTGCGGGACTGCGCCCGGTCCTGTGGACGGCGTGGGGCAAGGACTGGCGGCACGACGCGACACCCGCCTCCGTACGGGCGGCCGTCACCGCCGGCCTGGGCGGCGGCGGCACGGTCCTGCTGCACGACACCGACCACGCCTCCGCCCCCGGCAGCTGGCGGGCGGCGCTCGGAGCCCTTCCCGGCCTCGTCGCCGACTGTCGCGGAAGGGGCCTGACCGTGGGGCCGCTGGCCGAGCACGGGGTGGCCGGCGGCCCGGTACGGGCAGCGTGGCGTGCCTGACGCGACGCCCGGGTGAGCGGCCGGCGCCGGTACGTCAGGGCCGGGCCGCGGGCGGGTGTGCCGGGCCGGTGACCGCGTCCCGGAAGCGGTAGCGGCGTTCGGGGCGGCCGGCCACGCCGTAGCGCAGGGAGACGTCGGCGCTGCCGACGGTGTGGAAGTACTCCAGGTAGCGGCGGGCGCTGACCCGGGAGACGCCGGTCAGCGCCGCGCACTCGCTGGCGGACAGCGTGCCGTCGGCGTCGCGGAGCGTGCGTGCGACCAGCTCGGCGGTCTCCACGCTCATGCCCTTGGGCAGCCCCGGGTCCGTGACGGCGGGAGCGGCCGCTTTGGCCAGTACCCGGTCGACGTCGGCCTGGCTGCGCACGACGGTGCCGAGCAGCCGGCCCCGCTGGAGGGCGTAGCGCTCCAGCCGTACCCGCAGGTCCTCGAAGTCGAACGGCTTGAGCAGGTAGTCCACGACGCCCTGGCGCGCGGCGCCGCGCACCGTGTCCGCCTCCCGGGCCGCGCTGACGACCATGACGTCGCAGTCGTGCCCGGCGGCGCGCAGCCGGGGGATGAGGTCCAGGCCGAAGAGGTCGGGCAGGTACAGGTCGAGCAGGATCAGGTCGGGACGCAGTTCGCCGGCCGCGGCGAGTGCCTCCTCGCCGGTGCCGGCGACGCCGACGACCCGGAAGGACTCGACGCGTTCGACGAAGGCGCGGTGGACGCGGGCCACCATGAAGTCGTCGTCGACGACGAGGACGCCGATCGCGTCGGCGTCCCGTGCCGCCGCGCAGGAGGTACGGGACGTGGGCGCCGGGGAGGTGCGGGGCACGCCCGGGGCCGCGGAGGCACGGGAGACACCGGCCGTGGCGGAGGTGCGGGACCCGCCCGGCGCCGCGGCGGTACGGGGCACACCGGCCGTCACGGAGGTGCGGGGCCTGCTCGAGGTCATGGGCGGGCGGGACGTGCCCGGTGCCGTGGGCGCGTGACCCCCGCCTCCCCCGCTCGTCGTGCCGGTCGTAGCGGACGCGTCGGTCGTGCCGCCCGTACCCCTCATCGTGCTGCTCCTTCCGCCACCGCGTCGGTGAGGTGGCTGACGGTCGTGCGTGCCGTGGACACGGCCCCGGCGGTGCCGCGCTCGGTGCCCACCCCGGGCGGTACCGGTACCGCCCGGCGGGGCACGGGACCGGGCCGGTGTTCCGGACCGTCATCATGGCGCCCACCTGCGGCGGAGGAAAGGGATGTGCCGGCTTCGCAATGAACCGGAGACACGCGGGCCGCTCCGGCGCGGCGCCCGCCGGGGCTGCGGTGAACGCAAAGACCACAACATCCCTTGGTTCCGCAAGGACGACACGGCAGCGGCGTGCGGGCACCATGTGGCCCACTTCCCCTCCCCCCACGGGACCCTTACCGTTCTCCCCAACCGACAGGTGGTGGCACTCGTGCGCCTGCGCACCCCCCTTGCCCTGCTCGGGGCCGCCGTGCTCGTCCTCGCCGGTCCCCCGCTGCTCTCCACGGGCAGCGAGTCCGACACCGGCACGCAGATCCCCGGCCTGCGCCTCATGGTCCCCAACACCCCCGGCGGCGGCTACGACATCACCGCCCGCACGGCCGCGAAGAACGCCGAGGACGCCGGTCTCACCCACAACATCGAGGTGTTCAACCTGCCCGGCGCGGGCGGCACCGTGGGACTGAGCCGGCTGGTGAGCGAGCACGGCAACGGCAAGCTGGCCATGTCGATGGGCCTCGGTGTCGTGGGCGCCGCCCGTTCCAACCACGCGCCGAAGACCCTCGCCGACACCACGCCGATCGCGCGGCTCACCGAGGAGCAGGACGTCGTCGTGGTCGGCAGGAACTCCCCGTACCGGACGATCGACGAGCTGATCACCGCCTGGAAGAAGGACCCCGGCAAGGTACCCGTCGGCGGCGGCTCGTCCCCGGGCGGGCCCGACCACCTCGCGCCGATGCTGATGGCGCAGGCCGCCGGGATCTCCCCCAGGTCGGTCAACTACATCCCCTTCGACGGGGGCGGCGAGCTGCTCGCCTCGATCCTCGGCAACAAGGTCGGCTTCGGGGTCTCCGGCGTCGGCGAGTACCTGGACCAGATCAGGGCGGGCGAGCTGAGGGTGCTCGCGGTGACGGGCCCCGAGCGCGTGGACGAACTCGCGGACGCCCCGACGCTGAAGGAGTCCGGCTACGACGTGGACTTCACCAACTGGCGCGGCATCGTGGCCCCGCCCGGTCTGACCGACGCGGAGCGCGACAAGCTGATCCGCCTGGTCGAGGAGCTGCACGACTCCCCCGAGTGGAAGGAGTCCCTGGAGAAGAACGGCTGGGACGACGCCTTCCTGTCGGGTGAGGAGTTCGGCGCGTTCCTGGAGGCCCAGGACAAGCGCGTGGTGTCGGTGCTGAAGGAGCTGGGACTGTGACGACACGGACCGGGAACACGGGGTCCGCCGGGACGACAGGGACCGGGACGTCCACCGGGCCGGCCGGCGGGCCGCGCGCGTGGCTGCGCGACCGCTCCGAACTGGGCGTGTGCGTCCTGCTGCTGGCGCTGGGCGCGCTGGTCCTGACCGACGCGCTGACCATGGACGTCGACATCACCCAGCGCGGACCGGTCGGCCCGAGGACCGTGCCGGTCGTGGTCGGCGCCGGCCTGCTGGTGATCGCCGCGCTGCTCGCCGTGGACGTCCTGCGCGGCGGCCGGGGCGAGGCCGAGGGCGGTGAGGACGTCGACCTGTCCGAACCGGCCGACTGGCGCACGGTGCTGCTGCTCGCCGGGATCTTCCTGGGCGCGGCCGTGCTGATCGAGCCGGCCGGTTTCCCCGTCGCGGGCGCGCTGCTGTTCTGGGGTGCCGCCTTCGCCCTGGGCAGCCGGCGCGTCGACCGCGATCCGCTGATCGCCGCGGTGCTGTCCCTGCTCACCTATGTCGTCTTCGACAAGCTTCTCGGGGTGCCGCTGCCCGGCGGTCCGCTGATGGGAGTGCTCTGACATGAACGCCCTCACCTCCCTCATGGACGGTTTCGGCACGGCCCTCACCCCGATCAATCTGCTGTGGGCCGCCCTCGGCGTCCTGCTCGGCACCGCCATCGGCGTCCTGCCCGGCATCGGCCCCGCGATGGCCGTGGCGCTGCTGCTGCCGGTGACGTACGGCCTCGACCCGGTCGCCGCGTTCATCATGTTCGCCGGCATCTACTACGGCGCGATGTTCGGCGGTTCGACGACCTCCATCCTGCTCAACACCCCCGGCGAGAGCGCCGCGGTGGTCGCGGCCATGGAGGGCAACCCCATGGCCAAGGCGGGACGCGGCGCCCAGGCGCTGGCCGCCGCCGCCATCGGCCACTTCGCGGGCGGCATGATCGGCACCGTCCTGCTGGTGGCGCTGGCGCCGGTCGTCGCCGACCTGGCGGTGGACATCGGCGCGCCGGACTACTTCGCCATCATGGTGCTGGCGTTCATCGCGGTGACCTCGGTGCTGGGCTCGTCGCGGATCAGGGGCCTGGCGTCCCTGCTGATCGGCCTGACGATCGGTCTGGTGGGCCTGGACCAGATGACCGGCCAGCAGCGGCTCACCTTCGGTTCGCTGCAACTCGCCGACGGCATCGACGTGGTGATCGTGGCGGTCGGCCTCTTCGCGATCGGCGAGGCGCTGTGGGTGGCGGCGCACCTGCGGCGCGCGGCGGCCGAACCGATCCCGGTGGGACGGCCCTGGCTCGGCCGCGGCGACGTGAGGCGGACCTGGAAGTCGTGGCTGCGTGGCCCGTTCATCGGCTTCCCCTTCGGCGCCATCCCCGCGGGCGGCGCCGAGATCCCCACCTTCCTGTCGTACGTGACGGAGAAGCGGCTGTCCAAGCACAAGGACGAGTGGGGCAAGGGCGCCATCGAGGGCGTGGCCGGCCCCGAGTCGGCGGCGTCGGCCTCGGCGGCGGGCACGCTGGTGTCGATGCTGACCCTGGGGCTGCCGACCACCGCGGTCGCCGCCGTCATGCTGGCCGCCTTCCAGCAGTACGGCATCCAGCCCGGCCCGCTGCTCTTCGAGCGCGAACCCGAGCTGGTGTGGGGCCTGATCGCCTCCCTGTTCGTCGGCATGGTGCTGCTGCTCGCGCTCAACCTGCCGCTGGCGCCGGTGTGGGCCAAGCTGCTGCGCATCCCGCGCCCCTACCTCTACGCGGGCATCATGTTCTTCGCGGCGGTCGGCGCGTACGCCGTCGGCGGCGAGGTCGTCGACCTGGTGATCCTGCTGGTCATCGGCCTGGTCGGCTTCGGCATGCGCCGCTACGGGCTGCCGGTCCTGCCCGCCGTGCTCGGCGTCATCCTCGGCCCCAACGCCGAACAGCAGCTGCGCCGCGCCCTGCAGATCAGCGACGGCAGCGTCACGGGCCTGGTGAACACGCCGTTCGCGGTGACGGTGTACGCGATCGTCGTACTGCTGCTGGCGTGGCCGCTGCTGAGGCGGGCGGTGGTGCGCGGACGCGGCCGGACCGAGGCCTGACCCCGTCCTCCCGGCGCCTCTCGGGAGGGCAACGGGGCCGGTGGCGGTCCGCTGTCAGTGGCGGCTGCCACAATCCACGCATGATCGAGAGTCTCGACTGGCAGTCGTTCCTTCGTCGTTGGCAGGACGAGTGGGTCCCGAGCGAGGACGACATGGAGGACATCGGCGAGGGTGGCGTCACCCTCGCCGATCTCGCGCTCGCCTCGCCGCCCGCGACCGAGGAGGAGATCCTCGCGGCGGAGGAACGCCTGGGCACCCGGCTCCCCCCGTCCTACCGGGGCTTCCTCGGGGCCAGCAACGGCTGGCGGCTCGAATCGTCCGTACACCGGTTGGGCGGGGCGCACGAGATCGGCTGGTTCGGTGACCCGTTCGGCATGACCGAGGCCTACCGGCAGGCGCTGTCCGAGCGTCCGACCGAGCAGGAGGTGCTCCTCGCCGGCATGTGGGAGCGGGCGTTGCAGCTGGAGACCGACTCGGACATGTCGTACGCCCTGCTGGACCCCGGCGACACCGGCGAGGACGGCGAGTGGGCGCTGTACGTGTACAAGGGGTGGAGCGGCGAGTTCCCCGACCGGTACCCGTCGTTCCGCGCCTATATGGAGAAGCAGTACCAGGACTTCCACGCGGGCCGCGCGGGCACTCCCGGCTTCGTGAACGACACCACGCGCGCCCTGGACGCCGATGTCGAGCGGGCGCGGCTGGAGGCGCTGGCCGGACGCTGGGAGAGCGCCCGCGAGCTGCTGGCCGGGGCGCAGCGCTACGGCCGGCCGGCCGCCTGGGGCATGCTGCGGCAGATCGAGACGCTGGCGCACACCGGCGGTGGCCACGGTTTCGGCGAGCTCGTGGCCGACCCGCGGTACACGGACGAGCTGGTGCCGGTCATGGCCGCAGCCCACCTGCGGCAGGACCACCGCGCCGTCCCCCGTGACCGGTTCCCGCTGGGCGCCGAGACCGACGGCACCGTCCAGGCGGCCGCCGACGCGATTTTCGCCCGGGTGCGGGACCGCACCCACCGCTACGCGCCGGACGGTGCTTTCGGCCGGGCGGTGGACCGGGCGCGGGAGTCGGCGCGGTGGGGGGACACGGACGGGGCGTGGCGGGTGATCCGAGCCGCGCTGCCGTCGTGGTCGCCGCCGGGGCCGGATCTGCTGGCGCCGCTGGGACTGCTCGCGGATCCCGTGCTCGGGCCGGTGGTGACACCGGAGCGCGGCCGGGAGCTGCTGGCCACGCCGCGGGCCGGCCTGCCGGGGAACCTCCCGGACCCGGTGCCCGATCTGGACCCGCCGGGCCTGTCATGGCTGGCGGACGAAGCCCGGTGGCACACGCCGTACGACTCCTACCGGTGTCTGTGGGTGGAGGGTGCCGAGCCGGAGGCGCTGCCCGCCCTGGTCGGCGAGGAGGGAGGTGAGGGCCTCGGTCTCCCTCCCTGGCGACGGGACCCCTGGTTCCACCACACGGCCGGGTCCCCTCGGCGCGACGAGCGGGCGCCGTGGGAGGACCGGGCGGTGATGGCGGTGGGCCGGACGGACTCCGGGTGGGCGTTCGGCTTCGACCCGGCGCCACGCACGTCGGCGGCCGGGAGCTTCTTCGTCTCCCCGGCCGCCGCCGCCTCGCGCGACGGCCGGGCCGTGGTGCTGTGGGTGCGCAGGGCCCGGCGCGGCGGCCTGTCGGTGTTCCACCTGTCGGTCGCGCTGCGGGGCGAGGAACAGTACGCGTTCACGCTGCGCGGCACCGACGTCGAACGTTCGGGACCGGTTCCCGGGACGCTCGATCCGGAGCGTCTCCTCGAAGGCGCCGGTGAGGAGGCGCGCGAACGGCGCCTGCTGACCGCCGTGGAGAGCGAGTTCGGGCTCGCCCTCCCCCGCCTCGCCCTGCGCGAGGGCATCCTCCCGGAGCTGACCACCCGCTCCTGGAACCGCGCACCGCGCGAGGGCGAGGCGTACGCGTACGCCACGGTCCACGTCGGACCGCGGACGGGTCCGCGCTCCGCCCGGTGACGCCGGGCCGTCCTCCCCCGCTCCGTCCTAGCCGAGGAACGACAGCCGCACCCGGCGCTCGGGGTTGTCCCTGTTCGTGTCCACCAGGCACACCGACTGCCAGGTGCCGAGCTCCAGGCGGCCGTCGGTCACCGGCAGGGTGGCGTGCGGGGGGACGAGGGCGGGCAGGACGTGGTCGCGGCCGTGGCCGGGGCTGCCGTGGCGGTGCTGCCAGCGGTCGTCGGCCGGGAGCAGGGTGTGCAGGGCGGCCAGCAGGTCGTCGTCGCTGCCCGCGCCGGTCTCGATGATCGCGATGCCGGCGGTGGCGTGCGGGACGAAGACGTTGAGGAGGCCGTCGCGGCCGGCCGCCACCTCGCGGAGGAAGGACTCGCAGTCGCCGGTGATGTCGGCGACGCGCTCCGCGGAGCCGGTGGCGAGGGTGATGACTCGGGTGGTGAAGGCGTCTGACATGCCTCCCATCCTGACGCACACGGCGCGTGACCGGCGGGAGCGCCGGGCTGGACCCGGTCACCGGGAAGACCGGGAGCCGGCACGCCGTTGGTGGAAACGTGAACCACATACGTGAGGTCGAGGCAGTCGTCGTCGGGGCCGGTCAGGCAGGGCTGGCCGGGGCCTACCACCTGCGGCGCTCCGGGTTCGAGCCGGAGCGTGACTTCGTGGTGCTGGACCACGCCCCCGGGCCCGGCGGCGCCTGGCAGTTCCGCTGGCCGTCGCTGACGTACGGCAGGGTGCACGGGATGCACTCCCTGCCGGGCATGGAGCTGACCGGCGCCGATCCGGCGCGGCCGTCCGCCGCGGTCGTCTCCGAGTACTTCGCGGCGTACGAGGACGCCTTCGGCCTGCGGGTGAGGCGCCCCGTCGACGTGCGCGCGGTGCGCGAGGGGGACGGCGGGCGGCTGCTCGTGGAGACCTCGGACGGCACCTGGTCTACGCGGGCGCTGATCAACGCGACCGGCACCTGGGACCGGCCCTTCTGGCCGCGCTACCCGGGCCAGGAGACCTTCCGGGGACGCCAGCTGCACACCGCGCAGTACGCCGGGCCCGAGGAGTTCGCCGGGCAGCGGGTGGTCGTGGTGGGCGGCGGGGCCTCGGGCACGCAGCATCTGCTGGAGCTCGCGCCGTACGCCGCGGCCACCACGTGGGTGACCAGGCGGCCCCCCGTGTTCCGCGAGGGGCCGTTCGACGAGAACGCGGGCCGGGCTGCGGTGGCGCTCGTGGAGGAGCGGGTCCGGCGGGGACTGCCGCCGGAGAGTGTCGTCTCGGTCACCGGTCTGCCGCTGAACGACGCGGTCCGGGCGGGGCTGGAGTCCGGGGTGCTGGACCGGCGTCCCATGTTCGACCGGATCACTCCCGACGGGGTCGAGTGGGACGACGGCCGGCGCGTGAGCGCCGACGTCGTCCTGTGGGCGACCGGTTTCCGGGCCGCCGTCGGCCATCTGAGGCCGCTGCGGCTGCGCGAGCCGGGCGGCGGCATCCGGGTCGAGGGCACCCGCGCGGTCGCCGACCCGCGGATCCACCTCGTGGGCTACGGCCCTTCGGCCAGCACCGTCGGCGCGGGCCGGGCCGGGCGCGCGGCCGTGCGGGACATCAGGCGGCTGCTGGCCGAAGAGGAACCGGTCGCCGCGTGACGCCCCGCCGGGTCACCCGGCCTCGGCCCTCGCCGTGGCTTTCGCGGCGGCCGACGCGCTCTGCCGGGTGCGGTTGAACTCGGCGACGTTGCGCTGGTGCTCGGCGTAGTCGGCGGTGAAGCGGGTGTCGCCCGGCTTGACCGTGACGAAGTACAGCCAGTCGCCCGGCGTCGGGTCGGTCGCCGCGCGCATCGCCTCGTCGCCCGGGTTGCCGATGGGTGTGGGCGGCAGGCCCATCCGCCGGTAAGAGTTGTAGGGGCTGTCGATCCGGGTGTCCTTCGTGGACGTCGCGAGCGTGGAGCGCTTCAGTGCGTAGTTGATGGTGGAGTCCATCTGCAGCGGCATGCCCCGTTCCAGGCGGTTGAAGATCACGCGGGCCACCTTGCCCATGTCGTCCTTGGCCGAGGCCTCGGCCTGGACGATGCTCGCGATGGTGACCGCCTGGTAGACGTTGAGCGCGTTGCGCTGGGCGCCCGCGGCGACCGGGGCCGCGTGGAACTTCCGGTTGGCCGTGTCGACCATGGCCGCCAGCAGCTTCCCCGGGGACGGCTGCTCGCCGAGCGGGTAGGTCGCCGGGAACAGGTAGCCCTCGGGGTTCCCCTCGGCGTCGTTCGGCAGCGCGAGGCCGGCGCCGGCCACGGACTTCTCGGTGGTGCCGGCGGGCAGGGCGAGGACCTTGTCGACGGCCTCGTACACCTGTGACGCCCGCCAGCCCTCCGGGATCACCAGGGAGGTGGGCCGGGACTCGCCCTCCTCGTCCGCCGTCAGCAGCGGCACCGCCACGGCGGTCCCGGCCACGAGGGCACCGGCGGCGATCAGGGCGACGCGTCCCCGGCGCGTCAGGCGGACCGTGCCCCGCGGAGGTCTGCGTCTCCCCTGGTTCCCCGGGCTTCCCGGACTCCTCAGGTTCCCCGGGCTTCTCAGGCTTCTCAGGCTCCTCGCGCTCCGTGACGGAGTGTTCTTGTGCATGCGGGCACGGTAACCCTCATATCATTCCAAACCTGGCATATCTTCATCTCGTCGGCTCCAGTCGGGCGTCCTTCCGCACCAGGGCCGCGTAGCGTCCGTTCCGCTCCAGCAGCTCCTCGTGCGTGCCCTGTTCGGCCAGGCGCCCCGAGTCGAGGACGACGATCCGGTCGGCGGTGCGGACGGTGGACAGCCGGTGGGCGATGGTGAGGGTGGTGCGGTCGGCGGACAGCGCGTCGATGGCCTCCTGCACGGCGGCCTCGGTGCGGGTGTCCAGGGCGCTCGTCGCCTCGTCCAGGACCAGGACGGGCGGGTCGCGCAGGATGGTGCGGGCGATGGCCAGGCGCTGCTTCTCGCCCCCGGAGAAACGGTGGCCGCGCTCGCCGACGACCGTGTCGTAGCCGTCGGGCAGGGCGGCGATGCGGTCGTGGATCTGGGCCGCCCGTGCCGCCGCCTCCAGCTCCGCGTCGGTGGCGTCCGGCTTGGCGAAGCGCAGGTTCTCGGCGACCGAGGCGTGGAAGAGGTACGTCTCCTGCGAGACGACGCCGACCGCCCGGGCGAGGGTGTCGAAGTCGAGGTCGCGCACGTCGACCCCGTCGATGGTGACCCGGCCGCCGGTCACGTCGTACAGCCGCGGGACCAGGTGGCCGAGCGTGGACTTGCCGGCGCCGGTCGGGCCGACGACGGCGAGGCTGCTGCCCGCGGGAACGGTGATGTCGATGCCGTCGAGGACCGGGCCGCTCCTGTCGTCGTAGCGGAACTCGACGTTCTCGAAGCGGACCTCGCCCTTGATCCTGTCGAGGCGGACGGGCTCGTCGCGTTCGGTGATGTCGACCGGCAGGTCGAGGTACTCGAAGATGCGCTGGAAGAGGGCGAGCGAGGTCTGGATCTGCACGCCCGTCGACAGCAGGCTCACGGCGGGGCGGAACAGGCCCTGCTGGAGCGAGACGAAGGCGACGACGGTGCCGAGGGAGACGTCCGGCCCGTCGAGCCGGAGGGCGATGCCGGCGGTCCAGTAGATGACGGCCGGCATGGCGGCCATGACGATCGTGATGACCGCCATCCGCCAGCGGCCCGCCATGTTCGACCTGACCTCCAGGTCGACCAGCCGCTCCGACTCCTCGGAGAAGGCGCGGGTGAGCGAGTCGGAGCGGCCCATGGTCCGGCCGAGCAGGATGCCGCTGACGGACAGCGACTCGGTCACCGTCGCGGCCATCACCGCCATCTGCTTCTGCCGCCGGGTGGTGATCCTCCTGCGCTCCCGGCCGACCCGGCGGCTGATCCACACGAACACCGGCAGGAGGAGGAGCGAGACGACGGTCAGACGCCAGTCGAGGACGATCATCGCCACGATCGTGGCGACCACGCTGGTCAGGTTGGAGACCAGGGAGGTCGCGGTGGAGGTGACGGTGGCCTGCATGCCGCCGATGTCGTTGGCGATGCGGGACTGGACCTCGCCGGTGCGGGTGCGGGTGAAGAAGGCGAGGGACATGCGCTGCAGCCGGCCGTAGACGGCGGTGCGCAGGTCGTGCATGACGCGCTGGCCGACCGTCGTGGAGATCAGCGTCTGCAGCACGCCGAAGACGCTGGTGAGGACGGCGCCGAGGATCATGCCGAGGGCGAGCAGGCTCAGCAGGCCGGTGCGCCCCTCGGGGATCGCGACGTCCAGGATCTCCCTGAGCAGGAAGGGCGTGGCGACCGAGACCAGCGACGCGGCGCCGACGAGCAGTCCGACGATCGCGAGGCGGCCCCGGTAGGGGCGGAAGAGCTTCAGGATGCGGCGCACCTGCCGGGGCTGCTCCCCGGCGTCGGCGGGCGGCGTCCAGCTGGTTTCACGGTCGGGGTGCATGGGCTCCTACGGGACGGGGAAGGGGCGGCGGGGCTTCGCGGACCGCCGGCCCGGCGGACGACGGACCACAGCCCATTGTTACCTGTACTCACAATGAACGTCGTCCTGTTATTGTTCCCGCATGACCGCCCCCGCCCCTGCCCCCGACCCCGACGGCCCGCTCGCCGAGCAGCTGCTGCGTCTGACGCGCAGGGTGCACCGCATCCAGAAGCGCCATCTCGAGGAGCGCGGCCTCGGCATCACACCGGCCCAGTCCCGGCTGCTGCGCACCCTGGCGCACTACGACTCGCCGCCGCGGATGGCCGACCTGGCCGAACGGCTGGAGGTCGTGCCGCGGGCGGTGACGACACTGGTCGACGGGCTGGAGGCGGCCGGGAAGGTGCGCCGTGCGCCCGATCCGGCCAATCGCCGGGTGATCCGCATCGAGCTCACGGACGACGGGCTCGCGGCCCTGCGGGAGGTGCGCGGCGCGCGCCGCCTGGCGGCGGAGGAGATCCTCGCCCCGCTCACGGACGAGCAGCGCGCCGTGCTCGGCGGCCTCCTGGACGCGCTGGTCGACGGCCCCGGAGCGGAACACGGGCACGGACGCGGACACAGGCGCGAGCACGGCCACGGGCGCGGACAGGGATAAGGCGAGAGGCAGGAACAGAGCGAGGGCGGGGCGGGAACGAGAGGACGCCGCACGCGCCGTCCGGGCACGGCCGGGCACGGCACCGCCGCCCGGGTCCCGCGCGGCAGCCGGATCCTTCTCCTCCCGGGGAAAACCGCTTGCTTTCGCGCGTCCGGCGAAGCGAACCTTGCACGGTTTGCAGTCTCTTCGTGCCGCACCGTGCGGCACCCCTGACACGAGCCACTGGGACGCCATGCAGATCCAAGACCTTCCGTACCCCGACCCGGGCGTGCCGGACGCACGCTCGGGCCCCCGATTCCTGTGGTGGCTGTTCCGCAATCAGCTGGGTGGCCAACTCAAGTCCCTGGCCTGGGGCCTGCTTCACTTCGTCTCCGTCTCGTCCCTGCCCTTCTGCGTCGGCTTCGCCGTCCAGGCCGTCGTCGACCGGTCCGGCTCGCGCCTCGCCCTGGCCGGCGGCCTGATGGCGCTGTGCTGCGCGGGCAACGCCCTCGGCGACACCTTCCTGCACCGCTCGGCGGTCACCAACTGGATCACCGCCGCGGCCCGCGTCCAGCAACTGCTGGCCCGCAAGACCGCGATGCTCGGCTCGGCGCTGACCCGTCGCGTCGCGGCCGGCGAGGTGGTGGCCGTGTCCACCGGCGACGTCGAGAAGATCGGATGGTTCGTCGAGGCCCTGTCCCGTTTCACCGCGGCCGCGGTGACCATCGTGCTGGTCTGCGTCGGCCTGGTCGTCTACGAGCCGTCGCTCGGCGCCGTCGTCGCGCTGGGACTGCCGGTCCTGGCCCTCGCGGTGCTGCCCCTGCTCCCCCGTGCCACCCGGCGGGCCGACGTCCAGCGCGAGAAGGCGGGACGGGCGACCGAGCTGGCCTCGGACACCGTCGCGGGACTGCGGGTGCTGCGCGGGATCGGCGGCGAGGAGCTCTTCCTCGACCGCTACCGCGGCGCCTCGCAGGAGGTGCGCCACGCGGCCGTCCGCAGCGCCCGCATGTGGTCCCTGATCTCCGCGATCCAGGTGCTGATGCCGGGACTGCTGCTGATCGCGGTCGTCTGGCACGGCATACACCTGGCCCGCGAGGGCCGCATCGGCGTCGGTGAACTCGTCGCCGTCTACAGCTCCGTCATGATCCTCACCTACCCGCTGCGGCACTTCGAGGAGATCGCCATGGCGTACTCCTTCTCCCGGCCCTCGGCCAGGCGGGCCGCGCGGGTGCTGTCCCTGGAGCGGGCCACGGACACCGCGGGTTCCCGTGCCGCCGAGGCGCCGTCCGGGGACCTGTACGACCCGGCCACCGGGCTGCTCGCGCCGAAGGGGCTGCTCACCGCCGTGGTGTGCGGCGACCCCGACGCGGCGGGCCGCCTCGCGGAACGCCTGGGCGGGCACCCCTCCGACCAGGGTACGTCCGCCCTGCTGGGCGGGGTGCCGCTCGACGAGCTCCCGCTGGAATCCGCACGCACCTGCGTCCTGGTCCAGGACAAGGACCCGGTGCTGCTCTCCGGGACGCTGCGCGAACTGCTCGACGTGCCCGCGTCCGGCGCCGTCGCCGCCCGGGACGCGCTGGAGGCGGCCCAGTGCGGGGACGTGCTGGCGGCGCTGGCACAGGGGTCGCTCGGCGACGGCGATCCGATGGACGCCCGCATCACGGAACGGGGCCGCTCCCTGTCCGGCGGCCAGCGCCAGCGGCTCGCCCTGGCCCGGTCCCTGATCACCGACCCGGAGGCGCTCGTCCTGGACGAGCCGACCTCCGCCGTGGACTCCCACACCGAGGCCCGGATCGCCGAGGGCCTGCGGAGCCTGCGCGCGGAACGCACGACGGTGGTCCTCACCTCGTCGCCGCTGCTGCTGGACCGCGCGGACCACGTGGTGTTCCTGCACGAGGACAAGGTGGCGGCCGCGGGCGCCCACCGGGACCTGCTGCGCTCGGAGCCCCGTTACCGGGCCGTCGTCACCCGGGAGACCGACGAGGAGACCGCGGCGCGGCACACCGGGGACGACGTCCTGGACCGGCTGGAAGAGGAACGGCTGGCAGAGGAACGGCTGACAAAGGGCCGGCTGGAAGAGATCGAGGAGACGGCATGATCGGCGTGGCACCACCGTCGTACGACCCGGCGGCCCCCACGACGGCGCACACCCTGCCCGTGGGAGCCCCCGCGACGGTACGCGCGTACGTGGGCGAGCTGCTGCGCCGGCACCGCCGCGCGTTCCTCCTGCTCGTCACCGTCAACACCGTCGCCGTGATCGCCTCCATGGCCGGCCCCTACCTGCTGGGCGGGCTCGTGGAACGCGTCTCGGACGACACCCGCGAGCTGCGACTGGGCCTGACCGCCACGCTGTTCGTGCTGGCGCTCGTCGTCCAGGCCGTGTTCGTGCGGGAGGTGCGGCTGCGCGGCGCCGTGCTCGGGGAACGGATGCTGGCCGATCTGCGCGAGGACTTCCTCGTGCGCTCGGTCGGGCTGCCGCCGGGCGTGCTGGAGCGGGCCGGCACCGGCGACCTGCTGTCCCGGATCACGACGGACGTCGACCGGCTCGCCAACGCCATGCGCGAGGCCGTGCCCCAGCTCGCGATCGGCGTGGTGTGGGTGGTGCTGCTGCTCGGCGGGCTCGTGGTCACCGCGCCGCCGCTCGCGCCGGCCGTGCTGCTCGCCGTGCCGCTGCTGGTGATCGGCTGCCGCTGGTACTTCCGCCGGGCACCCGCCGCCTACCGTTCGGAGGCCGCCGGGTACGCCGCCGTGGCCGCGGCGCTCGCGGAGACCGTGGACGCCGGGCGCACCGTGGAGGCCCACCGTCTCGGCGCCCGCCGCATCGAGCTGTCGGAGCGCCGGATCAAGGAGTGGACCGCCTGGGAGCGCTACACGCTCTGGCTGCGGTCGGTGCTCTTCCCGGTCGTCAACATCACCCATGTGACCGTGCTCGCCTCCGTCCTGATGATCGGCGGCGTGTTCGTGCTGCAGGGCTGGATCGGGGTCGGCCAGCTGACCACGGCCGCGCTGATCTCGCAGATGCTCGTCGACCCGGTCGGCCTGATCCTGCGCTGGTACGACGAGCTGCAGGTGGCCCAGGTGTCGCTGGCCCGGCTGGTGGGCGTGCGGGACATCGAGCCGGACACCGGTGACGCCTCGCTCGCGCCCCAGGGACGGCACGTGCACGCGGACCGGGTGCACTTCGGCTACCTGGAGGGCGTGGACGTCCTGCGCAAGGTGTCGCTCGAGGTCGCCCCCGGCACGCGGCTGGCCCTGGTGGGGCCCTCGGGCGCGGGCAAGTCGACGCTGGGCAGGCTGCTGGCCGGCATCTACGGGCCCCGCGAGGGCAGCATCACCCTGGGCGGCGCGGAGCTGTCCCGGATGCCCGCCGAGCGGGTCCGTTCGCACGTCGCCCTGGTCAACCAGGAGCACCACGTCTTCGTGGGCTCCCTGCGCGACAACCTGCGTCTCGCCCGCACCGGCGCGAGCGACGCCGAGCTGTGGGCGGCGCTGGGCGCGGTCGACGCGGACGACTGGGCCCGTGCCCTCGACGAGGGTCTGGACACGGAGGTCGGCTCCGGCGCGGTCGCGCTCACCCCGGCGCAGGCCCAGCAGATCGCGCTGGCCCGGCTGGTGCTGGCCGACCCGCACACGCTGGTGCTGGACGAGGCGACGTCCCTGCTCGACCCGCGGGCCGCGCGCCGGCTCGAGCGGTCCCTGGCCCGTGTCCTGGACGGCCGCACGGTGATCGCGATCGCGCATCGCCTGCACACCGCCCACGACGCGGACGTCATCGCCGTGGTCGAGAACGGCCGGATCAGCGAGCTGGGCAGCCACGACGAGCTGGTCGCGGCGGACGGCGCGTACGCGGCGCTCTGGCGGTCCTGGCACGGCTGACGCACGGCTGACCGGCACATGCCCCGCACCGGGCGGGTGCCGGAAGAACCGCCCGGTGCGGTGCGTGCCGGGCGGGCCCCGCCGCGTCCCCGGGGGAAGGCCGCCGGGGGCGCGGGCGGGGGCCGTGCCGTTGCGGGGTCCCGAACGGGGGTGGAAGGCTGGGAGGAGACACGGCCCCGGGGAAGCCCCGGGAGGCGTGCGGTCCGGCGACGGGCGACGCCCGTGCCCCGCGGGCCGCGGCGGTCCGCCGCCGCCACGGAGAGAAGGGGCCCGTCCCCACCCCCTGGAGGTACCCGTGAACAGCGCCGACGGATGGGGAGATGACGTCTACCAGCCCGACGGGTCCGAGCAGCGCGAGGACACCGGAGTCCTCGACGGCGAGGACACCCTCGAGTACGACGGTGTCGACGACCCCCTCGACCGGGGCTGGTCCCCGCCCGAACGCCCCTGGGCCGTCGAGCACACCGGCGTGACGGCCGCCGAGCGCCGGCACGGCGAGACGCTGGACCAGCGGCTCGCCGAGGAGCAGCCGGATCTCCTCGCCCCGGACGGCGACGGGCTGGGCGACTCCGAGGGCACCGACGGGGAACTCCTGGACAACGAGGTCGGCGCGGCGCGCTCCGGCCGGCTCGTGGCTCCCGACGAGGGGGTCCACGAGGACGAGGAGCCGGCGCTGGTCGCCATGGACGTGGGCATCGACGGCGCGGCGGCGTCCGCCGAGGAGGCCGCGATGCACGTCGTCGACGAGGACACCCTGCCCGGCTGACACCGTCCCGCCGGCGTTCCCGCGCCGGTCCACCGATGATCCGCGCCGTACGAGGAGCAGACATGCAGCAGGACAAGCAGCCGGAGTACCGGCCCGTCGTCTTCCGGGACCGCGCCGCCGGATACGCCTTCCTCACCCGGTCCACCGCGACGAGCGACCGGACCATCACGTGGGACGACGGCGAGACCTACCCGGTGGTGGACGTGGAGATCTCCTCCGAGAGCCACCCCTTCTACACGGGCAAGGCGCGGACGGTGGACTCGGAGGGACGCGTCGCCCGCTTCGAGCGGCGGTACGGGGGCGGAGAGGGCCAGGGAACCGGCGGCGGCACCGGCGGGGCGGACTGAGCGGCCCGGGTACGGGGGCTGGGTGCACCGGTGCCCTCCGGACGGGCCGGGCACGGCACGGCTCCGGTCCGCCGGGCGGCTCAGATGAAGTTGAGCGCCGCCGCGCCGCCCACCCCGCCGAGCAGCATGAAGGCCGGCATCAGGACCTTCAGCTCCACCCAGCTGCCCGCCCGGAACCGCATGGCCTTCGGCGGGCCGACGGGGTACCAGCGCTTGCGGCCCACCGGTATGGGCCACAGGATCGGGCAGCCCGAGACGGTCAGCGCGTCGCCGATGTCGTGCACCAGCGCCCCCAGCACGATCGGCAGCCCCAGCCACAGGTACTCCTGGCCGGGTGCGGTGAACAGCCAGTCCGAGCCGCCCTCCGGCCCGTCCAGGACGCCGGCGAGGATCCACGCGCTCGTCGCGGCGAGCAGCCAGACCAGCACGTCGGCGCTGGAGCCGCGGGTCGCCCGCCACAGCAGGCCCTCGATGGCGAGCACCATGTGCACGAAGAGGATCGCGAGCACCGCCCACCGGCCGCCCGTGATCGCCAGCACGGAGGCGCCCGCGCCGATCAGGACGGCCCACAGCCAGGTGTGCGTCAGGGTGCGGTGCCCGCCCGAGCGGCGCGGGTCGCCCTGCTTCTTCGTGGCCTTGTAGACGGCGTACGACAGCTTGTCGACGATCTCGCACAGCCACCGGGAGACGGGTCCGAAGGCCCGGGAGATGGTGGCCGCCTTGTGGTCGAGGTCCGGGGCGAGGGCGGCGCCCGCGCAGATCAGGGCCCCGACGAGCAGCACCGGCCACGGCATCGGCCGGCCGGCCGCGGCGGTCGCCGCCCCGACGCCGAGCCAGGCGGCGGCGCCCGACAGTGAGTGCGCTGGTCCCATCATCGCCGTTGCCCGCCCCATTCCTCGTGTGCCGCTGTCCAGTTGTCCGGGTCCGCCCGGGATCCGCTGATGCGCCGTCGGCGACCCAGCGTAGCGGTCGTGATCTTCGCCTCGGCATCCGATTCCCTCATCCCGGCCCGGGCCAGGCAAGATGGGGGCGTGACCCTCATCGACCAGCTCCCGCCGACCGCCGATCCCGATGCCCTCTACGAAGCCTTCGAGTCGTGGGCCCAGGAGCGTGGTCTCACGCTCTACCCGCATCAGGAGGAGGCGCTGATCGAGGTGGTCTCCGGCGCGAACGTGATCGTGTCGACGCCCACCGGCTCCGGCAAGAGCATGATCGCGGCGGGTGCCCACTTCGCCGCGCTGGCCCGGGACGAGGTCACCTTCTACACGGCCCCGATCAAGGCGCTGGTGTCGGAGAAGTTCTTCGAGCTGTGCAAGCTCTTCGGCACCGAGAACGTCGGCATGCTCACCGGCGACGCCTCGGTGAACGCCGACGCCCCCGTCATCTGCTGCACCGCCGAGGTGCTGGCCTCGATCGCGCTGCGCGACGGCAAGTACGCGGACATCGGCCAGGTGGTCATGGACGAGTTCCACTTCTACGCGGAGCCGGACCGCGGCTGGGCCTGGCAGATCCCGCTGCTGGAGCTGCCGCAGGCCCAGTTCGTCCTGATGTCGGCCACGCTCGGTGACGTCTCGTTCTTCGAGAAGGACCTCGCGCGCCGCACCGGCCGCCCCACGGCGGTGGTCCGCTCGGCCACCCGCCCGGTGCCGCTGTCGTACGAGTACCGCTACACGCCGCTCACCGAGACGCTCACCGACCTGCTGGAGACCCGGCAGGCGCCCGTCTACATCGTGCACTTCACGCAGGCGCAGGCCGTGGAGCGGGCGCAGGCGCTGATGAGCATCAACATGTGCACGCGCGAGGAGAAGGAGAAGATCGCCGAGCTGATCGGCAGCTTCCGCTTCACCACGAAGTTCGGCCGCAACCTCTCCCGTTACGTCCGGCACGGCATCGGCGTGCACCACGCCGGCATGCTGCCCAAGTACCGGCGCCTGGTGGAGAAGCTCGCCCAGGCCGGTCTGCTGAAGGTGATCTGCGGCACCGACACGCTCGGCGTGGGCGTCAACGTCCCGATCCGCACGGTGCTGTTCACGGCGCTGACCAAGTACGACGGCAACCGGGTGCGCACGCTGCGCGCCCGCGAGTTCCACCAGATCGCCGGCCGGGCCGGACGCGCCGGGTTCGACACGGCGGGATTCGTCGTCGCCCAGGCGCCCGAGCACGTCATCGAGAACGAGAAGGCGCTCGCCAAGGCCGGCGACGATCCGAAGAAGCGCCGCAAAGTGGTCCGCAAGAAGGCTCCCGAGGGCTTCGTGGCCTGGTCGGAGAGCACGTTCGAGAAGCTGATCGTCTCCGAGCCGGAGCCGCTGACCTCCCGTTTCCGGGTCACGCACACGATGCTGCTGTCGGTGATCGCCCGGCCCGGCGACGCCTTCGCCGCGATGCGGCACCTGCTGGAGGACAACCACGAGCCGCGCAAGCAGCAGCTGCGGCACATCCGGCGGGCGATCGCCATCTACCGCTCGCTGCTGGACGGCGGCATCGTCGAGAAGCTCGACCGGCCCGACGCCGAGGGCCGCATCGTCCGCCTGACGGTGGACCTGCAGCAGGACTTCGCGCTGAACCAGCCGCTGTCCACCTTCGCGCTCGCCGCGTTCGAGCTGCTGGACCCGGAGTCGCCGTCGTACGCGCTGGACATGGTGTCCGTCGTGGAGTCCACGCTGGACGATCCGCGGCAGATCCTGGCCGCCCAGCAGAACAAGGCGCGCGGCGAGGCCGTGGCCGCGATGAAGGCGGACGGCGTCGAGTACGAGGAGCGCATGGAGCGTCTCCAGGACATCACGTACCCGAAGCCGCTGGAGGAGCTGCTCTTCCACGCCTACGACACGTACCGCAGGAGCCACCCGTGGGTCGGTGACCATCCGCTGTCGCCGAAGTCGGTCGTCCGCGACATGTACGAGCGGGCGCTGACCTTCACCGAACTGGTCTCCCACTACGAACTGGCCCGCACCGAGGGCATCGTGCTGCGCTACCTCGCCAGCGCCTACAAGGCCCTCGACCACACCGTCCCCGACGACCTGAAGTCCGACGACCTCCAGGACCTGATCGAGTGGCTCGGCGAGATCGTGCGCCAGGTCGACTCCAGTCTGCTGGACGAGTGGGAGCAGCTGGCCAACCCGGAGGTGATGACCGCCGAGGAGGCCCAGGAGAAGGCCGACCAGGTCCGGCCGGTCACCGCCAACGCGCGCGCCTTCCGCGTCCTCGTCCGCAACGCCATGTTCCGCCGCGTCGAACTCGCCGCCCTCGACCAGGTGGAGGAGCTCGGCGAGATGGACGGCGACGCCGGCTGGGACGCCGACGCGTGGGGCGAGGCCATGGACAAGTACTGGGACGAGTACGACGACCTCGGCACCGGTCCCGACGCCCGCGGCCCGAAGCTGCTGGTGATCGAGGAGGAGCCGAAGAACGGTCTGTGGCGCGTGCGCCAGATCTTCGACGACCCGAACGACGACCACGACTGGGGCATCAGCGCCGAGGTCGACCTCGCGGCCTCGGACGCCGAGGGCCGGGCCGTCGTCCGCGTGACCGATGTCGGTCAGCTGTGAACACAGGAGAGACCCAACCGATGACCAATCCGGCCGAGAGCCTCGTCGACCTGCTCGACCTGGAGCAGATCGAAGTCAACATCTTCCGCGGCCGCAGCCCCGAGGAGTCCCTGCAGCGGGTCTTCGGCGGCCAGGTGGCCGGCCAGGCGCTGGTCGCCGCCGGGCGCACCACGGAGGGCGACCGCCCGGTGCACTCGCTGCACGCGTACTTCCTGCGTCCCGGGCGCCCGGGCGTGCCGATCGTCTACCAGGTCGAACGGGACCGGGACGGCAGGTCGTTCACGACCCGCCGGGTCACCGCCGTGCAGCAGGGGCGGACGATCTTCACGCTCACCGCCTCCTTCCACAAGCCCGAACAGGGCAGCTTCGAGCACCAGTTGCCGCCGGCCCGCAAGGTCCCGGCCCCGGAGTCCCTGCCGACGGTCGCCGAGGAGATCCGGGAGCACCTGGGCGCGCTGCCGGAGCAGCTGGAGCGGATGGCCCGCCGCCAGCCCTTCGACATCCGCTACGTCGACCGGCTGCGCTGGAGCCCCGAGGAGGTCGAGGGCGCCGAGCCGCGCAGCGCGGTGTGGATGCGCGCGGTCGGACCGCTCGGTGACGACCCGCTCGTGCACACCTGCGCGCTGACCTACGCCAGCGACATGACCCTCCTGGACGCCGTGCGCATCCCGGTGGAGCCGCTGTGGGGGCCGCGGGGCTTCGACATGGCGTCGCTGGACCACGCCATGTGGTTCCACCGGCCGTTCCGCGCCGACGAGTGGTTCCTGTACGACCAGGAGTCGCCGATCGCCACGGGCGGGCGGGGGCTGGCCCGCGGCCGGATCTACGACGTCGAGGGGCGCCTGCTGGTGTCCGTCGTCCAGGAAGGGCTGTTCCGGGCGCTGTAGGCCGCCTGTCCCGGCGCCCCGGCCGGGCAGGCACGGGCCCCGTCCGGTACGGGCGTCCTGGGGATGACTCCGCCCGCACCGGCGACGAGCCTCGGCCGTACCGGCCGGAGATCTGTGCCGGAGGTGTCTGTCAGAGGTCTGTGCCGGAGATCCCTGTCGGAGGTCTGTGTCAGAGGTCTATGGACGGATACCGGTCCGGCTGCCGGGCGTCGACGGCGAGGTGTTCGCCGACCCGGTTGACCAGCAGCGTCATCTCGTAGGCGATCTGTCCGATGTCGGCCTCCGCCCCGCTGAGCACGCACAGGCAGCTGCCCGAGCCCGCCGCCGTGACGAACAGCACCGCGTCGTCGAACTCGACCATCGTCTGCCGTACCCCGCCGGCGCCGAAGTGACGGCCCGATCCCTTGGCCAGGCTGTGGAGCCCGGAGGAGACGGCCGCGAGATGTTCGGCGTCCTCGCGCCGCAGTCCCGTGCTCGCGCCGGTCACCAGGCCGTCGTTGGACAGCACCAGTGCGTGCCGTACGTGTTCCACGCGCTCGGTCAGGTCGTCCAGGAGCCAGCCGAGTCCCTGCTTCTGCATCATGATCCGGTCTCCCCGTGTTGTCCCCGTATGCGTTCGTCTCCCCCTGCCCGGGGGATCTGCCCGCCAAGCCTTCCCCACACCCGTGCCCCGGGCAAGAAGAATCGGGGCATGGCACAGATGATGACCGACGATCAGTGGCGGGCGTTCGTCTCGGACGGCACCCGCACGGCCAAGCTCTCCACCGTCCGCGCGGACGGCAGTCCGCACGTGGCACCGGTCTGGTTCCTGCTGGACGGGGACGAGATCGTGTTCAACACCGGGAAGGAGACCGTGAAGGGACGCAACCTGGCCAGGGACGGCCGGGTCGCCCTGTGCGTGGACGACGACCGTCCGCCGTTCGCCTACGTCGTGCTGCAGGGCCGCGCGCGGATCTCGGAGGACCCCGGCGAACTCCGGCACTGGGCCGCGCGGATCGGGGCCCGGTACATGGGCGAGGAGCGCGCCGAGGAGTTCGGCGACCGCAACGGCGTACCGGGCGAACTGCTGGTCCGCGTCACCCTCGACAAGGTCCTGGCCCAGGCGGCCGTCGCGGACTGAGGCCGCCGCCGGGGCGGGGGCGGTCAGCGGCCGGTCAGCGCACGGAGTCGAGCAGCCGGGCGGTGTGCATCCGCCCGGCGTACTCGACCAGCCGGATCAGCACCTCCTTCCCCGAGTCGCGTTCACGCGCGTCGCACAGCACCACGGGGGTCCCGGCGTCGAGGTCGAGGGCGCGCAGGACATCCTCCTCGCGGTGGCGGCGGGCGCCGCTGAAGCAGTTCACGGCCACGACGAACGGGATCCGCCGGTGCTCGAAGTAGTCGACCGCCGGGAAGCAGTCCTCCAGGCGCCGGGTGTCCGCGAGGACGACCGCGCCGAGGGCGCCCTGGGCGAGTTCGTCCCAGAGGAACCAGAAGCGGTCCTGGCCGGGGGTGCCGAAGAGGTAGAGGGAGAGCCCGGACCGGATGGTGATGCGTCCGAAGTCCATGGCGACGGTCGTGGTGACCTTCCGGTCGACGCCGGCGGTGTCGTCGACGCCCTGGCCGGCCTCGCTGAGCAGTTCCTCGGTGCGCAGCGGCCTGATCTCGCTGACCGCGCCCACCAGGGTGGTCTTGCCGACGCCGAAACCTCCGGCGACCAGGATCTTCAGCGCCAGCGCGGTCGTGTCCGCGTCGGTGACGTCGCAGTGTTCGGTGAGCATCGGTCACTTCTTCCGGGAGTACGGGCGACGGCCAGGGGGCGGCCGCCGCGGGGTGCGCGTTCATCGCCGTGGGGGGCTTGTCCGGCCTCTGATCGGTCTCGGTCGGTCTCGGTGCCTTGTCGGGCCTCGTCGGGCCTCGGTGTCTCGGTGGGTCTCCGGTCGGCGTCCGGGCGCCGCTACAGGGCGCGCAGTCCGTCGATCACCTCGCGCAGGATGCGTTCGTCGGGGAGGTACGCGGGCGGGACGGGACGGGTGACGGTCACGGAGCCGAGTTCGACCAGGTCGCCGAGGAGGACCCGGACCACGCCGACGGGCAGGTCCGCGCCGGCGGCGAGTTCCGCGACCGACTGGGTCTCCGTGCGGCACAGGCCGAGCAGGGCCCGGTGCTCCGGTCCCAGCGCGGCGTGGTCGGTGCCGGGCGCGTCCGGGGCGGCCGTGACGAGGGCGATCAGGTCGAAGTCCACCCCCGCGGCTCCCGGCCGGGTACGGCCGCCGGTCACCGCGTAGGGACGGACGAGGGGGCCCGCCTCGTCGTCGTACCACCGGCCGCCGCCCGGCCGGGGCGGTGCGCCGTCCGTCGTGTCTCCGGTCGTGTCGCCGGTCGTGTCGCCGGTCGTGTCGTCGGTCATCTGCCCGGACCGCCCTCCCGTCTCATCCCGCGGCGGACGGCCGGGCCGTCACGCGCGGCGGGGTGCGCAGATGCTCGCCGACGCGTCTGACCAGCCGGGCCATCTCGTAGGCGACCAGGCCGATGTCGGCGGTCACGGTGGTGAGGACGGCGAGGCAGGAGCCGTCGCCGGCGGCGGCCACGAACAGGAAGGCGTCGTCCATCTCCACCATGGTCTGGCGCACGTCCCCGGCGCCGAAGTGCCGGCCGGCGCCCTTGGCGAGACTGTGGAAGCCGGAGGAGACGGCGGCCAGGTGCTCCGCGTCCTCGCGTCCGATGCCGGTCGACGAGCCCACGGCGAGCCCGTCGTTCGACAGCACGACGGCGTGCCGCACCTCGCCGACGCGCCCGACCATGTCGTCCAGCAGCCAGTCGAGTTCGCCGGTCCGGCGGGAGTGCTGTGTGCGGGGGTCGTCCGGGATCATGCGGGGTCTCCTTCGCTGCTGTCGCGGGTGGCCGCCGCGCCGGGCGGGGGCCTGCGGCCGGGCCGCCTGCCGCCCCCGCGCGTCCAGCCGTCGCGGTAGGCCGCCATGCGGTCGCGGACGAGTTCGGGGGTGCGCTCGTCGGGGATGTGGCCGGGTCCGTGGTCGTGCGGCGGGCGGGGCCGTGCCTGCTCCTCCGGTCGCCCGCCGCGCAGTTGGGGGGCGAGGCTGGCCTGGCGTACGCGGCGGGGGAGGCCGTCGGGCCCGGGGGCCCCGGGGAACCCCGGGGATCCGTCGGGGGAACGGTGCGGTCGCACGGCGGGGGCTCCTGGGTGCGGGCTCGGGGGCGTGGTGTCCGCCGTGGGGTGTACGGGCACCGCCGGGGCCGGGGCCGGGGCCGGTGGTGCGGGTGCCGCGGCCGGGGCCGTCGGTGCGGGCCGGCCGGCGGGGGCGGGGGCAGGCTGCCCGAGCGGGACGGCGGCGGGGGGACGGTGCGCGGGGCCGTGGCCGCGGGGCCCGTCGTCCTGTTCCGGCTGCCGGGCCCCTGCCGGGAGGTGCCGTGCTCCCCCGCGGGGCGGGCGGCTCCTCCCGGGCGGGGGCGGAACCTCTCCGGAGGACGACCGGGCCTGTACGGCGGTGAGCCGGGCCTGGCCCGGAGACGACCGGTCCTGTTCCGAGGAGGGCTGCGCCTGCCCCGGGGCCAACTGTGCCTGGTCCGGGGCCGGCCGGATCCGCCCGGCGGGCAGGCCGGCCCCCGCGGGAGAACCTTCCGCCGCTTCGTCGTGCAGCAGCGCGGTGGGCAGGAGGACGACGGCGGTGGTGCCGCCGTAGGGGGAGGTCCGCAGGTGGACCTTGATGCCGTGCCGGGCCGCGAGCCGGCTGACCACGAACAGGCCGAGGCGGTCGCTGTCGAAGAGGTCGAGCGCCTCCGAGCGGGCGATGCGGTGGTTGGCCTCCGCCAGCGCCTGAGACCCCATGCCGAGTCCCCGGTCCTCCACCTCGAGCGCGTACCCGTTGCCGACAGGCTCGCCGGTGATGCTCACGCGCGTGTGCGGCGGCGAGAACTGGGCGGCGTTCTCGAGGAGTTCGGCGACGAGGTGGATGAGGTCGGCGACGGCCGCGCCGACGACGGAGGCCTCCGGCAGCCGCCGTAGCTCCACGCGCGCGTAGTCCTCGATCTCGGAGACGGCCGCGCGGACCACGTCGGTCAGCGGGACCGGTCTGCGCCAGGCCCGCCCGGGGGCGGCGCCGGAGAGGATGATCAGGCTCTCCGCGTGGCGCCGCATCCGGGTGGTGAGGTGGTCGAGGCGGAAGAGGTCGCCCAGTTCGTCCGGGTCGTCGGAGCGGCGCTCCATGCTGTCGAGCAGGCTGAGCTGGCGGTGGACGAGGACCTGGCTGCGGCGGGCGAGGTTGACGAAGACCCCGGAGATGCCGTCGGCGAGTTCGGCACGTTCCACGGCGGCCCGCAGGGCCGCACGGTGCACGGTGCCGAGGGCCTCCGCGACCTGGCCGGTCTCGTCCTCGGCGGGTTTTCCCGGCGGGGCCTCGGCACCGACGTCGATGTCCTCGCCCGCCCGGAGCCGGCGCATGGCCTCGGGGAGCTTGTGCCGGGCGATCTCCAGGGCGCTGTCGCGCAGGCTCACCAGCTCGACCACGAGCGCGCGGCCGATGCGGACGGAGATGACGAGCGACGCGGCGACCGCCGGCAGGCCGAAGAGGACCACGGCTCCGGCCGGGGTGAGCACACCGCGGGTGAACGGGTCGGCCCGCCGCGCGACTCCCCGCCCCGCGTCCTGCTCGATCCTCCGCATGCCGTCCCGCACCTGCGCGTGCGCCGTGTCCCAGGCGCCCCGCGCCGCCGCCCCGGCGGGCGCGCCGCCCGTCCCGGCGGGCGCGCCGCCCGTCCCGGCGGGCGCGCCGCCCGTCCCGGCGGGCGCGCCGCCCGTCCCGGCGCCGAGCAGGCCGTCCTCGGCCGCGCGCACGGTCGTGTAGGCGCGGCTGCCGGCGAGTTCCCGCCAGGCGGTGCGGTCCGGGCCGCGCAGATCGGCCGCCGCGGACTCGGTGAGGGCGCGGCGGGCCCCGACGGCACCGGCGAACAGGCGCAGCCGCGCCCCGTCGAGTCCGCCGCCGGGCCGGACACCGGCGAGTACGGCGTCCTCCTGGGCCAGCGCCTCGCCGGCACGGGCGAACTCGGCCAGGACACGCGCGTCCGAACCGGCGCCGGCGTCCTGGACACCACTCAGCGCGCCGCCGGCCCCGAACCCCGTCGAGATGACCGCCGTGTACCGCCGGAACGTCTCCTCCCAGCCCGCCGCGCGGTCGCGTACGGCGGTGCGCAGCGGGCCGAGGTTCTCGGCGCCGGTGACGAACGCCTCGAGGCGCCGGGCCACTTCGACGGGCAGTTCCCCGCTGTCGGCGACGGTGCCGTGCTCACCGAGCCGCAGTTTTCCGACGGCCCGGTCGGTGCGCGCGGACAGTTCCGCGTAGTCGCCGGCCGGCACCGCCGACGGGTCGGTGGCGCGGCGCACGGCCGCCGTCCGTTCGGCCTGCAGTGCGGCGACGGCGTCGCCGACGGGTGCCCGCACCTGGGTCTCCACCCGCTGGACCTGCCGCAGGCGCGCGACGTCCTGGGCGGTGGTGACCGTGACGTGGGCCCACAGGGCCAGGAGGGAGACGGCCGGCACCATCAGCAGGCAGACGATCCTGGCCCGCACCGTGCGCGGCCGCAGACGGTGGCGCCAGGCGCGGGCGGGGGCCGGGGCGGGCGGTCCGTCCACGGTGTCCGCCGGGCTCTCGTCCGCCGGTGGTCCCGCGTGTGCGCGACGGCCGCGCACGGGCGGCGGGGCCGGTGCCTCGGCGCCGGCCGCCCGGCCCGCGGGGCGCGCGGGGCCCATGGGGCTCGTACGGGGTGTGCGCATGACCTTCTCGCTTCTGTCCGGTTCCGTCCGGTTCGGTGCGGGGCGTTCGCGCCGGTCCTCCGGTTCCTCCGGTCCGCCGGCGCCCGGGGCGGGTCCGCTACCGTGCCGGGCTCCCGGCGGGCCGCCCGGCCGGGGCGGACGCCCCGCGCTCCCCCGCCGTCGGTGACAGCGCGACGAAGGCCGAGGTGAGGAACAGGTAGGAGCCGAGACCGACGGCGAGCGGGAAGACGAACTGCATCGCCGTGGCCCCCGGCAGGGCCTCGCCGGACGGCGTGACCCGCACGCTCACCGCGAACATCCCGGTGTAGTGCATGCTGCTCACCGCCGCCCCCATGAGCAGGGAGGCCAGGGTGACCGCGAGGGGCGAGGTGATGTTGAGCGCCGCCCACAGCGCCGCCGTGGCCGCGACGACGGCGATGACGACGGAGAGGGCGACGCGCGTCGGGTCGTAGCGCACGTCGCCGTGCAGGCGTACGGCCGCCATGCCGAGGTAGTGCATGCTCGCGACGCCGAGCCCGGTGGTGAGGCCGCCCAGCAGGAGTGCCCGGCCGCGGTCGCGGCCGTAGCCCACCGCGAAGACGCCGGCGCAGACGACGAGCACGGCGACGAGCAGACTGGCGAGGGTGAGCGGCACGTCGTAGCGGATGTCGGTGCCGCCGACGCGGAAGCCGAGCATGGCGACGAAGTGCATCGTCCAGATGCCGGTGCCGATCGCCGAGGCCGCGGTGAGCAGCCAGTTGCGGCGCGAGCGCCCGGTGGTGCCGAGGGCGCGCACGGTGCAGCGCAGGCCGAGGGCGGCGCCGACGCAGGCCATCGCGTACGACAGCGCGGGTGTCAGCCAGCCCAGGGCGGCGTGGTCCAGGTGTCCCATGGCCCCGGGACGCTAGCCCTGTCAGGGGGGTGCGACGGGGGCACGTTTCGAAAGCTGGCGGGATATGACGCCAAGGGATACAGGAACGATCGCTCCATGCTCGAACATGTGCACTGCTGTGCCCTCCGTACCGGTGAGGGATCATGCGAGGCATGAGCGACGACCGCACACGCGTCCAGGAGTTCTTCGCCGCCCGTGCCGCCGGCTGGGACAGCAGGTTCCCCGACGACGGTCCCGCCTACGCGGCCGCGGTCGCCGGGATGGGGCTGCGCGAGGGGGCGCGGGTGCTCGACGCGGGGTGCGGCACCGGTCGCGCCCTGCCGCCGCTGCGGGCGGCCGTGGGCCGGTCGGGGCTGGTCGTCGGCGCCGATCTGACCCCGGCGATGCTCGATGCCGCCGTACGGGCCGGGAGGGAGCGGGACGGGTGCCTGCTGCTGGCCGACGTGGCCGCCCTGCCGTTGCGCGCCCGGTCGTTCGACGCCGTCTTCGCCGCGGGGCTGATCGCGCACCTGCCCGATCCGGCGGGGAACCTGCGCGAGCTGGCGCGGGTGGTGCGTCCCGGCGGGACGCTGGCGCTGTTCCACCCGGTCGGCCGGGCCGCGCTCGCCGCCCGGCAGGGGCGGCGCATCACACCGGACGACCTGCGCGCCGAGCCCCGCCTCCGGCCGCTGCTGGCCGGTTCCGGCTGGCGCCTGACCTCGTACACCGACGAGGACACCCGCTTCCTCGCCCTGGCCGTCCGCACGGACTGACGCTCAGGTCCGTCCGGCGACGGCCGCCGCGGAGGCGCCGGGGTCGTCGGACATACGTCGTCCCCGGCGTCCGGCGCGGTCACCACCCGTACGCCGGCGGTCTCCAGCGCACCAGGGCCTCCGGGGTCTCCCGGTCCGCCGGATCGCCGCCGAGTCCGCCCTGCGGGCACACGCGGTCGGCCGCCGGCCCTTCGAGGAAGGTGCGCATCACGGGCTCCGAGCCACGCCGGAGGCCGACGGCGGAGCGGCTCACCGGTGGGCCGATGTGCCGAGATGACGCACGGGGCAGCCTCCCGTCCCAGGGACCGGGTGGGTGCCCAGCTCCGCGATCCGGTAGCCGTTCGGATAGCTCTTGATCTCCCGGTTCTGCCGGGCGTGGTGCGGGGTCCGCCTCGGCGGCATCAGCCGGACCGCGCGTCCTCGCAGCCGTACGGCGCCGCGCACGATCGCGCGGGTGGCGGGAGCAGGCGGGGTGTAGCGGAAGGCGCGCAGGAGGGGGTCGTCGAGCAGGGCGAGCGTGCCGGTGCGCAGCAGCGGGGCGAGAGGGCGCGGGTACCAGGAGGTCATGAGGCCGAGCGTGGCGTCGGAGACCCGGCGGGAGTCCTCGTCCCAGGCGAAGTGGGCCTCCTCGTACGCGTCGAGGCAGGCCTCGAACTCCTCGTAGGACTCGGGGATGTCCTTGATGCCCATGTGCCGCCCCAGCGTGCGGTAGTGGACGGCGCAGGCGACGGTCTCGTGGCCGGACATCCTGCGCCAGCCGTAGGCGTCGATCCACCGTCTGGGCATGACGACGAAAGTGCACAGGACGTACCTCATGTCGTCGTTCGTGATGTCGTAGCTGCGGTGCATCCGATTGATGCGGCGGACGGCCGTGCGTCCCTGTTCGCTGTCGAAGCCGTGCTCGACGATCGCGTCCAGGAGCAGCACGGTGTCGTCGTACCGCTTCTGGGCGCGGTCCGTGAGTTCCGCCGTCCGCGCCAGCAGCCGGCCGATGCTGGGGACGGCGTAGGTGCGGTAGAGGGCGAGTTCGAGTGCCCGGGTGAAGTCCCACGGGAATTCGTAGGCCGAGGAGAGCCGGTAGATCTCCGAGGCGTCCCGGTACGGGTCCATCCGCCGGATCTCCGCCAGCCGGTCGTAACGCTTCACCGTGGCCGCCCCCTTCTGTCGTCGAGGTTTCAACTCTACGTTGAGCAGCAGGACATGTACGTTCGGACAGCAACGACAGGGGGGTGGTCGGCTTGTTCGGCACGAGCCGTGAGGCGTGGAAGAGGTGGGTCGGCACCCGGCGCTCGGAGGCCGGTGCGGAGAGGGGGCCGGCCCGCTCGCACAATCTGTTCGAGGCCGCCGCCGTGTACGTCGCGGCGTGCGCCGAGGACGACCGGGACGGCGCCGACGAGGCGGCGGGGTGGGTGTCGCCGGAGGCACTGTCCTTCGGGGTGAACGAGCTGGCGTGCCGGGCGGTCGTCGCGCTCGCGCGAGAACGCGGCGAGTCGCCCCGGGACGTGGCCCGCGCGCTGCTGGGGCTTCCCGCGGCGTGACGGGAGCGACACCACGGCGTGACGGGACGGCGACGGCACCACAGCGTGACGGGAGTGGCACCGCGGCGTGGCCGGTCCGTCCCGTCCTGGCGGTGGGCCGCCGCGGCCCGGGTGCGTCCGGGGCCCGTGACAAGGGGTTCCCGGTCGCACTAGGGTGCGCGCCGTTGGACGGACCGACGGGGAGGCTGGGATGGCAGAGGTGGACGAGGACGCCGTCGCCGCCGCGGACGACGCGCTCTACGTGCTCACCGCGGTGCTGCTGACACCGGCGCAGTTCCCCAGCGTGCTGGGCGACGACTATCCGCAGGCGTGCGCCGCGCTCGGCCTCCCGCCGTCGGCCGACGGTTACGGCCTGGTGCTCGGCCAGGACGGGAACGGCGCCCGGTGGACCGTCGTCGTCGACGACGTCTCGCTGGTCGCCGTCGCCGTGGCCTCCTGGGACTGCGGCATGGAGTACGACCTGTCGCCGGACGAGCGGACGGTCGTCGCCGCCCTGCCCGGCTGGCCCCTGGCCGTCGCCGTGGCGGCGCCCGGCGTGCCCGCACCGCACGATCCCGGCCCCGAGTCCGCCGGCATGCCCGCGCTGGCTCCGCCGGACACGACGGCGTGGGGCCCGGCGCAACGGCGTCTGGGGGCCGACGAGATCGCCGCGCGGTGGACGCAGTGGCGCGAGCAGGTCGACGACGCCGACTTCCCCGCGCCGGCCGGGGGCCCGGGAGAAGGGGACGGCGTGCGGCAGGCCGCGGAGAAGGGGGAGAAGGACGAAGTGCCCGCCGGCGGGACTCCGCAGGGAGCCGGCGCACCGCCGGGCGGGGCCCGGTCCGAGGCAGCGGCCGGTGCCACGGGGCACCCCGGTGTCCGGCGGGTGCTCGCGGAGGCACGCGCCTACCTCGCCACGCCACCGCCGCTCGGCCGGGTCCGGTCGTCGTTCGCGCCGGGCGACGCGCGGACCCTGCGTGCCGACGGTCCCGGCTGGTCCCTCGTGGCCAGGACCGACGACATCGCCTTCGTCCTGCTGGACGAGGAGCCCGGTGAGGTCCTGCCGGTGGGCCGTGGCCCCGAACTGCCCGGTCTCCTGGACGCCCTCGACAGGATGGCCGTCCGGCCCAGCTGACGACCGCCGGACCGGCGGACCGGCGGACCACCGGCCGGCGGGCACCGGGCACACGCCTCGACCGGACCGGCAGGACCGGTGGAACCGGTGGAACCGGTGGAACCGGTGGGACGAGGCTCGGCGTCGCCCTCTCAGCGACCGAGTTCTTTACGGGTGACGCGGCGCAGCCTGCGCCGCTGCGAGGGGTCCAGCGTGAGGTACGCCGCGGCCGGGACTCCGATGATTATCAGCAGGGCGGCCCACCAGGGCAGCCAGATGAGCAGGATGAGCCCGGCCGCCACACCCCCTGCGGCGATCTTGGCGTTCTTCGACATGATGCGCCTCCTTCGCGGCCACTGCCGCTCTCTGTCCTGAGAACGGGCTCGCGTCTCCCGCGGTTCCGTGTCCCGCCCCCGAGGATCCCCTGACGTATCCCTGAGAAGGGCCCCTGCACATCCCTGAACCCCCGACCCCCGCGTGACCCACGCCATACAAAAGCCACTCCCCGGAGAGGTCGAGGTGATGTATCATCAGCGGTCGCGACTCCAGTAGTCAAATTTGAGGAATCCCATCATCGCTGCGCAGACGCCCCTCCCGGCAACCTCCTCCGGCCTTCCCGACCTCTCCGCACTCTCCGAACTCGCCCAGTGCTGTGCCGTCTTCACGCCCGGTGACCCGGCACGCCTCGGCACCGTCGCCTTCTGGCGGCCCGACGGCGAGTCCCCGCCGTCCGTCCCGTCCGTCCCGTCCGTCCCGTCGGGCTCCGTCGAGGAGCTGACGGTCGTCCTGCCGGACGACGACGGCGACGGCGTGGTGGCGGTCGACGTGCCCGCCGTCCTGCTGCCGGTGCGGGCCGCGCTGCCGGTCCTCACGCGCGCGCGTGCCGGCGCCGCCGGTCACCGGGCCGCGGTGTTCTGGGGCGCCGTCGCCGTGGAGGCCCTGCACCTCGTGGCGCGGGGGCTGCTGCTGCCCGGCCTGTCGGCGGCCGGCCACGACGCCTGGCGCACGGGGCCGCTGGACGCCCGGGACGTCGAGCGGATCCGCCATCTCGCCGCCGCCATGCCGCCCGAGGCGCACGCGGTCCCGCTGCCCGGCGCCGGTCCCCTGCGGCTGCCCGCCCCGGAACGGCTGGTGCGCGCCTTCCTGGACGCCGTCGCCGACACGCTGCCCCGCTCCCCCGCCGCCGCGCTCGTGACGGGCGGCCCCGCCTACGCGGTGGCGCGGCCGCAGCGGCTGCCCGGGCTGCGCGCCTGGGCCGCCGACGTCGCCGCGGGGCACGACACGGGCGTACGGCTGTCGCTGCGGGTGGAGGTACGGGGCCTGCCGGCCGACGGCGAGGACGCCTCCCCGGCCACTCCGGCCTCCCCGACGTCCCCCGCGGCCCCGGTGTTCCGGGCCGTGCCCCAGGTGCACAGCGTGAGCGACCCCGCGCTCGTCGCGGACGCCGCCGCGGTGTGGGCCGGCGGCACGGGCGACGCGTTCGGCCCGCACGCGCGGACGGACACCCTGCTCGCCCTGCGCCGTGCGGCACGGGCCTGGCCGCCGCTGACACCGCTGCTGTCGGCGGCCGTGCCGGAAGCCGTCGGACTCGACGACGACGAGGTCGCCGAGCTCCTCGGACCGGGCGCCCTGGCGCTCGCCGGCGCCGGGGTCGACGTGCACTGGCCGCGTGGACTGGCCCGTGGCCTGGTCACCCGCGCGGAGGTCGGCCCGTCCGGCGACGAGTCCCGGCCGGGGGACGTCTCCTCCGGCAGCGGGCCGTCGTTCCTGTCCGCGGACGCGCTGCTGGCCTTCGACTGGTCGTTCGCCCTGGGCGGCCACCGGCTCACGCGCGAGGAGCTGGACCGGCTCGCCGAGGCCGGCCGGCCCCTGGTGCGGCTGCGTGACCAGTGGGTCCTGGTGGACCCCGAGGATGTGCGCCGGGCCCGTGCGCGGCAGGGCCGCAAGGTCACGCCCGTCGACGCGCTCGCCGCCGCCCTCGCGGGTTCGACGGAGGTCGACGGCCACCGCGTCGAGGTGCGGCCCACCGGGTGGTTGGCGGCCCTGCGGGAACGGATCGCCGACCCCGAGGCGCAGGACGCCGTCGACCAGCCGGCCGCGCTCGCCGCGACACTCCGCGACTACCAGCGGCGCGGCCTGAACTGGCTGGCCCGGATGACCTCGCTGGGCCTGGGCTGCTGCCTCGCCGACGACATGGGGCTCGGCAAGACGATCACGCTGATCGCCCTGCACCTGCACCGGCAGAGCGACGCGTCGGCCGCGGGGCCGACCCTGGTCGTCTGCCCGACCTCCCTGATGGGCAACTGGCAGCGCGAGATCGAGCGGTTCGCGCCCGGCACGCCCGTACGGCGCTTCCACGGCGCCCGGCGCGATCTGACGGACCTGGACGGCGGCGGGTTCGTGCTCACCACCTACGGCACGATGCGGCTGGACGCCCGCCGCCTGGCCGCCGTGCCGTGGGGCATGGTCGTCGCGGACGAGGCCCAGCACCTGAAGAACCCGTACTCGCAGACGGCACGGCAGCTGCGCACCATCGGCGCACGCGCGCGCGTCGCGCTCACCGGCACCCCCGTGGAGAACAACCTCTCCGAGCTGTGGGCGATCCTGGACTGGGCCACCCCGGGGCTGCTGGGCCGGCTCGGCACCTTCCGCAGGCGTTACGCGCAGGCCGTCGAGGGCGGCCAGGACCCGGCCGCGGCCGAGCGGCTGGCCCGGCTGGTACGGCCGTTCCTGCTGCGGCGCCACAAGTCGGACCCGGGCATCGCGCCGGAGCTGCCGCCGAAGACCGAGACCGACCGCCCCGTGTCGCTGACCCCGGAACAGGCGGGCCTGTACGAGGCGGTGGTGCGCGAGGCCATGGCGGCGATCTCCGGGGCCGACAGCATGGCGCGGCGCGGGCTGATCGTGAAACTGCTGACGGGCCTCAAGCAGATCTGCAACCACCCGGCGCAGTTCCTCAAGGAGGACGGGGCGGACCCGGAGCGGATCGCGGGCCGCTCCGGGAAGCTGGAGCTGCTGGACGAGCTGCTCGACACGATCCTCGCCGAGGGGGCGAGCGTGCTGGTGTTCACCCAGTACGTGCAGATGGCCCGTCTCCTCGAACGGCATCTGGCCGCCCGCGGGGTGCCGTCGCTGTTCCTGCACGGCGGAACGTCCGTCACCGAACGCGAGTCGCTGGTGCGGCGGTTCCAGGACGGTGAGGTCCCGGTCTTCCTGCTGTCCCTCAAGGCGGCGGGCACGGGACTGAACCTCACGCGCGCGGAGCACGTCGTGCACTACGACCGCTGGTGGAATCCGGCGGTGGAGGCGCAGGCCACCGACCGGGCCCACCGCATCGGCCAGACCCGGCCGGTGCAGGTGCACCGGCTGATCGCCGAGGGGACGGTCGAGGACCGCATCGCCGCCCTGCTGAGCCGCAAGAGCGCGCTGGCCGACGCCGTGCTGGGAGCCGGGGAGGCCGCGCTGACGGAGCTGACGGACAAGGAACTGGCCGAACTGGTGGAGCTGCGCGGAGGTGTGCGATGAGTCGTCACGACGGTGACCCGGAGCGGACGTTCGCCCCGCTTCCGCCCGCGCACGGCCGGGGGTTCGCCGAGACCTGGTGGGGCCTGGCCTGGCTGAAGGCCCTGGAGGACACGGCCCTGGACGGCTCGCAGCTGAAGGCGGGACGCCGGCTGGCGCGCGCGGGAGCGGTCGGGGCGGTCTCGGTGCGGCCGGGACGCATCACGGCGGTCGTCCAGGACCGGGACGGTACGGCCCACCGCGCCGACGTCCTGCTGGAGAGGCTGTCCGACGAGCAGTGGGACCGCTTCGCCGGCCTGGCGGTCGAGCGGTCCGGCCATGTCGCGGCGCTGCTGGACCGGGAGATGCCGCCGCATCTCGTCGAGGACGCAGCGTCGGCCGGCATCGACCTGCTGCCCGGCCTCGGCGACCTGGAGCCCGAGTGCGACTGCGAGGCCTGGGACCACTGCGGGCACACCGCCGCGCTCTGCTACCAGGTGGCGCGGCTGCTGGACCGGGACCCCCTCGTCCTTCTGCTGATGCGCGGACGTGGCGAGGACGCCGTACTGGCCGCGCTGCGGACGCGTGACGAGGCGTCCGGCGAGGCGTCGGCGCAGGAGGGAGTGGACGCCGTCGAGGCGTACGCGGACGGGTATGTGCTGCCCCCGCTGCCCACGCCTCCGGTGCTTCCGGAGGGGCCGGGCGAACCGCCCGCCCTGGACACGGGGACGGCGCCGCCCGTGCCCGGTGTCGACCCGGCGGCGCTGGTCTTCCTGGCCTCCCGTACCGCGGCCGAGGCGCACCGTGTGCTCGCCGAGGCCCTGCGCCCCGGGCACGACCGGCGGCCCGTCGGCGCGGAGCCGACGCCAGCGCGGGACGCGGTGCGGCTGGCCGCGGGCGAGCCGGGGCCGGCCGTGCGGGACCGTCTCGCCGAGGGGTCCGGCCGGGACCGCGCGTCGCTGGCCGACGCCGTACGCGCCTGGCGGCTCGGGGGCGGGGCGGCGCTGTCGGTGCTCGAGGAGGAGTGGACGGTGCGGGACGACGCGCTGGCACGCGCGCGTGCGGCGCTGGACTCGGCGTGGGAGGGGGACGAGAGGCCGCCGCTGCGGGCGCACGCCAACCGCTGGACCGTCGTCGGTTCGCCGTACCAGCTCCGCCTGGACCGGTACGGCCGCTGGTGGCCCTTCCGCCGGGAGGACGGCCGCTGGGTGCCCGTGGCCGGCCCGGCGCAGGACCCGGCGACGGCCCTGGCCTCGGCGGCGACCGCGGACGGGGAGGAACCGTGACACCGTGACCGCCCGGCGGCACGGGGCCCGGCGGACACGCCGGTCGCCCCGTGCCGCCGCACGGTCCGGCGGGGACGAACGGGCACGGCGGGGCGTGGTCCCGCCGGGCCGCGAGCGGTCCCGCGCTCCGATCCGGCCGCCGCGGACTACGGCGCCATGGAGCCGGCCTGCCGGAGCAGCGGCAGGACGTGGTCGGTGACCGCGGGAGCGAGCCGGATGCCGCTCTCGTGCCCGGAGATCCACCTCATGTCCGCCAGCTCGGCCGCGGGCCGGGGCGGCCGGTCGATGTGCGCCTCGAAGAGCGTCAGACGCATCGGCACCTTCTCGAGGACCGCGACGGAATCGATGCGGGCCAGCAGGCGGGGCCGCCGTGGTGCGACGCCCAGCTCCTCGTCCAGCTCGCGGGTCAGAGCGTCCAGCGGCCCCTCGCCCGCGTCGGGTTTGCCTCCGGGCAGGTAGAAGACGTCGGGGGCGGCCCGCTTGCTCACGACCAGCAGCCGCCCCTGTCGCACGATCGCCGCAGCCACGACGGCGAGCGGCTTTCCCTCCTCGGACCCGGACCCATCGGAGCCTGGGGCAACCATTACGCCGCGCTCTTGTGCCATGTCCGTCATCCTTTCAGACGCCCGGAGGACGGGAAGCCGGACGCGGTCGCCGCACGCCGGCCGCCGCGGCCCCGCCCCTTCCGGCGTGTTCCGGGGGACGGGGGCCGCGGCGGTCGTCCGGGGCCGGGGCCGCTCAGCGGGCGCCGAGGAGGTGGTCCATGGCGAGCTGGTCGAGCTGCTCGAAGGCCATGCCGCGGGCGGCGGCGGCGTCGACGTCGAAGGTGTCGAAGGCCGTGGCGTCCGCGAGGAGGCCCTTGAGCCCGTCGGGGGCGGTGGGCTGGGCGAGCTCGTCCAGGCGGGCCGCGGCGAGGGCCTCCTGCACGGCGGGGTCGGCGCGGAAGGCGGCGGCCCGCTCCTTGAGGATGAGGTAGTTGCGCATGCAGCCGGCGGCCGAGGCCCACACGCCGTCGAGGTCCTCGGTCCGCGGCGGCTTGAAGTCGAAGTGGCGCGGGCCCTGGTACCCGGCGCGCTCCAGCAGGTCCACCAGCCAGAACGCGGAGCGCAGGTCGCCGGCGCCGAAGCGGAGGTCCTGGTCGTACTTGATGCCGGACTGGCCGTTGAGGTCGATGTGGAAGAGCTTGCCCGCCCACAGGGCCTGCGCGATGCCGTGCGGGAAGTTCAGGCCGGCCATCTGCTCGTGCCCGACCTCGGGGTTGACGCCGTACAGCTCGGGGCGCTCGAGCCGCTCGATGAACGCCAGGGCGTGTCCCACGGTGGGCAGCAGGATGTCGCCGCGGGGCTCGTTCGGCTTGGGCTCGATGGCGAAGCGGATGTCGTAGCCCTGCTCGGTGACGTACTCGCCCAGCAGGTCGAAGGCTTCCTTCATGCGGTCGAGCGCGTCCCGGACGTCCTTGGCGGCGCCGGACTCCGCGCCCTCGCGGCCGCCCCAGGCCACGTACACCGACGCGCCCAGCTCGACGGCGAGGTCGATGTTGCGGATCGTCTTGCGCAGCGCGTAGCGGCGCACGTCGCGGTCGTTCGCGGTGAAGGCGCCGTCCTTGAACACCGGGTGGGTGAACAGGTTGGTCGTCGCCATCGGCACCTTCATGCCGGTCGCGTCCAGGGCCTGCCGGAACCGCTTGACCGTGGCCTGCCGCTCCGTGTCGTCCGAGCCGAACGGGATCAGGTCGTCGTCGTGGAAGGTGACGCCGTACGCGCCCAGCTCGGCCAGCCGCTGCACCGTCTCGACGGGGTCCAGGGCCGGACGGGTGGCGTCACCGAACGGGTCACGGCCCTGCCAGCCGACCGTCCACAGGCCGAAGGTGAACTTGTCCTCGGGAGTGGGCTGGTAGTTCATTTCACGGCTCCTTGCTCGCTGGCGACTATTTCGTCATCGCGGTTTACAAATTAGTATGCACACGCGGTCCCGGGAAGGGAACAAGGTCCCCCCGACGGATCGCGTCCGGGTCCCAGGCGTCCCGGTCCGCCACAGAACCCCGGCTCAAGGCTTGCCCCGAGCCCGCAGAGCCACAGAGCCGCAGAGCCCCGGAAGAGGGAGTAGCCCGATGTCAGCAGCCGAGGGTCCGCTCGTCGTCGGTGTGGACACGTCCACCCAGTCCACCAAGGCGCTGGTCGTCGACGCGGCCACCGGCCGGGTCGTCGCGAGCGGTCAGGCACCGCACACCGTGTCCTCCGGCGCCGGCCGCGAGAGCGACCCGCGGCAGTGGTGGGACGCCCTGTGCGCGGCCCTGGACCAGTGCGGCGACGCGGCCCGCGAGGCCGCCGCCGTGTCGATCGGCGGGCAGCAGCACGGCCTCGTCACCCTGGACGCCGCGGGCGAGCCGGTACGGCCGGCGCTGCTCTGGAACGATGTGCGCTCGGCACCGCAGGCCCGCCGCCTGATCGAGGAACTGGGCGGCCCGGGAGCCTGGGCGGAGCGCACGGGCAGTGTGCCCAGCGCCTCCTTCACCGTCACCAAGTGGGCCTGGCTGACCGAGAACGAGCCGGAGGCGGTCCGCGCCGTCAAGGCCGTACGCCTCCCCCACGACTACCTGACCGAGCGGCTCACCGGCGAGGGCATCACCGACCGCGGTGACGCGTCCGGCACCGGCTGGTGGGCGGCCGGGACGGAGGCGTACGACGAGGAGACCCTCGCGCGCGTGGGCCTCGACCCGGCGCTGCTGCCCCGGATCGTCCGGCCCGGCGAGGTGGCCGGCACCGTGCGCGACAGCCACGGCCTGCCGTTCGCCAAGGGCACCCTGGTCGCCGGCGGCACCGGCGACAACGCGGCCGCCGCGCTGGGCCTCGGTGTGCGCCCGGGCGTGCCGGTGATGAGCCTCGGCACCTCCGGCACGGTGTACGCCGTCACGCGGCGGCGGCCCGCCGACCCGACCGGCACCGTGGCCGGCTTCGCCGACGCGCGCGGCGACTGGCTGCCGCTGGCCTGCACCCTGAACTGCACGCTCGCCGTCGACCGCGTGGCGGCCCTGCTGGGCCTGGACCGCGAGGCCGTCGAACCCGGCACGGACGTCACGCTGCTGCCCTACCTGGACGGCGAACGCACCCCGAACCTGCCGCACGCCTCCGGCCTCCTCCACGGGCTGCGCCACGACACGACCGCCGGCCAGCTGCTCCAGGCCGCGTACGACGGCGCCGTCCACTCGCTGCTCGGCGCGCTCGACCTGGTCCTCGACGCGGACGCGGACCCCTCCGCGCCGCTGCTGCTGATCGGCGGCGGGGCGCGCGGCACGGCGTGGCAGCAGACCGTGCGGCGCCTGTCGGGCCGTCCGGTCCAGATCCCCGAGGCGAAGGAGCTGGTGGCGCTCGGCGCCGCGGCCCAGGCGGCCGGCCTGCTGACCGGCGAGGACCCGGCGGCGGTCGCCCGGCGCTGGAACACGGCCGCCGGGCCGGTGCTCGACGCCGTGGAACGGGACGAGGCGACACTGGCCAGGATCGCCGGGGTAGTCTCCGACGCGGCACCGCTGCTGGAGCGGGACCGGAACGCCCGCTGACCCCGCCGTCAGGGGCCGGGCGGGCGATGCCGCCGCCCGGCGGGGACCGCGGGGCCGTGGACCGCGGGGCCGTGGACCGTGGGGAACGACGGGGCCGTGGGGAACGACGAGGAACGACACCGGAGCAGGACTGACACAGGCATGACCGCACCGCCGCACGAAGCCCGTCCGCCCCGCCCCGGGCGCGCGCTGCCGGACACCCAGCAGGGCATGCGCCGCCGCAACCTCGCCCGGGTCATGCACACGGTCAGCGCCGAGGGGCCACTGTCCCGGGCCTCCGTCGCCTCACGGATCGGGCTGACGCGTGCGGCGGTGTCGACTCTCGTCGACGAGCTGATCCGCTCGGGCCTGCTGGAGGAGCTGGGCCCCGAGCGGCCCGGCCGGGTGGGCCGGCCCGGGTCGGCGCTCGCCGTCAGTGCCAGGGGCCCGGCCGGGATCGGCGCGGAGGTCGGCGTCGACCACCTCGCGGTCTGCGCGGTCGACCTGCGCGGCGACGTCCGGGCGCGGGCCGTCCGCCACGGCAGCAACCGGGGCCGCTCGCTGGAGCCGGTGACCGAGCAGCTCACCGGCCTGGTGCGACAGGTCGTCGCGGAGGCGGAGGCCGAAGGACTGTGGCCGGCCGGGCTCGCCGTGGCCGTGCCCGGCCTGGTGGGACGGGACGGACGGACCGTCGTACGTGCCCCGAACCTCGACTGGCACGACGCCGACCTGGGCGCCCTGCTGCCGTACGACATGCCGCTGACCGTGGACAACGAGGCCAACTTCGGCGCCCTCGCCGAGCTGTGGCTCGGGGAGGGCACCCCGCGGGACTTCCTGCACGTCTCCGCCGAGATCGGCATCGGCGGAGCCGTGGTCGTCGACGGACGCCTGCTGCGCGGGACCCGCGGTTTCGCGGGCGAGCTGGGGCACGTCCCGGTGCATCCGGACGGGCCGGAGTGCGCCTGCGGCGGGCGCGGCTGCCTCGAGCAGTACGCCGGTGAGAAGGCGGTCCTGCGCGCGGCCGGAGTGGAGCCGGGCGAGGACCGCGTCGGCGTGCTCGCGGGGCGCGCCGACGCGGGCGACGAGGGCGTACGGCGCGCCCTGCGCGAGGCGGGTACCGCGCTCGGCATCGCGCTGACCGGGGCGGTGAACCTGCTGGACCCGGAGAGTGTGGTGCTGGGCGGGGCGCTGGCCGCACTGGCGCCCTGGCTGCTGCCCTCGCTGCGGGAGGAGCTGGCCCGCCGCACGGCCGGTCCGGCCTGCCGGGTCTCGGTGTCGGAACTGGGCCCGGAGGGGCCGTTGCTCGGGGCGGCCCACTCGGTGGTCCGGGGCGTGCTGGACGATCCGGCGGCGGTCGCCGAGCGGGCCTGAACCGCGCAACGGGGTTCCGGGGCCGACGCCGCCGGAGCCCGTTCCCGGCCGGGCAGGGGCCCGGACCCGGACCCGCGGGCGAACCCCGTCGCCATAGCCCGTGTCCCACAGCCACAGCCACAGCCACAGCCACAGCCGTCACTGTCACCGTCCACCGCCACCATCACCGTCACCGTCACCGGATCGAGTGAGCCCGGTATCCACAACCGGGCGGCCGTCCACCGGTAAGCGACGCGTCCTTCTGCCCAACCCGCCCCTCTCGTACGGTGGTTCACGCGGTCACGTCTCGGGGCCGCGGCATCGTCCCGCCTCGTTGCCCCACCCCGCTTCTCTCCGTTCGACCCTGCCCCTCGCAACCAACCCGTCACCTCACCGTTGGTGACCGTGCGCGACGCGACGACCGCGTCGTGCGACCGCAACCGCAACCGCACGCCTCAAGAGCCCTCGACGAAAGGCGGTCCTCCCGTGGAAACGGAAAAGGCACCAGCGCATCCGACCCGGCGGCTGCTCCTGCGGAGCGCCGCACTCGCCTCCGTCCCCGCCGCCCTGCTCACCGGCACCCGCGCCGCCGCACGTCCGCCGGCCGTCGACCACCCCACCGCCGAATGGCAGCCGGCGAGCACCTCCAACTACACCCGGTCGACCCGCCCCGCCTCCTACCCCGTCACCCACGTGGTCGTCCACGTCACCCAGGAGACGTACGCCGACACGCTGTCCATCTTCCGCGACCCGCGGAGACAGGTGTCCGCGCACTACGTCGTCCGGTCCTCCGACGGACACGTGGCGCAGTGCGTCCGCGAGTCCGACATCGCCTGGCACGCGGGGAACTGGGACTACAACACCCGCAGCATCGGCATCGAGCACGAAGGCTGGGTGGACCGGCCCGAGTACTTCACCGCCGCCATGTACGAACAGTCGGCGCGGCTCACCGCGGCGATCTGCGCCAGGTACGGCATTCCCAGGGACCGCGCGCACATCATCGGCCACCACGAGGTACCGGGCAGCGACCACACGGATCCCGGGCCGCTGTGGGACTGGACCCGGTACATCCGGCTGGTCGGCTCCGTCTGACCGGCGGCGGAGGACCACGTTCCGGTGATCGGCCGGCCGGACCGGTCGAAGAGGTTGTCCACGCCCGCCCACGGAGTGACGATGTCCCCACTCCGCCCACGCATCACCGTCCGGGGAGGCCGAGTTGACCGATTCATGGCTGGCTCTGGAACCGGGGGCCGATCCGGTCGAGCGCGCGCGGACGCTGCGGCGCGCGCACGAGACGTTCACCGCGGCGGGCACGGTCCCGCGCCCCGTGCGCGCCGTGGTGGCGGAGTCGTGGCGGCGGTCGGTCCGGGCGGGCGTCGGCCCGGACGGCACCGCGCGCGTGGAACTCATGGACGGCGACCTCGGCGCGTACCGGGCCGAGCATCCGCTGGCACGGGTGATGCCCCTGTTCCGGGAGCTCCTGGGCACGTTCGCGGACGACGGCGAGCATCTGCTGGCGGTCTGCGACGCGCGCGGCACGCTGCTGTGGGTCGAGGGTCACCCGGTCACCAGGCGGCGGGCGGAGCGGATGAACTTCGTGCCGGGCGCCCGGTGGTCCGAGTCCGCGGTGGGGACGAACGCGCCGGGCACCGCGGTGGCCGTCGGCCGGCCGGTCCAGGTCTTCGCCGCGGAGCACTTCATCCGGCGGGTGCAGCCGTGGACGTGCGCGGCGGCCCCGGTGCGCGATCCGCGCACCGGACGGGTGCTGGGCGCCGTCGACATCACGGGCGGGGACGGGCTGGCGCATCCGCACAGCCTGGGCCTGGTCCAGGCGGTCGCCCGTGCCGCGGAGTCCCAGCTGGCGCTGCTGACACCGCGGCAGCCCGGTACCGGCACGCCCGAGCTGACCCTGCTGGGCCGTGACGAGGCGCTGCTGGACCTCGGCGGTCGCAGGCTGCGCCTCAGCCGGCGGCACAGCGAGATCGTGGCGTTGCTGGCGCTCCGCCCGGAGGGCCTGACCGGCGACGAGCTGCTGTGCGCGCTGTACGAGGACGAGCGGGTGCCGCCGGTGACCTTGCGCGCAGAACTGGCGCGGCTGCGCGGGGTGCTGGGGCCCGGGCTGCTGGCGTCCCGTCCGTACCGGCTCACAGTGCAGGTCGAGTCCGACGCCGCCGTCGTCGAGCGGCGTCTGCGGGCCGGTGCCGTGAGGGCGGCCGCGAGGGCGTACGCCGGTCCACTGCTGCCCGCCTCCCGGGCTCCGGCGGTGGCACGGCACCGGCGCCGGCTCGCGGACGGGCTGCGCACCGCGCTCGTCGCCCACCGCGACCCGGACCTGCTGGCCGACTGGGCGCACGCGCCGTGGGGCGAGGACGACCTGGACGTCTGGCGCGCGCTGGCCGCCGTCCGGCCGAGCGCCGCGGTCCGCTCCCGGCTCGCCGCGCTGGAGTCCGAGCTGGCGGCCCCGCCCGCCCGATGACGGCCCGACGGCCGTCGACCGGAGCCGGTTACGCCCCGGCTCCGGGCCGCCGCGCACGCAACGTCCCCGCAACGTCACGCCGCCTAGCCTCGCCGGGAGCTGTCCGACGGCGGGCAGCGCACGCTGAGGGAGGCAGACCAGGATGACCCGTTACGCGGCGCCCGGCACCGAGGGCGCGATCGTCTCCTACGAGTCGCGCTACGACCACTTCATCGGCGGCGAGTACGTACCGCCGGTGCGCGGACAGTACTTCGAGAACCCGTCACCGGTGAACGGGCAGCCGTTCACCGAGATCGCGCGCGGCACGGCGGAGGACGTGGAGCGGGCGCTCGACGCGGCGCACGAGGCCGCCCCGGGCTGGGGCCGCACCTCGGTGACCGAGCGTTCCGGCATCCTGCTGAGGATCGCGGACCGCATGGAGGCGAACCTGGAACGCCTGGCGGTCGCCGAGAGCTGGGAGAACGGCAAGCCGGTGCGCGAGACGCTGGCGGCCGACATCCCGCTCGCCATCGACCACTTCCGCTACTTCGCCGGCGCGATCCGCGCCCAGGAGGGTTCGCTCGGCGAGCTCGACGACGACACCGTCGCGTACCACTTCCACGAGCCGCTGGGCGTGGTCGCGCAGATCATCCCGTGGAACTTCCCGATCCTGATGGCGGCCTGGAAGCTCGCCCCCGCCCTCGCCGCGGGCAACGCGGTGGTCCTGAAACCCGCCGAGCAGACCCCGGCGTCGATCCACTACTGGCTGAGCCTGGTCGCGGACCTGCTGCCGCCGGGTGTCGTCAACGTCGTCAACGGCTTCGGCGCGGAGGCGGGCAAGCCGCTCGCGTCGAGCCCCCGGGTGGCGAAGGTCGCGTTCACCGGGGAGACCACCACGGGGCGGCTGATCATGCAGTACGCCTCGGAGAACATCAAGCCGGTCACGCTGGAGCTCGGCGGGAAGTCGCCGAACATCTTCTTCGACGACGTCTGGGCGCGGGACGACGACTTCCGCGACAAGGCACTCGAGGGCTTCACGATGTTCGCGCTCAACCAGGGCGAGGTGTGCACCTGCCCGTCCAGGGCGCTGGTCCAGCGCGGCCACTACGCGGAGTTCATGGAGGCCGCGGTCGCCCGCACCGAACTGATCACGCCGGGCCACCCGCTGGACACCGACACCATGATCGGCGCCCAGGCGTCCAACGACCAGCTGGAGAAGATCCTCTCCTACCTGGACATCGGCAGGCAGGAGGGCGCCAAGGTCCTCACCGGTGGCGAACGCCTCGAGCACGAGGGCGAGCTGAAGGGCGGGTACTACGTCCAGCCCACGATCTTCGAGGGCCACAACCGCATGCGGATCTTCCAGGAGGAGATCTTCGGCCCGGTCGTGTCGGTCACGTCCTTCGACGACTTCGACGACGCGATCAGGACCGCCAACGACACGCTGTACGGCCTAGGCGCCGGGGTGTGGACCCGCGACATGAACACCGCCTACCGCGCGGGCCGCGCGATCCAGGCGGGCCGCGTCTGGACGAACTGCTACCACGCCTATCCGGCCCACGCCGCGTTCGGCGGATACAAGCAGTCGGGCATCGGCCGGGAGAACCACCGCATGATGCTGGAGCACTACCAGCAGACCAAGAACCTCCTCGTCTCGTACTCCCCGAAGAAGCTGGGCTTCTTCTAGACACAGGGAGAAGGGCGCCTGCCCGGGTTCTCATCCGTCAGGCGCCCTTCACGCGGTCTGCTGCCCACCGATCCCGGCCTGCACGCCGACCCCGGTTCCTCCCACGGCCACCCCCTCCCGACCAGCGCTAAGGACTCCTGAGGGCGGTCATCGCCCGCTGGGCCTCCTCGACGAAGTTCGTCTTCGCACGGTGCAGGTCATCCAGCTTCTCGTGGCGTCGAAGGCTCTCCAGGAAGGCGCTCGCGGCGGCCGCCGCTTCTGGAGGACCCTCGAGAACGACTCCGGCGTAAGCCCGCTGCAGAAGCAGCTCTTGGTCACCGTTGCCCCGGCCCGTGCGCTCGGCCAGGATCCTGGTCTCCGCAGCGGCGAGGAACTGCGCGTAGACCTGTTGCCGAAGAGCGATCGCGCGTTGGCCCTCCGCGCCCCGGAGTGTCATCCGAACCGACTCCAGCAGCGCTTCCGCCTGCCGGTCGCCCGCGTGGCGGGCCGCCTCGGCCTGTCGCACACCGGCGCTCCTGCTGTACCAACCCGTGACGACGCTGCCCGCGATCGCCGCGCCCGCGGCGATCAGTGCGATACCCCATTCACTCATGCCCTCATCCTCACGGTCACGCACGGCACCGTGCCCGGCTCCGGCCACATGTGCGTCGGGTATCACTCGCAGCCGTCGAACAGTGCGCCCGGTACGATCGGGCCATGTCTCCGGAAGATGCCCAGAAACCAGCACCAACCTGCATAAATAGCATCTCCGGACGCACGTCCTCGGATAGAATTGACAATTCGGGCGACGG
>NZ_JBIAHR010000009.1:132349-180680 GCF_042870695.1 Streptomyces sp. NPDC006384
CGGACGGGCGACGGGCGACGGGCGACGGGCGACGGGCGACGGGCGACGGGCGACGGGCGACGGGCGACGGGCGACGGGCGACGGGCGACGGGCGACGGGCGACGGTGCTGCTTGCCGCCCGTTCAGCGGTGGCCCTCTACCGCCTGTTGGACACTCTCCCCGCGCTGTCGGGTGATGACCGGATCACTCGGCTCTTCACCCTCATGCCGGGCTCCGATTTCGGGGTCGACGTACTTTCCGTCATCGAGGACGTCGGCGGGAGGCTGGTGCCCTGGAGCGAGGCGTGTTCACGCTCGTACGACCTGGTCCTCGCGGCCAGCCCGAAAGGCGACCTGCATCTGCTCCGCGGCCGGCATGTGCTGTTGCCGCATGGTGCCGGGTACAACAAGTCGATTCCCGGGGAGGGTTCGGACTCGGCGTCCGGGCTCGATCCCGCGTTCCTCCTCCGTGACGGCGGTGTTGCCGCGCCCGTAGCCCTCCACGCGGTCGCCCATCCCGACCAGGTCGCGCGGCTCGCCGCGGTCGACCGGCGAGCCGCCGACCGGGCCAAGGTCGTCGGCGACCCCACGCTGGAGCGTGTCCTCGCCTCTCGCCCATTGCGTGAGCGTTACCGTGCGGCACTGGGTACGGGAGCACGCAGGCTTGTCGTGCTGGTCTCCACCTGGGGGCCGGAGTCGCTGCTGCGGCGGCACCCTGATCTGCCGGTCCGGCTGGCCGCCCGGCTTCCCCAGGACGAATACCAACTGGCACTGGTCGTACACCCCAATGAGCACAGTCTGCTCGGCACGTACGAACTGGCCGAGCGGCTCGCACCCGCCCTCGACGCCGGCATGGTCCTGGCGAGCCCCCACGAGGAGTGGGCGTCCCTCCTGATCGCCGCCGATGCGCTGGTCACCGACCACGGCTCCGCGGCGCTGTACTACTGCGCCGCGGAGGACCGGCCCGCTGTGAGCGTCTACCAGGACGGGATCGAGCTGATACCGGGCAGTCCCATGCACGCGCTCCTGCGCCGGATACCGCGGCTGGGCTCCGCCGAGTCACTGGAGGAGGACCTCCGTGCCTACCGGCCGGGCACAGGCCAGGAGGTCGCTCGGGCGGCCTTCGCACACCAGGGAAGAGCACTGTCCCTGCTGCGGACCGAACTGTACGCACTCCTCGGCCTGACACCCCCGGCCCTTGCCGGTCCGCCCCGGGTCCTGCCCCCACCTGGCCCCGCCGACCGCGCACCCGCGGCGTTCGACGTGGACGTGGACGCCGACGTGAACGGCAAGAGCCTCCGCATCGCCCGGCGCCCCGTCGGAATCGGCTCGCCCGGACATCACCTGACCGCGGAGTACGGAGCCGCGAGCGAAGCGCTCGTCCGCTCGGCGGGGCTGCTGTACCGGCGCCCGCTCCCCCTCTCCGACACCCGGTCAGGGCAGTCCTGGACCTCGGACGGGTGGACCCGGCACGTGTTGTCCGCGTATCCGGGCTGCCGTTCGGCCGCGGCGATCCTGTCCTCGGGCCTGGTTCTGTTCCGGACACGCGGACACGCGGAGGCATACGCCGTCCAGGCAGAGCCCCGGTACGAAGGCGGCCGAGTGACACGCGTCGACCCGGCCGCAGCGGCGTCGGCAGTCCACGCCTGGTTTCTGCGCCGCTCCCCCGCCGCCCCTGTCGCTCCGAGCCGTCTGAGCTGCGTCATCGGCAACCGCGCCTTCGCCCTCGTCCTGCGCCCGGCCACGGGCGCCGAAGCGGCGGAGCCCTTCTGATCCAGCCGTCTACTCGCCCAGACCGTTGTGCCGCCGGATGTCACGGACGGCAGCACGATGCTCCGCGGCCTCGGCGCTCCGCCCCTCGCTCTGCGCCAACTCGGCCATCGCCTCATGGACACGGGCCTGGTCGAAGCCCGACCGCCGCCGGCGGGCGGCTCGCAGCGACTCCTCGTACAACGGGCGGGCCTGAGCCGTACGGCCGAGGCGGCACAGCACCCCGGCGAGCGCGAAGCCCGTACGACGGGTCATCCTCTCGCGCTCCTGCGCCACGGCCAGGCCGTGTGCCTCGGCGAGCAGTTCGTACGCCTCCTCCAGCTCACCGAGCTTCGCTCTGGCCTCACCCAGCCGATATGTCTGGAGCATGGCACCGTAGGGGTTGGGAATCGCCAGGTGCATCCGGCGCGACCGTGCGAACTCGGCCGCGGCGGAGGCCCATTCACCCCGGGCTCCGTCGAGCATGCCCCGGAACTCGACCAGTGATGCGGCGAGCTTGCGGTCCCGCTCGCCGTCTCCGAGCCCCCCGAGCGCCGCTTCGGCGTTGTCGAGCTGGTCCTCCGCCTCACTCACCAGGCCGGCCTCCCACAGGTGACGGGCGAGCTGGCATCGCGTGCGCACCGACCAGGCCGGCCGGGCGCCGTCGCGGACCGCGGACGCGACGGCCAGCCTCAAGACCCCGATGACATCGGACTGATGGGGATGGTCCAGTGCGTACGTCCACACGACCTCGGACAGAGCCACCACCTCGGCGTCCATCCCGCGCTCGTGGGCCATGCGCAGGGCCGCGAACAGCACATGGCGCTCCTCGTACAGCCAGGCGGACGCCCGGTCGGAACGCGCGGCCTTCTCCGTGGGGTCGGCCGTCCCCCTCGGATCCTCCAACGGAACGTCCGGTGCCTCGGCCAGAGCGGCGAACTCGTCACCGACGATGAGCCGGGGACCGGCGGCGAACCGGTCGGCCCGCTGGAACTGCCTGACGAGCCAGCGCAGAAGCCTCCTGAGCCCCTCCTCCGCCTCACCCTCCTCGGCATCCCGGCGTGACCGCCGCACGGCGTGAGCGCGCAGGGGACCGGGCAGGCGCATCCGTCCGTCCGACGAGGACAGCATCTCGCTCAGGTCCAGCAGACCGGCTCTGTCCAGTTCCTCGAGCGCGCCTTCGCACTCCTCGGGCCCCAGGCCCAGCAGCGCCGTGGCGGAATCCAGCGTGAAGGTCGTCGAGGGATGGTGCGGCAGCAGGCGGTAGAGCAGGGCAGCGGTGGAGGACAGACCCTCGTAGACGGTGTCCCAGAACCGCTCCACGCCGGGGACGCCCCTCTCCTCCCATTCGTTCTGCAACTGCGGGACGAGGCGGGACAGCGGCCTCAGCCGATGCCTGCGCACCCACCCGCCCGCGACGTGCAGCGCCGCCGGCATACCTTCGCACAGGCGCACCAGCGTCCTTACGGACTCGGGATCGGCCGCCAGCCTGGGATCCTGCACGACCAGTTCCAGCAGCTCGGTCGCCGCCCACTCCTCCAGCGGCGGCAGTGTGATCCCGAGAGCGGCTCCGTCCTCCAGGTCACGCAGCGGGCTGTGACTGGTGACGATCACCAGGCTCTCGCCCGACGCCGGCAGCAGCGGGACGATCTCCGACGCGTACCGCGCGTTGTCCACGATCAGGATCAGCCGCACCTCGGCGGTCCTGCTCCAGTACTGGTTGCACCGCGCCTTGAACTGCGTCGAGACGAAGGCCGGCTCCACGTCGAGGGATTCCAGCAACTGCGCGAGCACGTCACCGGGATCCGCCGCACCACCCACCCGGAAGTCGTCGAGGTCCACGGACAGAACCCCGTCGGGGAACTCGTCACGGAGTACGCGGGCGAACAGACGGGCCAGCTCCGTCTTCCCCATGCCCTGCGGCCCGCTGAGCGTCACGAGCAAGGGTCGGGAACGCCCTGTCCACTCCCTCACCGCACGCAGCACGCGCTCTCTCTGCTCGTCGCGGTCGACGAAACACGCCGGCTCAGGAGGAAGCTGCACTCTCATGGGTCCGTCCCAGCCCTTCGCGTTGTCGTCCCGGTCATCCAAAGGCGCGACCGAAAGAGGCTCCGCTCCGGAGCGTCCTCGCCTGAGCGCCTCGTTCGCCTGACGCCCCACTTTAAGGGCGAAGTGATGAGCACAGGACCAAGTAGCTGCTTCTCCAGCCGACTTCGCTCACGACAGGCACTCAGTGGTGCCAGTTCCGGCGCACGCTCCCCCTCCGGCCCGTCGCGGGGGCCGCGTCCGCGTGCGCAGTGGTCCAGGCGGCTGTCCCGCCAGGGCAGGCTCCGGACCTTCTCGTGCGGTCCGGGGTGGTTCCGCTTCACCACGGTCGAGTGGCGGGCTCCGTGTTCGTGCAGGCAGGTTGCGCGGTCGTGCTGGGCGCGGACCGCGTCGGCGATGGCCCGCCTTGCGGGCAGGGCGCGAAGGTCACCGGCACACGCCCCCGGGCGCTCCCTGACCGTGATCGGCTGCACCACGACAAGGGCCGCCGTCGGCGGTCTCGGGCAGGCACGGACTCGTCGCTCGCCTCGACGCCGGTCATGCCGGGACGCGCTCGTCGAGGTCCTCCGAAGAGGCCCAACGGCCGGTGAGGCGCCCCGTACGCCGCGACCGCCGGCGCCGCACGGGGACGTGCCTCCCGTGCGAGCGAGCGTGTGAGAACTATGGCTCCGCGCTTCGTTCGCTTGTATCGTCCTCCCCGCTCGGCGACGAGAACCATGTTCGACATCTCGTACTTGCTGTTCTGTGTGATCACGTGACCGCCCCAGCCCCCGACAGCAGACACGGCCCGTGTGCCGCACCGATCTCTGCGGCCGCTGCCGGTAGCGCACGCGCAAGACGCCGTACGTCATGTTCGCGCGACTCCGTACAGGCGCCCCATCCCAGGAGGACAGGTGTCATTCACTCAGTACCCGAAGGCGGTACGGCGGCTTCTCCTGCTCGCCCTCGCCCTCGTCACCGCGATTGGCATGAACCTGATAGCCACTTCTCGGGCCGAAGCCGCGCCCGGGCCCTCCTTCACCAACCCCGTGGTCGATGTGCCGAACAGCGCCGATCCGACGTTGGTGTACCACGACGGCTTCTACTACTACGTGGCGACCACCTGGTCGTCCGACGTCGTCATGCGCAGATCGCCGACCGTCGCCGGTCTGCGCAGCGCCCCGGAGCGGGTGGTCTTCCGCACCGGCGGGACACAGATGTGGGCGCCGCACCTGGAGAGGGTGGGCGACCGCTGGTACCTGTACTACTCGGTGGAGCAGTGCTGCGCGCCCCGCCGCACGCACGTCCTGGAGAGCGCCGGGTCCGATCCGCTCGGCCCGTACACCGATCGCGGCATCGTCAATCTCATGCCCGACAACGGATGGGCGATCGACGCGAGCCTGCTGCGCCTCAACGGGCGTCTCTACATGACGTTCTCCGCGTTCTCTCCGCAGGACGACCTGCAGTCGCTCTACATCGCGCCGATGACGAACCCGTGGACGGCCGGCGCGTACGGAACGCGGATCTCGGCTCCGACGCTCGCCTGGGAACGGCAGGACGGAGCGGTCAACGAGGGATCGTTCGCCCTGCAGCGCAACGGCCGCACCTTCCTGACGTACTCGGCCAGCCACTGCAACGGCCCCAACTACAAGCTGGGCATGCTGGAGTACCGCGGCGGTGACCCGCTCGCCGCGGCCTCGTGGTCCAAGCACCCGGAACCGATCTTCCAGCGCAACGACGCCGCCGGGGTGTTCGGTCCCGGACACCACTCGTTCTTCACCTCCCCCGACGGCACCGAGACCTGGATCGCCTACCACGCGAACTCCTCGGCGAGCCAAGGCTGCGGCACCACCCGCACGACCCGGGTGCAGAAGATCTCCTGGAACGCGGACGGCACCCCGAACCTCGGCGCCCCGGTGTCGACATCGGCCGTTCTCCAGGGTCCCTCGGGCGAGACCGCCGTCCCGGCGGCAGCACCGCTGGTCGTCCGCAACCGCCACAGCGGCCTGTGCCTGGACGACAAGGACTGGGCCACCGCGGCCGGCTCCCCGGTCCAGCAATGGACCTGCAACGGCCTGGCCGTCCAGGACTGGTCCCTGACACCCGCCGGTGACGGGTACCACCAGATCCGCAACCGGCACAGCGGCCTGTGCCTGGACAACTACGACTGGGCCACCGCACCGGGCTCCGAGGTCCGCCAATGGACCTGCAACGGCACCGCGGTCCAGCAGTGGCGGGTGACACCGGCGGCAGACGGCTACTCCACACTCACCAACCGGCACAGCGGCCTGTGCCTGGACAACTACAACTGGGCCACCGCACCGGGCTCCGAGGTCCGCCAATGGACCTGCAACGGCAACAACGCCCAGCAATGGAGCCTCACCTGACCCCCGCGCTCGGCCACGGGCGGCCGGCCCCGAACGGGAAAGCGACCGCACGTCCCGAGGGCGCCCCGTGCACCGGCCCCGCCGTCACCTACGCCCCGCCACGCGGGCGCCTCGCACCGAACCCGACACCGTGCTCGTGTCGCTGCTGCAAGGCATCGAACTCGGCACCGGGGGAAGGGGAGTCGCCGATCGTGGCCCGGTCACGGGTGATCCCGGCCGAGAACCCGTCCATCAGGGGTTTCTCCGATGCGCGGGACCGCCCGGCCCGCGGTCGGCGTCACCGGCCCGGAGCACACTCCGTGACGACGCCGCCCGCCGGCCCGGTCATCACCACGATCAGCCCCGGTTTCCGGGCAAGTCGAGTCCGTGCGCAACGTATTGACGTCGTCCGCCCGACCGTCTAGATATGACTGCGCAGACATGACAGCGCAGTCATACGGTCGCCGGAACGGGACGGCCGTCGGATCCGGGAAGGCTCCATGACACGAACGGAACCGCGGAGCGGCAGTTCCCCCGCGCCGCGCAGTGCGGATGTGGCACGTCTGGCCGGTGTGTCGCAGAAGACGGTGTCGCGCGTCCTCAACGGCGAGCGATACGTCTCCGCCGACGTGCGCCGACGCGTCCTGGAGGCCGCCGCGGCGCTCGGCTACCGGCGCAACAACGCGGCCCGGGCCCTGGCCTCGGGCCGGACCTGCTCCCTCGGCGTGGTCACCCTCGGCACGGCCCTGTACGGACCGGCCTCCCTGCTCATGGGCATCGAGCGGGCCGTTCGGGACAGCGGGTACGCGCTGCGCGTGGTCAACACGGTCGAAGGGGACCCGGCGGGCATCGCCGGGGCCGTGCACACCCTGCTCGACCAGGGCGTGGACGGGATCGTCATCTCCGAACCCATCGACGAGGGCGAGATGCCGATGCGCGTCGAGGTGCCGACCCTGGTCTTCGGCGCGCCCGCGCCGTTCACCGCGCCCAGCCTGGTGACGGCGGGTTCCGTCGCCGACACCATGGCGCGGGTGGCGACGGAACACCTGCTGGAACTCGGCCATCTGACGGTGCACCACGTCGCGGGCCCGCAGCGGTGGTACGCGGCACGGGACCGGCTGGCCGGCTGGCGGGCGGCCCTCGATGCGCACGGCCGCGAGGAGCCGCCGATCGTCGAGGGCGACTGGTCGGCCGCGTCCGGGTACGAGGCCGGGCGCGTCCTCGCCGCCGATCCCCGGGTGACCGCGGTGTTCGCGGCCAACGACGACATGGCGATCGGCCTGATCCGGGCGATGACCGAAGCGGGGCGGCAGGTGCCGCGGGACGTCAGCGTCGTCGGGTTCGACGACAGCCCGGTGGCCGGGTTCGTGACACCGCCCCTGACCACCGTGCGGCAGCCCTTCGACACGGTCGCACAGGACGGGCTCAAGCGTCTGGTCCACGCCATCGAGAGTCCGGACGCCGCCCCGCTGCCGGTGTGCGATCCGTCCGTCGACCTCGTGGTACGCGCGTCCACGGCTCCCCCGGCACCGCCCGCCGTGTCCGCGTGACACCCCTCGCACCACGGCGAGCCGGCTGCGCCCCTCGCCGCTCCTCCTCCGTCCCGACGAGCCCCGGCTGGAGTTCGCCATGCCCGGAACCTCCCCCTCCCCTGCGTCGCCGAGCCGCAGGCGCCTGCTCGCCGCCGCCACCGCCGTCCCCCTGGGTGCCGCACTCGCCGCGTGCGGGCGCGCCGAACCCGTCGATCCCCCGGCGCGCCCGCTCTCCGCGTCCGACATCGCCGAGGCCCTCACCGAACCGGCCGAGCTGACGTTCTGGACGTGGGTGCCGGGCATCGAGAAGGAGGTCGCCCTCTTCGAGAAGAAGCACCCCGCGATCAAGGTCCGGGTCGTCAACGCGGGACAGGGCGCCACCCACTACTCCAAACTGCGCACCGCGCTGCGGGCGGGCCGCGGCGCCCCCGACGTCGTGCAGATCGAGTACCAGGCCATTCCGTCCTTCACGATCACCGACAGCCTCCTCGATCTCGCCCCGTACGGCGCGTCACGGCTCGGCGACACCTTCACCGAGTCGGCGTGGGGGCAGGTCACCGGGCCCGGCGGTGAGGTGTGGGCGATCCCGCAGGACACCGGGCCGATGGGGATGCTGTACCGCAAGGACATCTTCGACCGGCACCGCCTCCGGCCCCCGCGCACCTGGGCCGAGTTCGCCGAGACGGCCCGCGTCCTGCACCGCGCCGACCCGGGGGTGCAGCTGACCAACGTCGCGCCGAACGAGACGGCGGCCTGGCACGGCCTGATGTGGCAGGCGGGAGCGCGCCCGTACGCGCGATCCGGGCGACGGGGCCACATCACCGTGAACGTCGACGACCGTGTCTCCCGCGAGCTGGGCGCCTACTGGGACGGCCTGGTGCGCGAGGGCGTCATCGGCACGACACCGGACTTCACCGACGCCTGGTACGCGGCGCTCGACCAGGGCCGTTACGCCACCTGGATCACCGCGGCATGGGGCCCGGTGTTCCTGTCCGGGTCGGCGAAGGGCACGGCCGGCAAGTGGCGGGCGGCGCCGCTGCCGCAGTGGGACGCCTCGGCGTCCGTCTCCGGGAACTGGGGCGGCTCGACGACCGCCGTCACCCGCACGACGCGGCACCCCGTCGCCGCCGCCCGGTTCGCCCAGTTCCTCAACACCGATGCGGCGAGCACCCGGATGTTCACCACCGAGCAGTTCTTCTTCCCGGCGACCAAGGCCCTGCTCGCGGACCCTTCCTTCACCGGCGACGCCCCCGATTTCTACGGCGGCCAGCACGTCAACAAGGTCTTCGCCGACATCTCCGCCACCGTGGACCCCGCCTTCCAGTGGCCGCCGTTCCTGGACCAGGTGACGACCGACTGGGTGGAGACCGTCGGCACCTCGCTCGCCGACCGCTCCGGCACCGTCCCCGCGCTCGCCCGCTGGCAGTCCCGCATCACCGCGTACGCCCGCGGCCAGGGCTTCACCGTCGCCACCGCCACCTCCTGACCACCCGCAGAAAGGCCCGCCGATGAGCGTCACCACCGCGGCCCGCACGACCGGGCCCCCCTCGCGACGGCACCGCCCCCGCACCGCGGGCCCGATGTTCGTCGCCCCGTTCCTGGTGCTGTTCCTGCTCCTGTTCCTGGCGCCGCTCGGCTACGCCGCCTATCTCAGTCTGTTCCGCGAGCGTCTGATCGGCGGCTCGGTCTTCGTCGGCCTCGACAACTACGCGACGGCGCTCCAGGACTCCCTGTTCCTGGAGGGGGTCGGCCGCGTCGCCCTGTTCTTCGTGCTCCAGGTGCCGGTGATGCTGCTGCTCGCCGTCGCCCTCGCGCTCGTCCTCGACAGCGGACTCCTGCGGTTCGCCCGTGCCGTCCGGCTCGGCGCGTTCGTGCCGTACGCCGTCCCGGGTGTCATCGCGACCCTCATGTGGGGGTACCTGTACGGCCCCGACTTCGGACCGATCGCCCAGGCGGGCCGCCACCTGCACGTCTCCGTACCCGACCTCCTCAGCGACTCCTGGATGCTCGGCAGTCTGGCGAACATCGTGACCTGGGAGTTCACCGGGTACAACATGATCATCCTGTACGCGGCGCTGCGCACGGTGCCGCAGGAGCTGTACGAGGCCGCCGCCATGGACGGCGCGGGTGCCTGGCGGATCGCCTGGTCGGTCAAGCTCCCCGCGCTGCGGCCGGCCCTCGGCCTGTGCCTGCTGTTCTCCGTGATCGGCAGCTTCCAGCTCTTCAACGAGCCGAGCCTGCTGCAGCGCGTGGCGCCCAACGTCATCGACAGCGCCTACACCGCGAACCTGTACGCCTATTCCCTCGCCTTCACCGGCCAGCAGGTCAACTACGCGGCCACGGTGTCCTTCCTCCTGGGTCTGGTCACCGTCGTCGTCTCCTACGCCGTCCTGCTCACCGTCCACCGCAGGAGCAAGCGATGACCACGACAGCCGTGCGGGCCGAGGACGCCGAGGCGGCCGGTCCCCTGGGCCCGCGTCCTCTCCGCCGGGCCCGCTCCCGTCGCAGCACCCCGCTGACCATCGCCGCGCTCGCCGTCCTCGCGTACTTCCTGATCCCTCTGGTCTGGCTGGTGATCGCCTCGACCAAGAGCACCCAGGACCTGTTCGGCTCCTTCGGCCTGTGGTTCTCCGACTCGCCGCAGCCGCTGGCGAACCTGCGCCGCACCCTCACCCACGACGACGGTGTCTTCGTGCGCTGGCTGCTCAACACCGCCTGGTACGCGGGCCTGAGCGCGCTCGGCGCGGCACTGCTGGCCGCGGCCGCCGGGTACGGGTTCGCCAAGTACCGGTTCCGGGGCGACCGGCTCGCCTTCAACCTCGTGCTCGGCGCGGTGATGGTCCCCACCACGGCCCTGGCCATCCCCACCTACCTCCTCTTCGCCAACTTCGGCCTGGTCAACACCCCTTGGGCCGTCATCCTGCCGTCACTGGTCAGCCCCTTCGGTCTCTACCTGATGCGGATCTACGCCCAGGACGCCGTGCCGGACAGCCTCGTCGAGGCCGCCCGGATGGACGGCGCGGGCGAGCTGCGCATCTTCCTGCGCATCGCGCTCCGGCTCCTCGCCCCCGGCCTGGTGACCGTCGTCCTGTTCACGCTGGTCGCGACGTGGAACAACTACTTCCTGCCGTTGATCATGCTCAACGACCCGCGCCAGTACCCGCTCACCGTGGGGCTTTCCTCCTGGGCGGCCCAGGCGCAGAACGGCGGCGCCGGGGCCAGCAGCGAGATGCTCGCGCTCGTGGTGACCGGCTCGCTGATCTCCGTCGTGCCGCTCGTCGTGGCGTTCCTGATGCTCCAGCGGTACTGGCAGAGCGGCCTGGCCGCCGGCGGCGTCAAGCAGTGACTCCCCCTACCCGTACGGAGGTTCAGTTCTGTGAAGCGTGTGCACGCCGCCCTGCCCGACCGGGTCCTGTTCGGTGCCGCCTACTACTACGAGTACCAGCCGCACGAGGCCTCCGAGGAACGTCTCAGGACCGATCTCGATCTGATGGCCGACGCGCACTTCACCGTCATCCGGGTCGGTGAGTCGGTGTGGTCGACCTGGGAGCCGGACAACGGCCGCTTCGACCTCGACTGGCTGCGGCCGGTCCTCGACGGAGCCCATGAGCGCGGCATCTCCGTCATCCTCGGCACGCCGACCTACGCGGTCCCGCCGTGGCTGGCCCGTCAGTACCCGGAGATCGCGGGTGAGCGGGCCACCGGGCAGCGCATCGGCTGGGGCGCACGGCAGGAGGCCGACTTCACCCACCCGGCCTTCCGCTTCCACGCCGAACGCGTCATCCGCAGGATCGCGGCCCGGTACGCCGGCCACCCGGCCGTGATCGGCTTCCAGGTCGACAACGAACCGGGGCTCGAACTGCTCCACAACCACGGCGTGTTCCAGCGTTTCGTCGACCATCTGCGCGACCGGTACGGCGACGTGGAGACCCTCAACCGCGAGTGGGGCCTGGTCTACTGGTCGCACCGCCTGTCCACCTGGGCGGATCTGTGGACTCCGGACGGCAACGCGCAGCCCCAGTACGACGTCGCCTGGCGGGAGTTCCAGGCCCGGCAGGTGACGGAGTTCATCGGCTGGCAGGCCGGACTCGTGCGCGAGTACGCCCGCCCCGGACAGTTCGTCACCACGTGCATCTCCTACACCCGCCCCGCCGTCGAGGACGACGAGCTCACCGACCGGCTCGACATCGCCGCGGGCAACCCGTACTACGCGATGCAGGACGGCCTCGCGCTGCCCGCACCGCCGGAGCAGGACTCGGGCCACGGCGACCGGTGGCAGACGTCCGGCGTCCACGCGCTCCACCAGAGCGCCGACCGGATGTTCGCCTCGCGCCAGGAGCCGTTCCTGGTGACGGAGACCAACGCCCAGTCCATCGGCGGCCCCTGGGAGAACCGGCCCGGTTTCGACGGCCAGTGGCGTCAGGCGGCCTGGGCGCTCGTCGGCCGCGGCGCCCGCATGATCGAGTACTGGCACTGGCACACCCTGCACTTCGGCGCCGAGACGTACTGGGGCGGTGTCCTGCCGCACACCGGGCGGCCGGGCCGCACGTACGCCGAGCTCGCCCGCCTGGGCGCCGAGTTCGAGACCGCGGGACCGCTCGTCGCGGGACTCGTCCCGGACCATGACATCACGCTCGTGTACTCCACACCGAGCAAGTGGCTGATGCAGAAGCACCCGCCGCTGGCCGCCCCCGACGGCGGCCCGGACCCGGCCGCGTACCACCGCATCCTCGACCCCTTCCACCGCGGCGCCTTCGACGCGGGCCGCCAGGTCCGCATCGTCCACGCCCGCCGGCTGCACGACCCGCGCGGCGAACGTCCCGGCATGACACCGGAGGCGGCCGCACACCGTCACCCAGTGCTGGTCGCACCCGCGCTGTACCTGACGGCCGACTCGACCCTGGAGTGGCTCGCCGCCTACGCCCACGCGGGCGGGCACCTCGTGCTCGGGCCGCGCACCGGCTACGCCGATCAGGAGGCGCGGGCCCGCCGTGAGCCGGCACCCGGCGGCCCGCTCGCCGCCGCGGCCGGTGTGACCTACGACGAATTCAGCAACCTCCAGGGCTCTCTGCCGGTCCGGCAGTCCGGCGGCGGTCTCGAACTGCCCGCGGGGTCGACGGCGACGCGCTGGGTGGACGGCCTCACCGTCACCGACCCGGGGACCACCGTGCTCGCCACCTACGCCCACCCGCACTTCGGCCGCTGGCCCGCGGCCACCACCCGCCGCCACGGCGCCGGCCGTGTCACCGTGGTCGGCACCGTCCCGGGCCGCGCGCTCGCCCGCTCGCTCGCCGCGTGGCTGGCCCCCGCCGCCCGCCACGGCTGGGGGGACCTGCCGCCCACGGTCACCGTGTCCACGGGCCGCGCCGAGTCGTCCCGCGTCCACATCGTGCACAACTGGAGCTGGGAGCCGGCCCGCGTCGCCGTCCCCGCCGACCTGACCGACGTCCTGGACGGCACCGCCCTCCCCGCGGGCACCGACCTCACGCTCGGCGCCTGGGACGTACGGGTGCTCACCGACCGATCCGCCTGACACCCCGCAGAGGGGCACACCGTGCGAAAAACCCTCCGCAGAACCGAAACCGTCCTCGCCGCCGTCGCCGCGCTCCTGGCCCTGCCGCCGGCGACCGCGCACGGCTGCAACCCGACGGGTGGCATTCTCCACCGGCTGCCGGACGACGAGCCCGGTCCGGTCGGGGAACGCCTGGTGCGAGGGCCGCCTCACCCGGCTCGGGCGACCGCACCGCCATGCGGGCCAGCGCCTCGCCCACACCCGTCGGCGCGACCGTCGCACAGGTACGGGGGTGCGCCGCCGGTCACCGCCGTGACCGCTAGTCGGCGATCCGCACGTAGAACTTGTCGTTGCTGTGGTCCGGGTACGGCAGCCCCGCGTCCCACGCCAGGATCCGGTCGTCCCTGAAGTACCAGGGGAGCATTCCGCCGGCGGAGGAGTTGTGCGAGCTGGTGACGGCCCGCACGGAGAAGTCCCAGTCCGCGCTCGCCGCGCCCTCGCGGGTCGCCCGGAACGGGAACTCGTCGCACTGCTGAGTGCTGGTGTCCGGCCGCGGGTTCAGCCCGTTGGCGGCGTACAGGGTGGCGTACTTGCCCGTGCCGTAGCAGGCGCCGTCCTTCCCGGCTCGCCGACGTCGTACTTCGCGTCGTCGGTGAAGAACTCCATGTGCGCGCCGTTCGCGGACACCTTGTCACGCCCGGTGCCGGACGAGGCGAGGTTGTTCACGTTCCAGTAGTTCCACAGCAGGTTGTTGTTCCAGTTGCCCCACATCAGGGTTGCGGGGCTGCGGGTGGTGGTGGTGCCCAGGTGGTCACCGCGCCGGCCGGTGATCTCGTCCTTCTCGTAGTACTCCGCCGTGATCGGCACACGGGAACAGTGCGTGTACCGGTCGAAGTAGACGCTGAACGTGCCGGACCGGGCGAAGCACTGCCCGGCCAGGTCGGCCGGGGGCGCGGTGCCGATGGGGTGTCCCGCGGACATCGCCGGCACTCCGGAGGACCCGGTCGGCGGCGCGGCCACCGGGGCGTTGCCGGACTTCTTGGCGCGGGCCCGGTCACGGGCTTCCTCGATCTGCTTCCGGGTGAGCTCGAACGTCACCTTCACCGGCTCGACCGCGGTCGTCGCCTGCAGCGGCACGAGCGCGCGGGCACTCGGTGAGGACGGTACGGGCTCGGGTGTTCCGGCGACGGCCGTGGGCGCGGGCAGCAGCATCAGACCCGCCGCCATGGCCATGCCTGTCCGGACGCGTTTGCGTGAAATCACGTATCTCCCTTGAGGGTTGTCATCCCGCCTGGTGTGCACGGGGCGCACAGCCGCAGGACCCCAGGCGAGAGAATCAGGCGAGGTAAAGGCGGATCAAAGGCCGACGAGCGGCGGTCGACTCCCGCCGGGGACACGAACGGTCGACACCGGCGGGACGGGTGTCCTCCGGGGTCCGGACGTCGGCGGGACGGGACCGCCCAAGGGGCCGTGGAGGGGCTGTCCATTCCTTGGACGCCCTTGCGGGTGCCCGCAATACGCCTCTGACCTGCGAGGAGACCCCGGTCGCGCGGGAGGGGCGGAGAGGCGGACTTGATCTTTCCCGCCGCGGATGCCAACGTACTGGCGCCGCCTGGCACCGACCACCCAACTCGGCCAGCCCCGGCGCTACTTGAGGCCTATCCGGCCGCGCAGCAGAGGGTGCGGCAGCCCGCACCGGTGTCGGACCGTCTTGTTCGCCGGGGGGCTCATGCGGAACTCAGATGTGCTCACACCGGGACTCACGTACCTGCCGCCGGGTGTCCGCGGGGCCTTGCCGCCCGCCGCACGGCCGTTGCCGGAGGTGTCGCGCACACGTCCCGCCGTCTCACGGTCCGCGCTCCGCGGAGAAGAGCCGGACGCAGTCCCGCCGCACCGACGCCCCGCCGCACCGATGCCCCGCCACGACGCCGCCCCGCCGCGTTCGTGCGCCGCGGCCGAGGTGCCCGCGCACGGCGCCGCGCGCCGACAGCAGCAGGATGTGCCGCTGTCCGCGCACCGGCCGATGTGCCTGTGCCCCGGTTCCGGAAGACTGAGAAACGCTCCAGGAGAAGCAGTGAGATACACCCTCGCGTCCGCCCTCGGCCAGATCTCGGACGGGCTGACAGCCAGCTACGCGACCCTGCCCGCCGACACCTATCTGCAGCACGACCGCTGCTTCCGGTTCCGCGCCTTCGGCGAGGCCACGGTGAAGGGCCGGTCCTTCCTGTGGGACGACGAACCCGGGTCGTTCTTCCAGAGCGAGAACGTCAACGGCTACGCGGGAGGGGTGGAACGCCGGTTCGCCCCGCTGCCCGAGGCCGGCCGCGCATTCGCCGAGGCGCTGGTGAACTCCGCCGCCACCCGTGCGCTGGTGGCGGAGGAGGAGTTCCGGATCGGCTGCCACCAGATCCGTATCACCGCCGACGACGAGACGGTCGGCCTGCCCGCGCCCGAGGGTTTCCACCAGGACGGGTTCGACCTGATCGCGGTCGCCTGCATCGGGACCACGAACGTCAGCGGAGGGATCTCCCTCGTCCGCGACCGGGACAGCGAGGAGGTCATCGTCGAACGCGTCATGGCCCCCGGCGAGGTGCTGTTCCTCGCCGACCGGGAAGTGGTGCACTACGTCAGCCCCGTCACCCCGAAGATCCCGGGGGAGACCGCCCACCGCGACGTGTTCGTCACCACCTTCGCCCTCGGAGGCGAGCACTGATGCCGGGCGCGCAGCGGACGCCGGAGGACCCGGCGGGCCGGATCGCCACCTACACCATCCAGGAGTGGCTGTTCAGCCGTGCCCAGGGCCGCTTCGACCTCGATCTCGCCGAGAGCGGCGTGCAGTTCCAGCATGTCAGGGACCTGCCATTGGATGGCGACTGGGAGCTGGACTACAGCCTCGACCGGGGAACGCCCGAACTCCGCGCCCGGGTCGCCGCGGTGTACGGCAGTACCGGGTACCCGGCAGGTGACGGCCGGGACGTGATGATCACGCACGGTGCCCAGGAGGCCCTGTACCTCCTCTACCGCTCGCTCCTGTCGCCCGGTGACCACGTGGTGGCGACCGCCCCCGGCTGGCAGCAGGCGTGGGAGGTGCCCGCCCACATGGGCTGCGAGGTCACCGTCCTCGACCAGCGGCCCGGCACCCCCTTCGACGTCGACGCCCTGACGCGCGCCGTCTCCCCGCGCACGCGCCTGCTCATCCTCAACAGCCCGGGTAATCCCTCGGGCCGCTCGCTGAGCGAGGCGGAGTGGGAAGGAGTGCTCCGGGTGGCCGGCGAGCACGGCCTGTGGGTCGTCAACGACGAGGAGTACCTCCTCGACTTCTCGGCCTCCGTCGTACACCGCTACGCGCGGTCGGTGTCCGTCTCCGGGCTCTCCAAGGTCTACGGACTCCCCGCCCTGCGCATCGGCTGGGCCACGGGTCCCGCCGAGCTGATCGAGCGGATGGTCAACTACAAGCGCTACACCACCGTGTCCAACTCCCTGGCCTGGGAGCGAGCCGCCGCACTGGTCCTGGCGGACCGGGAGCGCCACCTCGCCCGGTACCACGGCCTGGTCGGGCCCGGCCTCGTGCGGCTGCGCGAGTTCGCCGCCGCGCACGAGGGCCTGGTCGAGCTGGTGGAGCCGGCCACCACCCCCTTCGCCTGGCTCCATCTCGACCCGTCCGTCGAGTCGGCCGAGTTCGCCGAACGGCTCCTCGAACGGCAGCGGATGCTGGTCATGCCGGCTGAGGTCTTCGGTGCCCGGCACGGTCTGAGGATCAGCTTCGCGCGGCCCCACGAGGTGCTCGAGGAGGGCCTGAAGCGGCTTTCGGCCGAACTCGGAGACCTCCGGTGAGCACGGAGAACCTCCCCTCTCACGCGGAGCGCGAGGCGACGGGCCTGCTGCCCGGCGAGCCGTCCGCCGGCTCGCCGGGCCGGCCCGCCGCCGAAGGCTCCGGCCTGCGCGCGGACCTGGCCGCCGCGCTCCGGTACACGGTGCCGGTGGCCATGGGCTACCTGCCGCTCGGCGCCGCCTTCGGACTGCTCCTGGTCAGCTCCGGGCTGCCCTGGTTCTGGGCGCCCGTCACGGCCCTGGTGGTGTTCGCGGGTTCGCTGGAGTTCCTGGCCGTCACCATGATCACGTCCGGTCTGGCGCTCCCCGCCATCGCGCTGACCACGTTCCTCGTGAATTTCCGGCACGTCTTCTACGGGCTGTCGTTCCCGCTGCATCTGCTGACCGGCCGGATGCAGCGGGCGTACGGAGTGTTCGCGCTCACCGACGAGACGTACTCGCTGCTCACCAGCCGGCCCGAGGCCGCGGCGAACGGCCGCAGGGTCACTCTCATCCAACTGCTCAGCCACGCCTACTGGATAGGCGGCAGCCTCGCCGGAGCGCTCGCCTCGACCGCCCTGCCCGACGAGGTGTCGGGGGTCGAGTTCGCCCTCACCGCGCTGTTCGTCGTCCTGGCCTGGGACCACGTGCGCAAGCGGGTCAACCGGAGGCCGGTGGCATACGGTCTGCTGGCCTCGGCCGTCGCCTGGGTGCTGGGCGGCGACCAGTTCCTGACCGTCGCCGTCGTCGTCTTCCTGGCCCTGCTCGCTCTCGACTTCGCCGTGAGAGGAAGGCCCCGTGCCTGAGACCTCCTACGTCATGGGGGCCGTCCTCGTGATGGCCGTGGTGACCCTCGCCCTGAGGTCGGCCCCGTTCCTGCTGCTCAGGAACGTCTCCTCGTCGCCGTTGCTCGGCTACCTCAGTACGGCGCTGCCTCCCGGGATCATGGTGATCCTCGTCGTCTACACCGTCCGCGGAGTGGAGTTCGACCGCTATCCGTACGGCCTGCCGGCCATCGCCGGCATCGCCGTGTGCGCCGGTCTCTACCACTGGCGCGGCAACCCCCTCCTCGCGATCGTGCTGGGAACGGGTGCCCACATGGCGCTGCTCCACTTCCTGGCCTGAGAGCCGTGGTCGTACCGATTCGATCCGACCGGCGCGCACGGCTCCGCGTGCGCACGCCGTCACAGGAGGGCTGATTGATGCAGAGACTGCTACTCGTAGGGGTGGGCCTGACCGGACGGCCCTACGTCGCCGCCGCCCGGCGGCTCGGGGTGCGTCTCCACGTGGTGGAGACGGAGCAGCAGGCCGCGACGCTGACCGGCGAGGCCGACGACCTCACGGTGTCCCGCGGCATGTCCGACGAGGCGTGGTACGAGGCGGTGAGCGAGGCGGTGCGCACCGCCCGGCCCGACGGTGTGGTCGCCTTCAGCGAGCCGCATGTTCTGGCCGCCGCGCTGATCGCGGACGAACTCGGCCTGCCCGGGCCCTCGTTGAGGGCCGCCGCGCTGTCCCGCAACAAGGCGTTGCAGCGGGCGCGGTTCGCCGCGGCCGGGATAGGCCAGCCCGATTTCCTGGTGACCGAGCGGCCGGCGGACGCCCGCGCGTGGGCGGCCGAGCACATGCCCGTGGTGATCAAGCCGCTGTCCTCCGCGGGCAGTTCGGGGGTCGAGCTCGTGGCCGACCCGGCCGCGTACGACGAAGCCGCCGTACGCCGGGACGGCGAGGGCAGGCTTCTGGTGGAGCGGGCCGTGACCGGACCGGAGTACAGCTGGGAGGCGCTCGTCCGTGAGGGCAAGGTGTGGTGCGCCAACCTGACCGCGAAGGAGACCACCGGCCCGCCGCACTTCGTCGAGACGGCGCACCGCACGGTGGCCGACGTGTCCGGTGGCGAACAGGACGTGGTGGCTCGGCTCGGCGCGGACGTCATCGAGGCCATGGGCGTCGACACGGGCCTGGTCCACCTGGAGTTCCGGCTGACCGCGAGCGGGCCGGCGGTCATGGAGGTGGCGGTGCGCACCCCGGGCGACCGGCTCATGGACCTGCTGGGGATGGCGTACGGCGTCGACTGGTACGAGATGGTCATCCGTGCGGCGCTCGGCAGGGAGCTGCCCGAACCGCCCACCGCCTCGTGCCGCACGGCGAGTTACCTGCCCTCGGCACGGCCGGGAACGGTCACCGGGATCCAGGGGCTCGACGAGGTCCTGGCGCATCCGCACGTGGTGGAGGCGGCGGTGAGCGTCGCCCCGGGCGACGAGGTGGCGCCGCTGAGGTCGTCCGCCGGCCGGGTCGGCCACGTCCTGCTGCGGGCACCGGATGCGCAGACGCTGCGGTCCGCGCTCGACGACGTGCGCGGCACGCTGCACGTGCGGACCCGGCAGGACGGGCCGCGACGGGATTCAGGTCCCAGCATCTGAGAATTTCGAGAGCTTTATTGATCAGCGCCTGCGGCGCCCGGTAATTTCATCGCGGATCACCGCCTTACGGGGATCTCCGAAGCTTGCGCGGCGGCATCGCCGTATTTGATCGGCACACCATCGGGGGAGACGTTGTCGAAATTACCCATGTTTCGGGCATCTGTCGCCGCACACCGGCCGGCACGAACGGCCGACGCGACATGAGGGCACAGGTCCTCACCGAGATCCCCGGTGACGCCTCCAGGAAACTGCTCGGTGAACAGGCCGCCGTCGAATCCTCGGCGCGCGCCTATCCGCGGCTCACGCCGATCGCCGTCGCCGGCGGGTCGGGCGCATACCTCACCGACGCCGACGGCAACGTCTTCCTGGATTTCCTCACCGGCGCGGGTGTGCTGGCGCTCGGCCACAACCACCCCGAGCTGCTGCGCGCGGCGCAGGACCAGCTCCAGGTCAGCACCCACGCGCTGGACTTCCCCACCGAGGCCAAACAGGACTTCACCCGGGCACTCCTGCGGATGCTGCCCGAGCCGATGCGCGACAAGACGAGGATCCACTTCTGTGGTCCCACCGGAGCGGACGGGGTCGAGGCGGCGCTCAAACTGTGCAAGACGCACACGGGACGAAGCGGCGCCGTCTCCTTCCACGGGGGATTCCACGGCAGTACACAGAGCACCTTGGGACTGACCGGTCTGCGGGCCTCGAAGGACCTTCCGGGGAATCCGTCCATTTCCTCCTTCTTTCCGTACTCGTACTGCCACAAGTGTCCGATCGGACTCTCCCCCGACAGTTGTTCGGTGAATTGCATCCAGTATCTGGAGAACATGCTGAACGACCCCAACGGAGGAACCCCGCGGCCTGCTGCGGTAATTCTCGAACTGGTACAGGGCGAGGGCGGTGTCATTCCGGCGCGCCCGGAGTTCGTCCGCCGGCTCAGAGATCTGACGGACGAACTCGGCATTCCGCTGGTCGTCGACGAGGTGCAGACCGGATGCGGCCGCACCGGCACCTGGTACGCCTTCGAGCAGTACGGCATCGAACCCGATGTGATCGTCTCGTCGAAGGCGCTCGGCGGCGGCCACCCCGTATCGGTGATCCTCTACCGGGAGGAGTTCGACCGCTGGCAGCCGGCCGCGCACACCGGCACCTTCCGCGGCAACCAGCTCGCCTTCGCGGCAGGCGCGGCACAGATCCGCGTGATGGAGCGCGACGGCGTTCTCGGCAACGTCCGCGAGGTCGGCGCCCACCTGGAGCAGGGCCTGCGCCGGCTGCAGGAGCGGTACGGCTTCATCGGTGAGGTCAGGGGTCTCGGCCTCATGCTCGGCATGGAGTTCGCGCCGCTCGGCCCCTGGACGGCCGGCGAAGTGGTCGACCGCGTCCGGAAGGCCGCGCTCCGGCGGGGGCTGATCTTCGAGCCCGCCGGACGCGGCGGCTGCGTCGCCCGCCTCCTCCCCCCGCTCAACCTGACCCGGGAAGAGGCGGACGAGGCGCTGGACATCCTGACGGCCGCCGTCGCGGAAGCGGCGGAGCCGGCCCGGGCCCCGCGAGGCCACGATGGACACTGACCCGAAGCACCTGAAGGTGCTGAAGTTCGGCGGGTCCTCGTTCCTCGACCTGTCCGACTACACGACCGTCGCCGCCTTCCTGACCAGGATGCTCTCCTGCGCCGACACCAGGATCGCCGTCGTGGTGAGCGGCATGTCGGGAAGCACCGGGCGGCTGCTCGAAGCCGCCCGGAGCATCGATCCGCACCTGCAGCCGCAGGTCCAGGACCAGGTGCTGGCCACGGCCGAGATGGTCAGCGCGTCGTTCCTGCGGGCCGCGCTGCACGCGGCCGGCTGCCCGGCCACCGATCTGTGGGCGCCGCAGGCGGGCATCCACAGCGACGGCGTGGCCGCTCAGGCCCGGATCGTGTCCGTCGACCCCCGACCGCTCCTGGACGCCTTCGCCTCGCACCGGGTGGTCGTGGTCGCCGGCGGCCAGGCGATGGACGCCGGCAACCGCATCACCATGCTCGGGCGCAACAGCTCGGACCTCACCGCGGTCGCGGTCGCGGCCGGACTGAGGACCGGACGGTGCGACATCTTCGGCGACACGCCCGGGGTGTTCACCACCGATCCGCACGTGGTGCCGTCGGCCCGGCTGATGCCGCAGCTGACCTACCGCCAGTGCCGTGGGATGTCCGAGTCGGGCGCGAAGGTGCTGCACTGGGGCGCCGTCCGGTACGCGCAGGAGCACGGCGTCGTGATCCGCTGCCGGCAGGTGGCCGCGGCGCTCTCGGGAGGGGACGAACCGGGCACCGCCGTGGGCGCGGGGCCGGGAGACACCGCCGTCGTGGGCGATGCGCGGGTCCGGTTGTACCGGCTGCCCCCGGGCCGCGACATCGCCGCGGCGATATCGGACCTGAGCGACGTCAATCTCCTGGCACACGCCGTCGAGCACCGGGGCACCACCCTGCTCGCGTTCCCCGTCGGGCAGGAACCGGGCCGCGCGCTCGCCGAGTCCGGCCTGGACGCGGAACCGGTCGACGGCCTCGGCATGGTCTCGGTGGTGGCTCCGGACGGTGCCGTCACAAGACGGCTCGTCGCCCTTGACGCCGTCGACAGCACCGTCCGCTCCCTGCACGAGGAGATCCACGGAACGTCCGCGCTCCCGGGGCACAGCCAGGTGCCGTCCAAGGCGCGGTCGCGGTACAGCGGTCTGCTGCTCGGCGCACCCGGCTCGGCCGTCGACGCCGACGCGTTCATCGCCGCGGGCCGGGAGCGGCCGTGCGGATGATGCTCGGCCTCCTCGTCACGGCGGTGTGGGGCCTCAGCTTCTCGATGATCAAGATCGCGCAGGAGACCTTCGACCCGTTGTTCCTGCTGGTCCTGAGATTCGTGCTGTGCTTCCTGCCGGCGGTGTTCTTCGTCCGGCGCCCGCAGGTGCCGGCGCGCGTGCTCGTCGCCTACGGTCTCGCGTTCGGGATCGGCCAGTTCGGCCTGCTGTTCTTCGGCATCAAGGCGGGGCTCTCCCCCGGCCTGGCCTCCGTGGTGCTGCAGCTCCAGGTGTTCTTCACGATCGCCTTCAGCGCCCTGGCCCTGAAGGAACGGATGACCCGAGGCCAGGTGGCGGGTCTTCTCCTGGGGTTCGCCGGCGTGGTCCTGGTCGGCGCGATCGACGAGGGAACGGTCACCGTCCTCGGCCTCGTGCTGGTCGTCTGCGCGGCCATGTCCTGGGGCGCGGCCAACCTCGTCGTCAAGAAGGCGGGCCGGGCGGACCCGCTCGCCCTGATCGTGTGGTCGAGTCCGGTGCCGGCGGCGATCCTGCTGCCCTGCGCGCTCGCCGTCGAGGGTTACGAGTCGATCGAGTCGTCGGTGCACGACATGAGCTGGACGTCCTTCGGGGCGCTGCTCTTCATCGCGTACCCCACGACGGTCATCGGCTACTCCCTCTGGAACGTCCTTCTGCAGCGGTACGACGCGGGCCGCGTCGCGCCGCTCACCCTGCTCGTCCCCGTCTTCGGTCTGGCGTCGTCGATGTTGATCTTCGACGAACGGATCACCCTGCCCAAGGCCGTGGCCTGCGGGCTGCTCGTCCTCGGGCTCTGCGTGAACCAGCTCAGCGTGCGGCGCGGGCCGGTTCCTGCCGCCGCCCGGTGACCACCGGCCGCGCCGAGCGGTCACCAAGCACGTCAAGTGACCGGCAAGCACGTCAAGTCGTCTCAAGCAAGGGAGAAATGCCATGAGCAAAGTGGCTGTTCTGACCAATGACCTGCAGTACGAGCTGGTCAACAAGAACCCGGAGCGGCTGCGCGCCGTGACGGAGTCCATTCCCCGTTTCACCGCGTTCCTCGCCGGCATCCGCGAGCGCGGGCACCACGTCGTGCACCTGCAGATCGTCAACCTGCCGGACGACCCGAACGCGGAGCGCTGGGCCGACGGCTACCTGCCGGTCGAGAAGGGCACGCCGGGCGCCGAGATCATGACCGAGTTCCTCGACGATTCGGACATCGTGGTCGAGAAGCACAAGGACAGCGGGTTCTACGAGACGGACCTGCACGACCGTCTCCAGGCGCTGGGCGTGTCCACCGTGATCGTCACCGGCATGCAGACCCAGATCTGCGTGCAGACCACCGCGGCCGACGCGTTCTTCCGCGGCTACAACGTCTGGGTCCCGTCCGACTGTGTCGTCTCCGCCCACGAAGCCGACCGCCGGCGTGCCCTCGAATGGCTGGACGGCTACTGCGCCACGGTGTCGGACTCCGCGGACATCCTGCGGATCCTGGACGCCCAGGGCGAGCTCCCGCGCAAGGAGGTCGTGACCCCGTGACCGCCGCACCCGCTCTGTCCGACGTGGACACCGTCGTCCTCGACCACGGCACCGGCGCCCGGCGCAGCCGGGAGCTCGTGGAACTGATCGCCGCGACCCTCGGTGACGCCTACACCGGCGAGATGGAGGACAGCGCGATCCTGTCCGTGGACGGTTCCCGGATAGCCGTCACCACCGATTCGTTCGTCGTGGACCCGATCCTCTTCGGCAACGGCGACATCGGCAAGATCGCCGTCTGCGGCACCGTCAACGACCTCGCCGTCGCCGGTGCCCGCCCGCTCTACCTCACCCTCGGCATGATCCTCGAGGACGGGCTTCCCCTGTCCACCCTGGTGCGCGTGCTCACCTCGATCCGGGACACCGCGAAGGAGGCCGGCGTCGTGATCGTGGCCGGCGACACCAAGGTCGTCCGCAAGGGCGAGGCCGACCAGATCTACCTCAACACGACCGGGGTCGGCGTCTTCGAGCGTCCACCGCTGCGCATGCGCGACGTGCGGCCGGGCGACAAGGTGATCCTCAGCGGCCCCATCGGCAACCACACCGTGCACCTGCTCTCGATCCGCGAGGGCCTCGGCTTCGAGACCCGGGTGCTCAGCGACTGCGCACCGCTCAACGGGATGCTGGCCGGTGTGCTCGAAGCCACGGGCGGGGAAGGCGTCCACTCCGTCCGCGACGTCACCCGCGGCGGCCTCAACGCCGTGCTCAACGAGTACGCGTCGCTGCTCGGCAGGACCGTCCTGGTCGACGAACCGGCGCTTCCGGTGCAGGCCGAGACCCATATGGCCATGGACATGCTCGGTGTCAGCCCGCTCAACGCCGCCAACGAGGGCTGTGTCTGCCTGTTCGTCGACCCGTCGGTGGCGGACACCGTCATGGAGACGCTGCGCAGCCACCCCTACGGCACGGGCGCCGCGGTGATCGGCGAGGTCACCGACGAACCGGAGCCGCGGGTCCTGCTGCAGGACGCCGAGGGCCGGCGCGAGACGCTCGCCGAACTCGCCGGAGCCGAGCTGCCCAGGCTCTGCTGAGCCGGTCCGGGCGGGGGAGGGAAGAAAAACGATGGAGAGCACGCAGCGCTGGCGTGTCCGTGTGACCGGCGTGGTCCAGGGCGTCGGCTTCCGGCCGTTCGTCTACCGGCTGGCGCACGAGCACGCGCTCACCGGCTGGGTCAACAACGACAGCGCCGGGGTGTTCCTGGAGGCCCAGGGGCGCCTGCCGGATCTGGAGGCCTTCACCGCCGCGCTGTCGGCACAGGCGCCTCCGCTGGCCAGGGTGAGCGAGGTGTCGGTGCGCGAACGGCTGTCGCCTTCGCCCGACGCCGAGGGCTTCGTCATCGCGCGGAGCGAGGACTCGGGCGCGGCCACCACGGTCGTGCCGGCCGATTCGCACGTCTGCGACGACTGCCTGGCCGAGCTGCGCGACCCGGCGGACCGGCGCTACCGGTACCCGTTCGTCAACTGCACGCACTGCGGCCCGCGTTACTCGCTCATCCGGGGCCTTCCGTACGACAGGCCGGCGACCACGATGTCCGTGTTCCCCCTGTGCGGGGACTGCGAGCGCGAGTACCTCGACCCGCTCGACCGCCGCTACCACGCCCAGCCGATCGCCTGTCCCGCCTGCGGGCCGAGGCTGACCGCCTCGGTCCGGGACGGCGACGGCCGGACGCGTGCGGCCGGGGAGGGCGAGGCGGCACTGGACGCGGCGCTCGACGTGCTGCAGCGCGGCGGGATCGTCGCCGTCAAGAGCGTCGGCGGGTTCCACCTGGCGGCCGACGCGCGCAACGCCGACGCGGTCGCCCTGCTGCGGACCCGCAAGCGGCGCGACAGCAAGCCGTTCGCCGTCATGGTGAGCGACCTCGCCGCGGTCGACAAGATCGCCTTCCACACCACGGCCGAGGACGAACTCCTGCTCTCCCCCGCCCGCCCCATCGTTCTCCTGCGAAGCCACCGGGGTGTGCTGCCGGACAACGTGGCGCCCCGCAACCCCAGCCTGGGAGTCATGCTCCCGTCGGCCCCGCTGCACCATCTGCTGCTCGACCGCGAGGGTCTGGACGTGCTCGTCATGACGAGCGGCAACGTGTCCGGCTACCCGATCGAGTTCCGCAACGAGGACGCGCTGGCCCGCCTGTTCGAGGTGGCCGACCTCGTCCTGCACCACGACCGCGGCATCGAGACCCGGGTGGACGACTCCGTCGTCCGCACCTCCGAACACCCCGGCCTGGACAAGCCTCTGGTCTCGTTCCTGCGGCGCTCCCGCGGCTACGCCCCGTACGCCCTGGAGGTCCCGGCCGACCTGGACCCGGTGATCGGTCTGGGTGCCGAGCTGAAGGTCACGGTGTCGCTCGGCCGCGGGCGCAGCGTGTACATGAGCCAGCACATCGGCGACGTCAAGAACGACGAGACCTTCGCGTCGCACCGCACCGCGGCCGACCACCTCGCACGGCTCCACCGGCTCACGCCGGCCCTGGCCGCCTGCGACCTGCATCCGGACTTCCGGGCCTCGCGGTACGCCCGCGACAGCTACGGCGACGACGTCGTGGAGGTCCAGCACCACCACGCCCACATGTCCGCGTGCATGGCGGAGAACCAGCTCACGGGCACCACGATCGGTGTGGTCTTCGACGGTTCGGGTTACGGCCCGGACGGGACCGTCTGGGGCGGCGAGTTCCTGCTCGGCGACTACGGCTCGGTGGAGCGCGTCGCCCATCTGCGCCGGCTGCCGCTGCTCGGCGGGGACCAGGCGGTACGGGAGCCGGTCCGCACCGGCTACGCGCTCGCCCTCGACGCGCTCGGCGGGAAGGACGCGGCCGTGGCGGCGTTCCCCGCGCTGGGCGTGCTCGACGAGCAGCAGCGGTCCGTGTACGCCGTGATGGCGGCCCGCGGCATCAACTCGCCGCTCGCCTCGAGCATGGGACGCCTCTTCGACGGCGCGGCCGCGCTGCTCGGCGTCTGCACCCACGCCGAGTACGAGGCGCAGGGTCCCATCGAGTTCGAGGGTCTGCTCCGGCGCGACCTGCGGGTGGAGCGGTCGGCCGCCTACCAGGTGCACAGGCAGCCGGGCAAAGAGGCGGTCGAGCTGGACTGGCGGCCGCTGGTCCGGGCCCTCGCCGCGGACGTCGCCGCCGGGGCCGCGCCGGACCTGATGTCCCGGCGGTTCCACACGGGGATCGTCGACATGGTCGTCGCCGAGTGCGAGGCCGTCCGTGAACGGCACGGGGTCACCCAGGTCGCCCTGTCGGGCGGGGTGTTCCTCAACGAGTTCCTGCTCGTCAACTGTCTCGTCGCGCTGCGCCGGGCCGGGTTCGAGGCCTACTGCCACCGGCTCGTGCCCACCAACGACGGCGGCATCTCCCTGGGCCAGGTCATGGTGGCGAGCGCACGCCGCGCAGCCCGCCGGCCGGCCGGGGCCCGTCCGGCGGACAACTGAGTGCACACAACCGAGCTGCGAGGAAAGACCATGCCCTGTCGCGTACTGCTGGTGCAGCCCGCGTTCTCCGCGATCGCCTACGTCACCCACGCCCACGCCCTCGGCTGGGAGGTCGTCGTGGCCTCCCACGAGGCCGGCAGCCGTGTCGTGGCGGAACCCGTGCGGGCCCTCGCCACGGAGATCATCACGGTGGACACCAACGACGGCGATGCCCTGGCCGCCGCCGTCGACGAGGCCCACCGGCGCGCCGAGTTCGACGCGGTGGTCGCCGGAGGCGAGTTCTACGTGCCGGCCGCCGCGCGGCTGGCCGAGCGGCTCGCGGTGGCGGGCCTCGACCCCGCCGGGGTGGACCGGGTCCGCTACAAGCCGGCCATGCGCCGGGCGGTGGCCGACGCCGGGCTCCTGGTGCCCCGGCACACCGTGGTCCGCGATCCGGCGGAACTCGACGAGGCATGCGCCTACGTCGGTTTCCCCGCGGTCCTCAAACCCGTCGAGTCCGGGGGCAGTATCCATGTGTCGCGGGTCGACACCCCGCAGGAGGCGCGGGCGGCGCTGGACGTCATGTACGCCGACGAGGAGCTCGAGTTCGACCGGCCGCTCGACACCGACGCGCTGCTCGAGCAGTACGTGGCCGGCCCGGAGTACAGCGCCGACGGCTACGTGCGCGACGGCGAGGCGGTCGTCGTGGCGGTGACGCGCAAGCTGCTCGGTCCCGAGCCGCGCTTCCTGGAGATCGGGCATCTCACTCCCGCCCCGCTGGACGAGGTCACCCGCCGGGAGATCACCGAGTACGCCGCTGCCGTCGCCAAGGCGGTGGGGATCACGGTGGGCCCCTTCCACTGCGAGCTGCGGCTGGACGGCGACGGCCGCCCGGTGCTCATGGAGATCGCCGCCCGGCTCCCCGGCGACAGGATCACCGAGCTGATGGAGATGTCCACCGGCCTGGTGCTGCCCCGGACGGTCCTCGCGACCGCCACCGGTCTGGACCCGCAGGAGCTGGGGGCCTGCCGCGAGCCCGTCGCCGCGGCTGCCGGGATCCGCTTCCTGACGGCGGGCGGGTCGGGGACGTACACCCGGCTCGAAGGCTGGGAGGAACTCACCGCCGAACCATGGGTGGTGGCGAGCCAGGTGCTCATCGAACCCGGCGCGGCCGTCCGGACGGACGAGGCGGACTACCGCTGCAGGATCGCCGTCGTCGTGTTCACGGCGGACTCCCCCGCCCAGGCGCAGGAACGCTGGACGGAGATCGGCGACCGCGTACGCGTGCTCACCGACTGACGTCCGCACGGACCAGGAAACCGATCAGGGCATCGCCCACGCACACCGAGGAATGGGAGACATGGAGCCACTGCGCATGCACTGGTGCTCGCCGCCGGACACGGGTCAGGCGACGCCCACGGACAAGTACAGGATCGGCACGCTCGACATGGGCGAGGTCGTCGACTTCGTCCAGGAGGCCGAGGAACTCGGCGTCGACAGCCTGCTGCTCGGCATGGGCCACTACCTGCCCGATCCGCTTCCCGTGGTGGGTGCCCTCACGCAGGTCACGGACCGGGTCAAGTTCATGCTCGCCTACCGCCCCGGTCTGCTGTCGCCGACCCTGTTCACGCAGGTCGTGAACACGCTCTCCTGGATGTCCGACGGCCGGATCTCCCTCAACATCGTCGCGGGGATCTCGCCGGCCGAACAGGCGGGCTACGGCGACTTCCTCAGCCACGACGAGCGGTACGCGCGCACCCGTGAGTTCCTGGAGATCATGCGCGGTCTGTGGGGCGGCGAGTCGCCGCTGAGCTACGACGGACAGCACTACACCGTCAAGGACGCGCAACTGGGCCTCGGCTACAAGGGCGGCGGCCGGCCCGAGATCTACATCAGCGGCGCGTCGGAGGTGGCGCAGCAGACGGCCCTCGACCTGGGTGACTGCTGGCTGCGGTACGGGGACACCCCCGAGGGCCTCGCCCGGGCGAGCCGGCCGCTCGTCGAGGGCGGTCGCCGCGTCGGCACCCGGATGCACGTGCTGGCCCGGCCCACCCGCGAAGAGGCGGTGGCGGAACTCGCCCACCTGATGCGCAACCCCGACCTGGCGCACGAGGCGTACATCCGCGAGTTCGTGGCGACGGTGGACTCCGAGGCGGTCAAGTCGTCCTACCGGCTCGCCGAACAGGTCGAGGGCGAATGGCTGTCCCCGTTCATCTGGACCGGTGCCGTCTCCTACCGCGGTGGCTCCGCGCTGTGCGTCGTCGGCAGCTACGAAGAGGTCGCGCAGTACCTCCACCGGTACAAGGCCGCGGGTGTCGGCGAGTTCATCTTCTCCGGCTGGCCGACCCGGGACGAGATGCGGAACTTCTTCACCCATGTGGCACCCCTGATCCGCGACCTCGAACGCGCGGAGTCCGGGACCTCCGTGGCGTGACCACCGCACCTGCCCGTATCCGAGCCCGAGGAACAGAACAGCTCATGCACATAGTCGTCATCAACCGCTGGCCGCGGTTCTCCGACGCGCGCCGCTGGGACCACGAGCTCAGTCGCTTCGACGAGTTCATCGACCACGACCGGCACCGTGTCAGTTACGTCGTCGACGCGGTCGGCCGGACCGGCGTGCTGGCGGATCCCGCACGGATCGCCGGTCTCGTCGAGATCGAGGACGTCAACGACTTCGACGCGCTCTGCGGGGCGGTGCGGAAGGTCGCGGCCGAGGTCGGGCCCGTCGACCGGCTCGTCGCGCTGTCCGAATTCACCCTCGGCATCGCCGCGGAGGTGCGTGAGGCCCTGGACATCGACGGCCCGCGCCCCGAGGACGTGGCCGTCTACCGCAACAAACTGACGATGAAGGAGCTCGTCGCGAAGGCCGGGGTGCGCGTACCGCGTCACACGGCGTGCGACGACACCGGGTCGGCCCTCGCCTTCGCGCGGTCGGTCGGGTACCCGCTGATCCTCAAGCCGGTCGCGGGGGCGGCCAGCATCGGCGTGCACCGGGTGGACGACGAGCGGGCGCTCCGGGCGCTCCTCGACGAGGTCGACGCGGCCGACTACGAGCTCGAGGAGTTCATCGAAGGGACGATCCACCATGTGGACGGGTTCGCCGACGACGAGTCGGGGATCCCGTTCCAGGCGGTCTCCCGCTACATCAACGACTGCCTCTCGTTCGAGGCGGGCGGTGAGCCGCTCGGGTCGGTCGTCCTGCAGTCGTCCGGACTGCGCTCCCGCATAGAGGAGTTCGCCCGCACCTGCGTGTCGGCCCTCGGCATGAAGTCGATGCCGTTCCACCTGGAACTCTTCGTCACCGGGACCGGGGAGCTGGTCTTCCTGGAGATCGCGGGACGCATCGGCGGTGCGGAGGTCCCGTACCTGACACACCGCCTCTTCGGGGTCAATCTCTGCCAGGTGTGGCTGAACGCTCTGTGCGAGGGGACGGTGACGCTGCCCCGGAAGCAGGGGGATCCGTCCGGGGGCTGGCTGATCATCCCGAAGCCGGACCGGCTGCCCGCGCGGGTGACCACCGTGACCTCCCTGCGCGACTCCGTCGCCACCGTGTGGCGCGAACTGGTCCCGAGCCCGGGAGAGGTCATGCTCCCGGGCGGCAGCTACGACGCGGTGCACAGCGGGCGTTACATCCTGCTCGGCGACGAGGCGGCGGTGGAGGAGGACATCCGCCGGATCATCGCCGCCTTCCGCATCGAGACCGAGCCGGTGACGGAATGACGGCGCCGCCCGCTGCGGAACCGACGCAGACAGACGCCACGACTCCTCCCCGGCCGGCGCACCGCAGGCTCTTCGGCTGCGGTGTCCTGCTCGGCATCGTCGCCGAACAGATCGTGCTGTTCTCGGTGCCCCTGCTGATCTTCGAGGACACGAAGAAGGTCTCCTCACTCGGATTCGCCTACGCCATCGAGTGGCTCCCCGCGCTGCTCGCCTACCCCTTCGCGGGGCTGCTCGCCGACCGGGACGGCGGTGCCCGGCTGTTCTCCCGGGTCTCCGCCGGCCGGGCGGCCGTCCTCTGCGGCGCCCTTGTCGGCTGTCTGGTCGCGCCCTCCCTGCTGACCCCGATCCTGATGACCGCGGGTGCCCTGCTGTCCCTCCTGATGGCGCCGGTACGGATGTCCATCGAGAAGGTGGTGCCCCAGCTGGCCCAGGGCTCCGAACTGGCGAGGACCCAGGGCCTGGTCCAGACGATGGAGGTGTCGGCGATGGCCGTCGGCCCCGCCCTCGCGCTCCTCGGCGTCGCCTTCGTCGGCAAGTTCTGGCTCCTCGGCTGCGCGGCCGCGGCGTTCCTGGGGGCCGCGGCGTGCTGGCTGCCGCTGCCCCGCGGGGCACGGGGGCACGACGGAGGCGGTGTGCGGGAGAACCTGGCCGATCTCCGGCTGGGCTGGTCGCTCCTGGTGGGCAACCGGCCGCTGGTGCTCCTCGCCGTGCTCAACTTCTCGATCAACCTGGTCTTCGCCACGGTGCTCAGCGCCAACGCCGCACTGGTCACGGACGTGTTCCACGCGCCCGAGTCCGCGTACGCCCTGCTCAACATCGGCGTCGGAGTCCTGGGAGTCGTCAATCTCCTGGTGGTTCCGCTGCTCCTGGGGCACTTCGACGTGCGCGCCCTCGGGCTCTTCGGCCTCGCGCTCGTCTGCGTCAGCCTGGCCGTGCTGGGGTTCGCCCCCTCGATCCTCCTGTACGGGCCGGCGTTCGTGGCCGCGATGGTCGGGGTGACCTACTTCAACATCTTCAACCGCACCCAGCGGATCAAGGTCGTGCCGAAGGAACATCTGGGGAAGGTGATGGGGCCCTTCTACCTCCTCAACCTGCTGTCCCTGCCGCTGGGCGGTCTGCTCGTGGCCGGTGTGGGCGCGAGCTGGGGGCCGCAGTCCCTGGTCGCCGCGCTGGCGGTGGCGCTCAGCGCCTTCGGCGCGGTCATGCTGCCGCTGACCGTCCGCGCCTTCGACCGTGCGATACCGGCATCCGGGGAATCCTCGGCGGGGGTGCGGTGATGGACGGAGGATTCCGCTGCCTCCTGACGACGGTCGAATCGGATTCGCACTTCTGGAATCTCATCTACCTCGAGAAGCTCCTCGAAGAGCACGGAGCGGTGGTCGACAACCTGGGCGGCTGCACCCCGGCCGGGCTCGTCGTCGAGGAACTGGCCGCCCGCAGGCCGGACCTGCTGGTGGTGTCGAGCATCAACGGCCACGGCTACCACGGCGCCCGCGACCTGCTGACGCGGATCCGCCGCGCCGGTCTCGACGTGCCGTGCGTCGTCGGCGGCCGGCTCACCACGGCCGCGTCGGACAACGACCGGGTGCGTCGCGACCTGCTGGCCCACGGGTACACCGATGTCTTCGTCGACGGGGACGCCATCGAGCGCTTCCGCGGATTCCTGCGCTTCGGTGCGCGCTTCGGCTTCGCCGAGTGGCGGGCCGACGCCGCGGTGGTCGCGCCGTGGGACGGTGCCGCGCACGTTCTGAACACCGGCTCAGGACGGTGACGTGTCCGGATATCTGGACCGGTTCGTGGCCGAGGCGCGAAGCCGGGGGGAGCTGGTGGTGCAGCCGCGCATGGGCTTCGGGGCGGTCGACACGATGCGGGCGGGCCTGCGCGAGGTCGCCGGCCTCGGCCTCCCGGCCGTCGGCACCATCACCGTCGACAGCTACACCCGCGTCGGCGACCATGTCAGCCCCCTCCACCGGCTGCGGGCGGGTGAGGAGATCAACGGGTACCCCATCGTCACGCACCCGCCGGAGCGCACCCGCGACATGCTGGCCGGGCTGTACGGACCGTCGTTCCCCGTCCAGGTCCGGCACGGCACGGCACTGCCGCAGCAGGTCATCGCGGCTCTGGTGCGGGCGGGCCTGGACACCACCGAGGGCGGTCCCGTCTCCTACTGCCTGCCCTACAGCAGGCTCCCGATCGCCCAGGCGGTCGAGGCCTGGGCCGAGGGCTGCCGTCTCCTGGCCGACACGACCGAGCGCGGGCACATCGAGAGTTTCGGCGGGTGCCTGCTCGGCCAGCTCTGCCCGCCGTCCCTGCTCATCGCGGTGACCGTGCTGGAGGGGCGGTTCTTCCTCCAGCACGGTGTGCGGCACATGTCGCTCAGCTACGCGCAGGGAACGCACGGCGGCCAGGACCGGGGAGCGCTGCGGGCCCTGCGGGAACTGGCCGCGCGGTACCTCGGGGACGCCACCTGGCACGTGGTGCTCTACACCTACATGGGGCTGTTCCCGCGGACCGAGGCGGGCGCGATCGGCCTCATCGGCGACAGCGCGCGGCTCGCCCGGGACGCGGGCTGTGAACGCCTGATCGTGAAGACGGTCTCGGAGGCGTGGCAGATCCCCAGCGTAGCGGAGAACGTGCGGGCGCTGAGGCTGGCCGCCGGCGTCCTTCCCGAGTCCGCGGCGGAAGGGACGCGCCACGGGACGGAGACGCGCCACGCGGACGAGTACTTCTCCGAGATCCTGGCGGAGGCCCGGTGCATCGTCGACGCCGTCCTCGATCTCGACGCCGATGTGGGCAGGGCCCTGGTCAAGGCCTTCGAGAACGGAATCCTCGACATCCCCTTCTGCCTGCACCGCGACAACCGGGGCGAGGCCACCTGCACGCTGGACGAGCGGGGGGCCCTTGTGTGGGCCGGTACCGGGAACCTTCCGTTCCGCGGCCGCGGCCGGCGCGGTGGAACGGCTCCGGTCGGATCCGACGAACTGTACAGAATGCTCAACTACGTGGCCGATCGCTACGACAACGGCCCATTCGGGAGGCGCACCATGAGCCGCTCCGGGGAGGAACTCCATGACCGCAGGTTCTGAGCGCTTCAGCGAGCTGTTCGGCTCCTTTCCGACATCGATCGCGATCGTGACGTCCCTCGGCGCGGACGGCGAGCCGTTCGGGTTCACCAGCAACTCGGTGTGCGCGGTCTCGGCGGCCCCGCCGACGCTGCTGGTCTCCGTGGGCAAGGAGTCCCGCACCCTGCCGGCGATCGCGTCGTCGCAGGCCTTCGCGGTCAACTTCCTCTCCGCGGCCGGCCGGCACGCGGCGCAGGTGTTCGCGAGCAAGGCGGCCGACAAGTTCGCGCACGTGGAGTGGGAGCCGTCGTCCCTGGCCCAGGGCGCGCCCCTGCTCACCGGGGTCTCGCTCGGCCACGCGGAATGCCGGGTCGAGCGCGCGGTCGAGGTGAGCGACCACTGGCTCTTCATCGCCCGGGTGGAAGGCGCCGCCGTCTTCCACCGCCCGCCCCTGCTCCACCGCAAGGGCTGCTACGGCGTGTGGCAGCCGCAGTACGCCGGCTCCGTCGCCTGACCCGAGCCGCCCGACCGAAAGGACCCCGCGTGAACGCCCCCCGCATCGCGGTCGCCGGTGGCACCGGTGCCGTGGGCCGCACCCTGCTCCGGCTCGTCGAGGAACGTGCCTTCCCCGTCTCGGGGCTCCGGCTGCTCGCCTCCGCGCGCTCGGCCGGCACCTCCGTCACCGCGCTCGGCCGTACCACGGTGGTCGAGGACCTGGCCACCGCCGACTTCACGGGCACCGACATCGCCTTCTTCTCGGCCGGGACCCCGGTGAGCGCCCGGTGGGCGAAGAAGGCCGCCGCCGCCGGCGCCCTCGTCATCGACAACACCAACGCCTTCCGGATGGACCGGGACTCCCCTTTGGTGGTGCCCCAGGTCAACGGCGGGCTGCTCGGCGAGCGCCCGGTCTCGGGCATCGTGGCCAACCCCAACTGCTCCACGATCCCGCTGGTGCGTCTGCTGCGGCCGGTGCACGAGACGTACGGCCTGCGACGGGTGACCGTCGCCACGTACCAGGCGGCGTCCGGCGGCGGACAGAGCGGCATCGAGGAACTGCGCGAGGGGACACGCCGGGTGCTCGCGGGCGGGTCCGCGGCCGCCGAGCGGTTCCCCGAGCCTCTGGCCTTCAACGTGGTCCCGGCCATCGACCGGTTCCAGGACGACGGCTTCACCCTCGAGGAGCAGAAGATGCGCCAGGAGTCGCGGCGCATCCTCGGCCTGCCGGACCTCGACCTGGTCGCCACCTGCGTCCGTGTGCCGGTGGAGAACGGCCACAGCGAGGCCGTCGTCGTCGACTGCGAACGCCCCCTGCGGGCCGGCGAACTGGAGGCTCTGTTCGCCGCGCAGCCGGAGGTCGAGGTGTGGAACGGCAAGGTGCCCACTCCGCGGACGGTGTCCGACCGCCCCGACCACGTGCATGTCGGACGGGTCCGGGTGGACCCCGAGCAGCCCCACCGCGCGCTGTTCTGGCTGGTTGCCGACAACCTGCGCATCGGGGCCGCGCTCAACGCCCTGCAGATCGCCGAACGAGCCGCGGCGGAAGGCATCGTCTGACCCGACGGCCGCGCACGGCCACCGCGGCCCCGGCGCACCGGACCGGTCGCGGCCCGGCGCACCGGACCGGTCCGCGCGACGGCCACCGGGCCGGCAGGACGGCGACGGGCACGCAGGTGCGGAAAATGAAGGTCCGGCCCCGGGGCCGGCCGCCCTGCGGCTCCGCGGTGGTCCTCTCCCCCGGCCCGCTTCGGCTCACCGCGAACGCGGGTGTCCCCTGCCGGGCCGGTCGGCAGGATGAGGGCCATGAGGATCACCAAGTTCGGTCACGCGTGTGTGCGGCTGGAGAAGAACGGCCGGGCGATCGTCATCGACCCGGGCGTCATGACGCCCGAGCCCGGCGCGCTGGCGGGGGCCGAGGCGGTCCTCGTCACGCACGAGCACTTCGACCACTTCGATCCGGAGCGCCTGCGCCAGGTCCCGGCGGCCGTCTACACCTGCGCCGGGGTCGCCCGGCACCTGGACGGGTCCGGCGGGCGCGTGCACGTGGTCCGTGCGGGCGACAGCTTCTCCGTCGCGGGTTTCGAGGTGTCGGTGGCGGGCGACCGGCACCACTTCAGCCACCCGGACGTGCCTCCCGTCGACAATGTCGGGTTCCTGGTCGACGGAGAGGTCTTCCACCCGGGTGACGCGTTGACCGTGGTCGACGCGCCGACGCTGCTGGTGCCCGGCCAGGCACCGTGGCTGACGGTGCCCGACATGATCGGCTACCTGCGCCGGACGGCACCGCGCCGCGCGTACGCCGTCCACGACGGGCTCCTGAACGAGTGGGGCCTGAAGGTCCTGGACGACGTTCTCGCGAGGGAGGCCGAGCGGGCGGGTGCCGATGTCCGGCGGCTCCGCCCCGGGGAGAGCGTCGACCTGTAGGCGGTGCCGGCCGGGCGAGGGCGGCGGGGCCGCCCACCGCCGGGCGGGCGTCGCGCACGCTCAGGTGCGGGGCAGGGGTTCGGGGGTCCGGCCGGCCGGTACGGCGAGTTCTCCGCCGTACTCGCTCACCCCGCTGCGGCGGGAGACCGCCAGCAGGATCAGGCCGGTGACGATGCTCGGCACCGCCACCGTCAGGCCGAACACCAGGGGGGACGCGTGGCTGAAGAGGGTGCCTCCGACGACGGGGGCGCACGCGATCCCGATGATGTAGATGCTCTGCACCAGCAGGCCCACCCGTCCGGACAGCGCCATCCTCGCCGCCAGCCCGAACACCAGCGCGAGTACGGCCCCGTACATGACGCCCCAGACGACGAGCGCCGTGCCGTAGACGGCCGGACTCGTCGCGGTGACGATGAGGAACTTGCACGTCGTGCCGATGACCAGGATGGCCAGGATCGACCGGGAACGGCCGACCCTCCTGAGCAGGAACGGTGTCGCCAGGGCGCCGGCGAGACCACCGACGATCTTCAGCGAGAGCAGCTGCGACGAGGCGCCGACGCTCAGGTGGGCGTGCTGCGTCGCGAAGTTCTCCGCCATCGAGTAGACCATGTCCTCGGTCAGCGACCAGAGACCGAAGACGACGGCCAGCGTCAGCGCCGTCGGGCCGAACGGCTGGTCGCGGTGGGCGGCGGGCAGCCTGTTCGGCATGTTGGGGAGGGCACCCGCGATGAGGGTCCCGGCCAGCGCGGCGACGGCCAGCACGATCAGCGCGGTGCGCAGTCCGTGGCCGAGGAAGGGCAGGACGGCCAGGAACATCGCGGCGATCAGCCGGTTGCCGATCACCACGGTGCTGGTGGTCCGGTCGGGATCCACCGTGGCGGAGGCCGCGGCGGTGCCCGCCGCGCTCACGATCCCGCAGCCGACGCCTCCCAGCACGATGCCGCCCGTCACCACGGCCGTCTGCGACGTCAGGGCCGCGGAGCCGAACCCGGCCGCCATCACCAGCAGGCCGATCCGGGCGGTGCGGGGCCGGTCGCCCCGCGCCACGAACATGTTGGCGACGAACAGGGCCGCGGCCGTGCCCAGCGACATGCCCGTGGCCACCGCCCCGGCCTCGGCCACGCTCATGTCCAGGTCGGCGGTCATGCCTCCGATGAGTACGGGCACCAGGTTGGCCGCGAGAAGCGCGACCACCGACGTTCCCACGAAGCTCGTGGTCGTCCGTGGGTCCAGAGGCGCGAGAGCACTGCTCATGTTTCCTCCTCCGTGGCGCCGGGCGCCGTCGCCCGGGGCCGGATTCGGTGCGGGACCGTTCCCGCGATGACGGATGGGGGCCACTGCGCCGGGTGACGGCGTGACGGCAGCCGTCGGCGTGCGCGCCGGCCCGGTGCGCCTCAGAAGCGCGTGAAGCTCTGCTGCCCGGCCCGGTCGGGGCTGCCGGCCAGGTACTCCAGGGCGTACCGCTCGACGTCCAGGCTGATGGTGAGCAGGGTGCCCCACTGGTCGTGCACGGGCTTCGACACGTCCGGCCGCATGCAGATGACCGCGTCGGCTCCGTCGCTGCCGCACAGCGCCTTGGCCCGTTCCGCGGAACCGAGGCCGGGCAGCGAGGTGCGCACCCGCCGCAGGTGGGCGATCCGCTCGTGGGTCCGCGACTCGTTCTTGCCCGCTTCCCCCTGGGCGAGTGTCTCGTCGAGGAAGTGGTTGGTGTGCAGCAGCCACCCGTCCTCGCCCGGGCGGACGACCGCGAGGCCGGCCGGCGAGAGCTCGAGGGCGGCGGCGCCCGTGTCGCGGGTGACGACGGTCAGGGAGGTGGAGGCGCTCACGGCCGCGGTGGAGGCCAGCGCGACCGCCTCGTCCAGGGTGGTGGCCTCGTCGAGGATCCGGCGGGCGACGGCGTGCACCGGAACGCCGCCGGTGTCCGAGTCGGCCTCGTGGAACAGGATGTTGAAGTGGACCCCGAGGCCGGCGTCGTTGACGCCGATCTTGGCCGCCGAGCCGAACTCGGTGAACATCTTCACGGTGCGGCCGGCGTGCGAGGACAGTTCGTGCAGGAGGCCTTCGGGGACGAGGGTGCTGCTCCAGTCCCAGGTCTGGACCGTCTCCGGGACGCTCCCGGGCGCGGCGTACACGGCGGTCGAACACTCGCCCTGCCTGTGCCGCGGAGCGGCGGCGAGGACCTCCGTCCGCGCCCCCACCGCGGCCGCCTTCCACCGTTCGACGCCCGCGGCGTCGGCGCACGCCGCCGACTCCTCCGCGAGTTCCGGTGCCCACGCGCGCAGCGCCTCGTGACTGCGCTCGGCGATGCGGCGGACCCGTTCCGCCGGGATGCCGAGGGCGGAGAAGTGGTCCAGGTACAGCTCGGCGGCCCGGCGGAGCTGGGGGGCGAACCGGGTGCCGAGGACGTGCCCGCGCTCGCGGGGAGCGGTCACTTCGGTGGTGGTGAGGGTGTGCAGTTCCATCGCGCTCCTTCGAGCAGGGTGACGCCCGTCACGTTTTCCGGGCGGCGAGGGAACACGCTAGGAACGTAAAACGTTTTATACAATGCCTGCTCACGTATTGTTCGCACCCGGGCCGGGGAGGGTCCATGGCACGGACACGCGGAATCACGATCAAGGACGTGGCCCGGCAGGCCGGAGTGTCGATCACCGCGGTCTCGCACGCCCTCAACGGCAAGGGCACCCTGAGCGCCGCCACGCGGGAGCACATCCGCGGCGTGGCCGAGGAGATGGGCTACGAGGCCGACGCCCTCGCCCGGGGCCTGCGGCGGTCGCCGATGGGCGCGGTGGGACTGGTGCTGCGCTCCCTGGACGTCCTCGGGGACTACACGCCGGCGGGCGTCGACGTCTTCGAGCACTTCGTGGGCTCGGTGGCCTCACAGGCACTGGCCCGGGGGCTGAGCCTCACCCTCGTCCCCGACCTCACCCGCAGGCCGGTGCCGCCCCTGGCCTTCTCCATGGACGGCTACATCGTCAGCAGCCCCCACCAGGACGACCCGGTGGTGGCCCTGCTGGAGCAGCGGGCCATCCCCTACGTCACGCTGGGGAGCATCCCCGGGCGCCCGGACTTCGTCCACTGGGCCGGCGAGGACGACAAGGCGTCCATGCGGCTGACGCTGGACCACCTGGAGGCCGGGGGCGCGCGCGACGTCGTGCTGGTGCGCGGCACCGACCGCAACGCGTGGAACCACGACAACGAGACCGGCTACCTCGGCTGGTGCGCCGAGCGGAGGATTCCGCCGCGCGTGTACCGGCTGCCCGAGGGCGACGGCCTGGAGGGCGGACGGAATCTCGTTCCGCGGGTGATCGGCGACGGGCTGCCGGACGCCGTCGTCTGCCTCACCGGGCGGCATGCGGCCGGCTTCCAGGAGGGCCTCCTGGCGCACGGTGTGCGCGTCCCCGAGCGGACGATGGTGGCCACCGGCTCCGACTCCGAACACGCCCGCACCAGCCGGCCCGCCATCACCGCCGTCCAGCGGAACCCGGCCGACAGCGCGGCCGCCCTGCTGGACATCCTCCAGGCGCTCATCGCCGGGGAGACCGCCCCCGCGCCGCGGCTGACCCGGTCACGTCTCCGGCCACGCGCCTCGACGAGCCGCCCACGGCACGGGTGAGTCCGGAAGAGCCCGGACGGGTGCCGGCGGTGTGCCGGTGCGGCCGGACTCCGCTCGCCGCCGCGCACCACCGTGCCTCTCACTCCGCCGCGTCGTCCATGCGGCCGCCGACCCGGGCGGCGGTCTCCCGCAGCCAGATGTGGGCCGCGTCGTGGGTGTGCACCGGGTGCCACCACAACGCCTCCCGCAGCGGTACCGCCTCGTAGGGCGCGTCGACCACCCGTACGGCGGCGAGCGGGGCGAGGAGCCGGGCGAGGCGGGCCTGGATCAGGGCGATGCGCCGGGTGCCGCCGACCAGCAGCGGAATGGCCTGGAAGCTGTCGACGGAGACCTCGACGCGGGGCTCGACGCCCAGCATGCCGAGCTGGCGGACGGCCGGGGTGTCGTAGGTGCGCTGGTAGGTGACCCAGGGCAGCCGGACCAGATCCTCCCTGGTCAGCCGGTCGCCGACGCCCGGGTGGTTCTCGTCGACGAGGAAGACCCACCGGTCCTGGTAGAGGTCGGTGGCGGGGAAGTCGCTCACCACGCCGTGCGGCATGAGCAGACCGTCGGTGGTGCTCAGCAGGGCGTCCGTGGCGTCCACCACGGTGCTCGGCGTCTGGCTGAAGCGCAGCCGGATGCCGGGGGCCTCCCGGTGCACGACCCGGGCGAGTTCGGTACCGAAGACGGCGACCGCGTAGTCGGAGGCGAGGAGTCTGAACTCACGGCTCTCCCTGGCCGGGTCGAAGTCCGCCTGACTGGCGAAGAGACGTTCCAGCAGGTCGTACGCGGTGGACACGCGGTCGAGGAGGACCTGTCCGAGGGCGGTGAGCTCGTAGTGGCCGCCGACCCGGGCCAGCAGGTCGTCGTCGAAGTGCCTGCGCAGACGCGAGAGCGCCGCGCTCATCGCCGGCTGGCTGAGGCCGACGCGCTGCCCGGCGCGGGTCACGTTGCGCTCCTCCAGCAGTGCGCGCAGGGCGACGACGAGATTGAGGTCCAGGCGACTGAGATTCACGGCGCTTTCCCTAGCTGTCCGGCGACGACCTGCGGTAATTCGTCTCATGGATGGCTGTCATCCACGGAATCGATTTCCGTGATCGCGAGTGGCGGGTCCAGATTAGTGCCATCGCCGTCAGGAGGACATGTCCGTGAAACCTGGAACCGCGTCCGCGCTCTTCGCCGGACCCTTCGCCCTCGCCACCCTCTCCGCCCCCGGGGAGCCCGCCTTCCCCGCCCTCGTCACCCCGGACGCCGGGGTGACCGACCTGCGACTCGCCCTGGACGACGCCGGTCTGACCGTGCGTGGGCTCCTCGACGGCTGGGACGCGGTGCTGCCGCGGCTGACGGCGCTGGCCGGCGCCCCGGGGAGCGCGCCGCTGGCGGAGTTCCGGGTGCACGCGCCGGTCGAGCCGCGCCAGGTGTTCCAGTCCGGCGCCAACTACCGGCAGCACGTGATCGACCTGCACGTGGCGCACCGGGCACCGGGCGACGACCGTCCCGAGGAGGAGCGGCGCGCGGAGGCGGCGGCCGTCATGGACCGGCGGGCGGCCGAGGACCTGCCGTACGTGTTCATCGGTCTGCCGAGCGCGATCACCGGCCCCTACGACGACGTCGTGCTGCCCGCGTGGGCCGAGAAGCCCGACTGGGAACTGGAGCTGGCCGCGGTCATCGGCCGCCCGGCCCACCGGGTGTCCGTCGAGGAGGCATTGGACCACGTCGCCGGGTACACGATCGCCAACGACCTCACCGACCGGGCCACCGTCTTCCGGCGGGACATGCCGCAGATCGGCACCGACTGGCTGCGCAGCAAGAACGCGCCCGGTTTCACGCCGCTCGGCCCCTGGATCGTGCCCGCCGCCTCGGTCGGGGACACGGGCGACCTGCGTCTGACGCTGAGGCTGAACGGCGAGACCATGCAGGACGAGTCGACCAAGGACATGATCTTCGGCGTGGCGCGGATGGTGTCCTACGCCTCGCAGACCGCCCGGCTGCTCCCCGGCGACCTGGTGCTCACCGGCTCCCCGGCCGGCAACGGCATGCACTGGGGGCGGCTGCTGCGCGACGGCGACGTCATGGACGCCTCGATCACCGGTCTCGGCGCCCAGCGCACCCGCTGCGTGGCGGAGGCGGCCCGGTGACCCCGGACCGCACCGACCCCGAGGGCTCGATAGCGCGCGCCGCGAAGGCGTGCTCCAACTGGGGCCGCTGGGGCGAGGACGACGTCCTCGGCACCCTCAACTTCCTCGACGAGGCGAAGCGCCGTGAGGGCGCCGCGCTGATCCGGCGGGGCGCCAGCTTCTCCCTGTCGCAGCGGTTCGACATGAACGGCCCGCAGAAGGGCTGGCGGCGGCGCACCAACCCGGTGCACACCATGCTCGACACCGGCACCGACGCCGCCCTCGGCAGCCAGGGCTTCCCGCACGGCCTCGGCGGCGCCGACGACGTCATCGCGATGCCGCTGCAGTGCTCCACCCAGTGGGACGGGCTCGGCCACATCTTCGACCACGGCAGGGCGTGGAACGGGCGCCCGGCGGAGAAGGTCGTCACCTCCGACGGCGACCTGGTCACCGGCATCGAGCACATGGCCCCGCACGTCGCCGGACGCGGTGTCCTGCTGGACGTCGGCCGCGCGGTCGGCGAGGACGGGGAGCTGCCCGACGGCTTCGCGATCACCGAGGAGCACCTGACCGCGACCGCCGGGGCCCAGGGCGTGACCGTGGGGCGCGGCGACATCGTGCTGGTGCGCACCGGACAGCTGGCCAGGGTGCGCCGGGAGGGCTGGGGCGAGTACGCGGGCGGTCCCGCGCCCGGCCTGTCGTTCACCACGGCCGGCTGGCTGCACGGCACCGAGATCGCCGCGATCGCCACCGACACCTGGGGCTTCGAGGTACGCCCCAACGAGTTCGCGCACGCCTTCCAGCCGCTGCACCAGGTCGCCATCCCCCACATCGGCCTGCTGATCGGCGAGATGTGGGACCTGGAGTCCCTCGCCGAGGACTGCGCGGCCGACGGCGAGTACGCCTTCTGGCTCACCGCGGCGCCCCTGCCCATCACCGGAGCGGTCGGCTCGCCCGTCAACCCGATCGCGGTCAAGTAGACCGAGGAACAAGGGAGTTCTTCATGCCCCAGCCCCGCACGGTTCTCGTCGTCGGCGGCGGCGCGGCCGGCAACGCCGTGACGATCCTGCTGCGCCGCGCCGGTGTCGCCGTGGACCTGGTCGAGGCCAGGGACGACTGGAACGCCACCGCCGGCTCCGGCATCACCCTCCAGGGCAACGCCCTGCGGGTGCTGCGCGAACTCGGCGTGTGGAAGCAGGTGGAGGCGTCCGGATTCGGTTTCGGCTCGGTCGGCATCACCGCCCCCGACGGCACCGTCCTGCACGTCCAGGACGACCTGCGCACCGGCGGCGACGACCTGCCCGCCACCGTCGGCATGCAGCGGCCCCGGCTCCAGCGGATCCTGATCGACGCCGTCCGGGCGAGCGGCGCCACCGTGCGCCTGGGCACCACCGCCGAGATCCTGGACCAGGACGCGGGCGGTGTCTCCGTACGCCTCGGCGACGGCACCGAGGCCCGCTACGACCTGGTCGTCGCCGCCGACGGCCTCGGCTCCGCCACCCGTGCCGCGATCGGCATCCCCGACAGGCCCGAGCCCACGGGCATGGCCATCTGGCGGGTCGCGGCCCCGCGCCCGGCGGGAGTCGTCCGCACCGACCTCGCCTACGGCGGCCCGGCGTACATCGCCGGCTACTGCCCCACCAGCGAGACGACCCTGTACGCGTACGTCGTCGAGGCAGGCCGCGACCGCGCCTCGATCCCCGCCGACGCGTACGCCGACGAGATGCGCCGGCTGGCCTCCGCCTACGGCGGTTTCTGGCCGGAGATCACCGCGCACATCACCGACCCGGCGAAGGTCAACTACACCTGGTTCGACCGGTTGCTGGTGGAGGGTTCCTGGCACCGGGGCCGGGTCGTCCTCGTCGGCGACGCCGCCCACTGCTGTCCGCCCACCCTCGCCCAGGGCGCCGCCCTCTCCCTGGAGGACGCGTGGGTGCTCGCCCAGATGCTGACCGGGACCGACGACTGGGACGACGCGCTGTTCCAGGCGTACCACGAGCGGCGCATCGCCCGTGTCCGGCCCGTCGTCGAGGCGTCCGTGCAGATCGGCCGGTGGCAGCTGGACGGGGTGCGCGACGCCGATGTGCCCGGGCTGATGGGCCGCACCATGACGATGCTCCGGGAGCTGCCGTGACCGCCGTGAACACGCCCACCGTCGACGTGCACGCCCACGTCCTGCTGCCCGGGGTCGACGCGCTCGTCGCCGGCCTGCCCGGCCACGCCGGGGCCCGGGAGCTGGACGCCCGGCGCAACGGCCCCGCCGCCCTCGCCGTCAGCGGGCCCATGGTCCGTGAGCGCCTCCCGCGGCTGACCGACCCCGCCGTGCGTCTGGCCGCGATGGACGCCCAGGGCGTCGACGTGCAGCTGGTCAGCCCCTCTCCCTCGCACTACCACTACTGGGCGGACGAGGAGACGGCCGAGAAGGTGTACCGCCTGGCCGGCGAGGAGACGGCCGCGCACTGCTCGGCCGCCCCGGACCGGCTGCGCGGGCTCGGTCTCGCTCCCCTCCAGCACCCCGCCCTGGCCGTGCCCGCCCTCGAACACGCCCTGGAACAGGGCCTGTACGGGGTGGAGATCTCCAGCCACGCCCCGGGACGGGAGCTGTCCGACCCGGCGTACGAGCCCTTCTGGTCCCGGGCCGAGGAGACGGGCGCGATCCTCTTCCTGCACCCCTTCGGCTGCACCCTCGACGAGCGCCTCGACCGGTGGTACCTGTCCAACACCGTCGGCCAGCCCACCGAGAACGCCGTCGCCCTGTCCCATCTCATCTTCTCCGGGGTCCTCGACCGGCACCCGGGGCTGAAGCTGATCGCCGCGCACGGCGGCGGCTACCTGCCCACCCACATCGGCCGCTCCGACCACGCCTGGTCGGCCCGCTCCGACGCGGGCGCCGACTGCGCGCACCCGCCCAGCAGCTACCTGAAACGGCTGTACTTCGACTCCCTCGTCCACGACCCGCACGTGCTGCGCGAGCTGGTCCGCACCGCCGGGGCCGACCGGGTGCTGCTCGGCTCCGACTTCCCCTTCGACATGGGCACCGAGGACCCGGTCGGCGACCTGCGCGCCGCACACCTGTCCGAGGCCGACTTCGACGCCGTCCGCGGCGGCAACGCGGCCGCCCTCCTCCGGAAGGACTGACACCATGCGTCTGCTCACCCACCTGCGGCACGTCGACCTCGCCGTGCCCGACTACGACAGGCAGCTCGACTTCTACGCCGGCGTCTGGGGCCTGACCAAGGTCGCCGAGGACTCCGGCATCTCCTTCCTGGCCGCCGAGGGCTCCCCGGAGCAGTACGTCGTACGGCTGCGCAAGGCCGGTGAGAAGCGCCTCGACCTGGTCTCCTACGGCGCCGCGTCCGCCGCCGACGTCGACACGCTCGCCGAGCGACTCCTGGCGGGCGGCGTGCGGCTGATCTCCCGGCCGGGCAAGGTGGACACCCCCGGCGGCGGCTACGGCTTCCGCTTCTTCGACGTGGACGGCCGCACCATCGAGGTCTCCGCCGACGTGGAGGTCAGGCAGCACCGCAGGATCGAGGAGAAGGAGTCCATCCCGGTCAAGCTCTCCCACGTCGTCCTCAACTCCCCCGACCTGAACCGCACCCGGGAGTGGTACGAGCGCCACCTCGGCTTCGCCCTGTCCGACACGCTGAGCTCGCCGCACATGGGCGAGGTCATGCACTTCATGCGGATCAGCAACCAGCACCACTCGATGGCGATCGCGCGGGGCCCGCACACCTCGCTGCACCACGTCTCCTTCGAGATGCGCGGCATCGACGAGTACATGCGCGGCTCGGGCCGGGTCATGCGGGCCGGCTTCAGGAAGATCTGGGGCCCGGGCCGCCACATGGCCGGGGACAACACGTTCACGTACTTCCTCGACCCGCACGGCAACACCGTCGAGTACACCACCGAGCTGGAGTGCCTGGACGAGGACACCTGGCACCCCCACGTCTACGACTTCTCCCGGCCCGAGGTCACCGACCAGTGGGGCACCGCCAACCCCATGAACGAACTGGTCGCCAAGGAGTCCTTCAACGACCCCGACCCCGGCGTGTTCGTGGCCCCGCCGGTCTGATCCCGCACCCCGTCCCCGGGGACGCGACGGTGGCGTCCACGCCCTGACTCCCCCCGTCGCGCCCCCGGCCCCCCTCCGCGTCCCTTCCCCTCCGCCAGGAGCGACACCATGCGTTTCGCCGCTTACGAACAACGCCACCGCCGCCGGGTGGCCGTCGTGGAGGAGGACGGCACGCTCCTCCCGCTGCCGGGCGTCTCCTCGCTGACCACGCTGCTCGCCGAGACGGACGGCCTGCCCGGACTGCTCGCCGCCGGCCGGCAGGCACTCGACGTCCCGCCCGGCCCGCACGTCTCCCAGGTGCGGCTGCTCCCCCCGCTCCGACCCGCCTCCGTACGGGACTTCGTCACCTTCGAGGAGCACGTCGAAGGCGTGCGCCGCTCCGTCGACGGCGCGGCCGGCGTGCCCGAGCAGTGGTACGCGGCCCCGACCTTCTACTTCACCAACCCGCACGCGATCTACGGTCCCCACGACGACATCCCGATGCCGCCCGGCTCGGCCGTCCTCGACTTCGAACTCGAGGTGGGTGCCGTCATCGGCCGCGAGGGCCGCGACCTCACCCCCGGACAGGCCCGCGACCACATCGTCGGCTACACCGTCTTCAACGACTGGTCCGCGCGCGACCTCCAGTCCGCCGAGATGAAGGTGGGCCTCGGCCCCTGCAAGGGCAAGGACACCGCCACCACCCTCGGCCCGTACCTCGTCACCGCCGACGAACTGGAGCCCCACCGGGACGCCGACGGCTTCCTGCGGCTCGCCCTGACCGCCGAGGTCGACGGCGAGAAGGTCGGCGAGGACCTGCTGTCCCACATGAGCTGGACCTTCGAGGAGATGACCGCCTACGCCTCCCGCGGCACCCGCGTCGTCCCCGGCGACGTCCTGGGCTCGGGCACCTGCGGCAACGGCGGCTGCCTCGCCGAACTCTGGGGCCGGCGCGGCGAACAGAACCCGCCGCCGCTGAAGCCCGGCGACACCGTCACCCTCACCGTCGAGGGCATCGGCACCCTCACCAACACCGTCGTCCCCGGCGTCGAACCCGTCCCCCTGCCCGTCGGCCGGCGCCGGACCCGGGAGCGGCCGTGAGCGGCCCGCCCTCCTGAGAGCGCTGCTCGGCAAGGCCGTCGTGGTCACCGGCGCGGCGCACGGGCAGGGCGCCGCCGAGGCCGAACTGCTCACCCGGGCGGGCCGCCCCGACGGCGGCGTGGACGGCCTCTCCGCCGCCCGCTGACGGGACGGGACGGCGGCCGGGAACCGCTCCGTCCGTGCCACTCGCACGCGAAAGAGGGAACACTCGTACCGACCCGTTCGGCTCGTTCGGCGTCGTCCGTCCCGACAGAAGGAAACCGTGGACATGGCCGTCATCCACCACACCACCCTCAAGCCGACCAAGCAGGAGCTGCTCGCCTCCTGGCTGCCCGCCCGGCCGTGGTACCGCGGTGACGCGGCCGGACCGGAGCCGACCACGGCCGGTGGTTTCCGGCTGGACGACCCGCAGGGCGAGGTCGGGATCGAGTTCATCGTGTCCACCGACACCGCCGGCTCCCGCCCGGTCACCTATCTGGTGCCGTTCACCTATCGCGGTGCGCCGCTCGACGGGGCGGAGCACGCCCTGGTCGGCACCATGGAGCACGGCGTGCTGGGGCGGCGCTGGGTCTACGACGGCTGCCAGGACCCCGTGCTGGTCGCCCAGCTGGCGGCCCTGATCGAGGGGCGGGCGCAGGCCCAGGACCAGAACGTCAGCCACACCCCCGACCCGGAGGTCGTCGCCTTCCGCACCGGTGAGGGCTTCGACACCGCGGGCTTCACCGCCGTCGACGACCGGGAGGGCACCGCGCTGACCTCACCGCACGGCACGGTCCTCCGCCTGCGGCGGGTCCTGGAACCCGCTCCGGACGGCCCGCCCCTCCCTGCGCGGGGAGCGGCCGGCCACATCACCGGTTCCTGGCGGACGCCGGAGGGCACCCGCGTCCGGGGCGTGTTCGCCGTCCTGCACACCGGACCGCGGACGGACGCCTGACCCCGCCGCACGGCCCGGCCCTCCGCCCGGACGCGGGCGACGGCGCCCGTCACGCCGGGCGCCGTGCCGGGTCGCTCGCCGACGACTCCGACCGATCGGACATTCGCCCGGCGATATGATCGACCAATGCCCTCGAGACGTATCTCCACGCGCCCACGGCGTCTCGGGTCGTGCGCGGCGAAGGATTGCGACGCGACCTCGGGTGTGCTAGCGAACACTGACCGC
>NZ_JBIAHR010000009.1:180778-325287 GCF_042870695.1 Streptomyces sp. NPDC006384
GCGAGCCGCGAGCCGCGAGCCGCGAGCCGCGAGCCGCGAGCCGCGAGCCGCGAGCCGCGAGCCGCGAGCCGCGAGCCGCGAGCCGCGAGCCGCGAGCCGCGAGCATAGGCGGCCGTCACCTTCCGTACAGGGCCGGCCGTGATCGGTAGTCGGCCGCTGCGCGTTCCGGTCGGCCATGACGCCGAGCGGTGGAGCACCTTTCACGGGGAGAGGACGCTGGTCGTCGCCGCGCGCACGGTCACGTCGACGGCACGGGTCCTGGAGTGCCTGCCGGCGTTGGTGCGCGGCGACCGCAGGGTGACCGTCGTCTTCGCCCACGATCCGACCTCCGCCTTCGACGACGGCGTCCTGGACCTGCTGCACGACGCCGGCTGCCGGGTCATGCCGTGGCAGCAGCTGGACAGCGTCTCCCCCGACCTCATCCTGACCGCCAGCGAGAACATCGACGTGCCGGAGGACGACTGCCCGGTACTGGTCCTGCCGCACGGCGTCGGTTTCCACAAGCACGTGCCGGACTCCCGTTCCCCCCGCCACCGGCTGTCGGGTGTCGTGCCCGACTCCCTCCTGGAGGCGGGGCGCGCCTGGCTGGCCGTCTCCCACCCCGCCCAGGAGGAGCAGCTGCTCCACACCCACCCGAAGGCCGCCGGCCACACGCTGCTGGTGGGGGACCCGTCCTTCGACGAGCTGCGCGCAGGCCTCCGTCGCGCGGCCTCCTACCGGAGCGCGCTGGGTGTCGCCGACGGCCGGCAGCTGGTGGTCGTCAGTTCGACGTGGGGGTCCACGTCACTGCTGGGCCGGGTCCCGGACCTCACGGAGCGCCTGCTGGCCGAACTGCCGTACGACGAATACCGCGTGGCCGCGATCGTCCACCCCAACGTCTGGGCCGCCCACGGCGCATGGCAGATCCGCACTCTTCAGGCGTCGGCGCTGGACGCGGGGCTGCTGCTGGTTCCGCCGGTGCACGCCTGGCGGCCGGTGCTGGCGGCCGCGTCGGTGGTCGTCGGCGACCACGGTTCGGTGACCCTGTACGGGGCCGCCCTGGGCAAGCCGGTCCTCCTCGCCGCCTTCGGCAGCGACGCCGTACCGGATACGGCCGTGGCCGCTCTGGGCCGCACCGCGCCACGCCTCGATCTCCGCGGCGGGCTGCGCGGCCAGATCGAGGACGCCGTCCGCACACACGCGGCCGACCGGTACGCGGACATCCGCGACCAGGCGTTCGCGGAGCCGGGGCATGCTCTCGCCCGGCTCCGCACGGAGCTGTACCGCTTGATGAGGCTTCCGGAGCCGCCGACCGCGCCGCCCCGCGCGGTGCCGCCCCGTCCCTTCGCGGCACGGCCGCAGCAGGTCACTTCGTGGCTGGTCGTCACGTCACTGGAGCCGGGCGCGTCACCGGTGCGGCCGCCGGCTCCCGCGGACACCGCGGCTCCCGTGGTCTCCCTGTGCCGTTTCCCCGCCGCGGTGCGCCGGGACACCGACGAGGCCCCGGGCACGTTCGTCCATCTCGCCAGCGACGAGGAGGAGCCGGACGCCGGTCTGCTGGAGAGCGCGTCCGTGCTCGTCCGCCGCACGCCGATGCCCACGACGGCTTCCGCGCGGGACTGGATCCGCGACACGCTGGCCAGGCTTCCGGGGAGCCTTCTCGCCGCCGTGGCCCTGCGTGGGGGCGGCAGCCTCGTGGGTCTGCGCGACGGCCGTACGGTGCTGGCGACGGGCGCCGGGTGTGTCACCGATCCCGGCCTGCTTGCCGCGGCCGTCCACACCGTCCTGCGGGCGGAACTCCCTCCGGCGGGTGCTTTCACCGTGCGTCTGGGAGGACTGGGCGAAGCGACGGTCCTCCTCCGTCCCCACCCGCACCGGCTCACGGCCGGATGAGACGGCCGGGGCCCGGGGGGCGTCCCTTCCAGCCTTCCAGCTCATCGCTCCGCGCTGCGCTCCAGGCGCTCCTGGAGCGGGTCCGCGGCCGGGTTGCCCTCCTCCCGGTAGATCTGGAGAGCGCGCCGCAGGTGCGCGCGTACCGCCGCCTTCTCCGCTCCCGTCCGTTCCTCGACGTCCGCCAGGGCGAGGAGTGCCTGGGCCTCGTAGTGCGTGGCCCGGCACGCCCTGAGGGTCTCGGCCGCCGTCCTCAGGGCGTCGATCGCCTCCGGTGAACGGCCGAGGCGGTCGTACGCGAGGCCGGTGGCGAGGGTGGCCCGTGCCGCCATCCGCTCGTCGTGGACGGCCTGCAGCTCGCGTCGTGCCCGCAGCAGCGTCTCCAGCGCCGTCGCGTGGTCGCCGCGTGCTCCCCGCGCGCATCCGAGGAAGTAGGCGGCGATGGCCGCGCCGCGCCGCTCGCCCGCCTCCTCGTTGAGTTCGAGAGACCGCCGGTACGCCGTGATCGCCCGGTCGGGATCGACGTGTTCCCAGTACCGGCCGAAGAACTCCTGGACCGAGGCCCGCAGCACCGTGTGTCCCGAGACCTCGGCGCACGCCTGGGCACGTTCCAGTTCCGTGCGCGCGGCGTCGAACTCCTCCAGGTCCATCAGCGGCCGTGACAGGAGGCTGCGGAGCCTGGCCTCGGCCGCCGGTTCCACGCACCGTGCCGCCGCTCGCGCCCCCAGTTCCAGGGACTCCTTCCAGGCGCCGAGATGCCGGTGGTGGAGGAACAGCACGGTGAACGCCTCCGCCAGTTGCCACACCTCGGTGGTGAAGCCGGCGTCCGACGCCTGCCGCAGCACGTCGAGGACGGCGCGGTGTTCGGCCTCGAGCCAGTCCAGCGGGTCGGGGCCGTCCGGGGAGGCGAAGGGGTCGGCGGCGCCTTGCAGCAGTCCGCTCAGGTCGGCGATGCGCAGCCGGTCCTGTCGCACCGCGCGGTCGGCGAAGGCCGTCAGCGCCAGGTAGTGCCGCAGCACACGGCGGATCACGTCCCGCCGCGCGTCGTCCGCTTCCTCCTGCCGGGCCCGGTCCCGTGCGTGCAGGCGTGCGAGGTCGTGGAAGCGGTAGCGGCCGTCGGGCCCCGTCGCCTCGAGGAGCCGGACGTTCTCCAGGGTGCGCAGCAGGGCGTGGGCCGTCTCGGAGGCCAGGCCGGTGGCGGCCGCGGCCGTGCCGGCATCGAAGGTGCGTCCGGGGATCCAGGCCGCCAGGCGGTACATGCGGGCGGCGTCCGGCGGCAGTTCCCGGTAGGTGAGGTCGAAGACGACGGACACCGAATGTTCCTCTCCCAGGGACAGGCCGGCCAGTCGGCGTGTCTCGTCCGCCAGTTCGCCGGCCAGCCGGGTCACGGTCAGTCCCGGTGTCGTCTGCAGTCGTGCCGCCAGTACGCTCAGGGCCTCGGGCAGGCCGCAGCACAGGTCGACGATGCGCTCGGCGGCCTGCCGGTCCGCGCGTACGGTGTCCTCGCCGCACCATCGGGCGAGCAGGCGCACCCCGCTGTCCGTGTCGAACGGCGGGATCTCCAGCAGCTTGGCGCCCGACATGATCAGCTCTCCCAGCCGGGCGTGGCTGGTGGCCAGCAGTACGCTGCCGGGCCCCTTGGGGACGAGTGCCCTGACCTGGCCGGGGTGGCTCACGTTGTCGAGAACGACCAGCAGCCTCCGTCCCGCCGAGCAGGTGCGGAACATCGCGACGCGCTCCTGCAGCGTGTGCGGGATGGCGGAGTCGCCGACGCACAGGGCACGCAGGCAGTGCCGCGCGGCCTCGGACACGTCTCCTCCGCCCGACCGTCCGGCCAGGGCGTCGAAGTCGACGTAGATCTGGCCGTCCGGGAAGAGCCGCCGCCCGTGTTCCGCCCAGTGGCTGACGACCGAGGTCTTGCCGACGCCCCGCAGTCCGTAGACCAGCCCGAGACCGATCCGCCTCGCGGCGGCCCCCTGCCCGTCGCCGAACAGGGCGTCCAGCCGTGCCACTTCGTCGGTGCGGTTGATGAACTCGAACAGCACCGGCGGCACCTCGTCCGGCCGGAAGCCGGGGCCGGGGGCCGGCTGCTGCTGGACCTGGAACGTGATGCCGCCGTGGATCTGGTGGGCCTGCACGCTGGGCCCGTGCACCGTTCCGGAGAGGTCGTTGCCGTACCTGACGGTCTCCGGCACCCCGACGGGCTCGCCCGCCCGGTTGCCTGTCATTCCGTCACGGGGGTGCCGGAGGGGCGGGGCGGTGTGCTGGTGAAGGTCAGGTGGGAGAACTTCTCCCCCTGGAGGACGGGTCCGTTGACCGTGGCGGTGCCGCTGATGCTGTTGTGGACCGAGACGCCCGGCCGGTCCGCGTGCTGCGGATCGATCTCGTCCAGCAGCCGCCGGAGCTCCCGCGCCGCCTCGGGGTCGGCCCGCAGCACCCTGCGCAGGCGCAGCCGCCACTCCTCCTCGACGTCAGAAGCCGCGTCCTCGTCACCCGCCTCGCGCACCGCCAGCAGTTCGCTCCGGGCCGCCGTCAGTTCCCGCTCGGTGTCCGCCTCGTCACCGCCTCGTGCGAAGAGCCGGACCACCCGGGTCCTCACCTGGTCCCAGGCGTCGGAGACCATCAGGCCGACCACGGTCGACGCTCCCGTGGCCGCCAGTGCCGCCAACTCCGCTTCCACACCGACCCCCTTGTGTGCCCGGTCTCCTTTCTACCCGCTGACGGGTCCGGGGCATAGGCCGCCCCCGCCGCCCACGGCCGGCCCCGGGCGGCCCCCGGGCGGTCCCTAGGGGGTGACGGCGTCCTCCAGGGTCTCGCACACCTTGAGGATGCCGTCGACCCCGGTGAGTTCCAGGATCCGCCGCAGCTGGAGCGTCGGGGCGACCAGGCGCAGGTCGGTCGACTGGTGGGTGAGGATCAGCAGGTTCAGGAACGACGAGTCCGCGAACTCGACGCCGGAAGCCTCCAGGATCACCGTCCGGTACTTCCGGGCCGCCGCACCCAGGGCGTCCGCCAGGGGCGCGACCGAGTGCATGTCGTAGGAGCCCCGTGCGACGACGACCCGGGCGCCCCGCCATTCGTACTGCAACACCGTCGCCTCACTCGTCGTCGTCACATCGACCTGCGCGGGCGACGGCACTCCGCCCCCGCCCGCGTCGCCCCCGCGCATCGGCGTGACGACCTCGTCCAAAGACACCCTCGAGTCCCTCCTGAGACTCCCCCGCGGGATCAGCCGATCATTACCCGAAAAGTATGTCACGTATTTAGTATCCGGCAAAGAGTATCCTAGAATGCTGTGCATGGTGGGAGTGCCTGAATCGCATACCGGATGGACGTTCGTCACCAACCACGCGCGGGTACTGGCGGCCATCGCCGACGATCCGAACATCCGGATCCGGGACATCGCCGCCCGCTGCCGGCTCACCGAGCGTGCCGTCCAGCGGATCATCTCCGACCTGGAGCAGGACGGTTACCTCTCCCACACCCGCGTCGGCCGCAGCAACACCTACCGCGTCGAACCGGACAAGGTGCTGCGTCACCCGGCGGAAGCCGGCCTGCCCGTGGCCTCCCTGCTCTCCCTGCTGGTGCAGGACGAGAACGACCGCAGGGACAACCCGGCCGGCCGGCCGGCGGGCCCGGCCGGCTCCGGCGACGCGGAATAGTCCGTTTCGCGGCACGGAGACACAGCGGCATAGTGGAGGGGAGGCGGTAGCGGTGACAGCCGTCGCTCCCGTCTCCTCGGCACGGGCCGGCCGGGCCCGCCGAGTCATCCGTTCCGGCTGGGCCCGGAAGCCCTGCCGGCGCTCACGTGCCGGCGCGGGGTCCCGAAGGTCCGGGAAGGGCACCGCATCATGGCCGACGAGGCGTACCGACTTCCGGACATGACCTCCTTGCTGCTGGAGACCGGCTCGCTCGAGCAGTTCCTCCAGACCCTGGTCGACAGCGCGCTGTCCATGACACCCACCGCGCACGGTGCCGGCATCACCCTGGAGCGGCAGCACCGGCCCTTGACCGTGGTCGGCGCGGGCACCGGCGCCGCCGACCTGGACGAGGCCCAGTACGGGCAGGACGACGGCCCGTGCCTGCAGTCCCTGCGCACCGGTGCCGAGATTCTCGTGCCGGACATGCTGGACGAGGACCGGTGGGGCCCCTATCCCGCCTACGCCGCGGCCAGCGGGACCCGGTCGTCCGTCTCCCTGCCCATCGCCGCACACCCGCACACCGCCGGCGCCCTCAACCTGTACTCGGCGAAGTCGGACGGCTTCACCGAACCCGACCTCACCGGTCTGCGGGCCCTCGCCGCCCAGGCCACCGGGGGCATCACCCTGGCACAGCGCCTGGCCGACGCCCAGCAGTACGCCGCCGACCTCCGGCAGGCGATGGAGTCCCGCAGCGTCATCGACCAGGCCATCGGCGTGATCATGGCCCAGCAGCGGTGCCCGGCCGACGACGCCTTCACGCTGCTCCGCAAGGCCTCGCAGCGCCGCAACGTCAAGCTCCGCGACCTGTGCGGCGAACTGGTCGCGGGCGTCGGCGGAGCCCCGCCCTCGAACGGCCGGACTCTGCGCCCCCGTCCCTGACGCCGGGCCTGCCGCCGGGCCGGGGGGCGGCCCGGATCCGCGACGGGGCACGGGTGAAGCACGGCCGTCACCGGCCGGAGAGCTGACCGCCGGTGCGGCCGACGGCGCACGGCCCGCCGACCTCACGTGCCGGTTACGAATCTCTCAACCCCTGGTTGCGGCCCGGTGATCGGGCGAGGATGGGGGCATGACTCTGGCCCAGCGCGCCTTCGACCGGCTGCACGCCTGGCCCGACCTCTCCCCGGGACGGGCCAGCTGCGGAACCGGGCGGGCTCTGCGCTCCGTCCGTGACGAGATCGTCCACTTCCACTCGGACCGGGACGTGGACCTCCACCTCACCCACCGGGCCATCCAGCGCTTCCAGTACGACCTCGGCGGATCCAGCGCCGTGCACCTGGTGCCCGGCTCCCGGTGGGTGACCGTGCACCTGGACTGCGGTGCGGACGTCGACCTGCTGATGAGCCTCGTCAGCATCGCGCTGAAGGCCCAGCAGTCCGAGCCCGCCGCGCAGACGTCCCCGGACTGCAACTTCCGCCGTGTCACGGTGCTCCCCCGCACGGCGGCCGGGGAGTTCTGACTCCGCCGGGCGCCGGGCCGGTGCCGGACCGGCCGGACCGTGCAACGCGCTCGCAACCTTCCCCGTGCTGCCCTGGACGGATGCGCGACACATACGAGGAGACCCCACGCGTCGAACTCACCGCCGCGGCGGCCGAGCTGCTGCGGCGGCTGCGCGCGATGCACGGGCCGCTGATGTTCCACCAGTCCGGCGGATGCTGCGACGGCAGCGCCCCCATGTGCTATCCGGCCGGCGAGTTCCGCACCGGCGCCGCGGACGTCCTGCTGGCGGAGCTGGAGGTGGAGGGCGTCGGGGAGCCGGTCGCCTTCTGGATGTCGCGCAGCCAGTACGAGGCGTGGCGTCACACCCGTCTGATCGTCGACGTCGTGGAGGGCCGGGGCAGCGGCTTCTCGCTGGAGGCACCCGAGGGGGTGCGCTTCCTCATCCGTTCCCGGCTCGTGGGCTCCTGAGGCGTGTCCGGCGGGCGTCCTCGCCGGCGGGGGGCTCGATCCCCCAGGCGACGGCCCGGGCTGCCGCGGCCGCCCGGTTGGGGAGGTCCAGCTTGGCGAGGATGTGCTCGATGTGGGTGCCGACGGTGCGCGGGGTGACGCACAGCCGCTCGGCGATCTCCCTGTTGGTGCGGCCGGTGGTCAGCTCGGCCAGCACCTCGGTCTCCCGGGGCGAGAGCCCGCCGGGCCTGCCCGGGGCAGCGGCGGTCTCCCCGGGCGGCGCGCCTCCCGCGTCGACGGCCGCGGCGAGGGCCTCGGTGAGCAGCGTGACCGCGGCGCGCGCCGGGTCGGGCGTGCGCCGCGGCCGGCGGGTGCTGACGTTCAGCATGCCGACGTACCGGCCGTCGGCGGCGAACAGGCACTGGGCCACGCCGTCCTCGATGCCGAGGGGGTCCAGCACCTCCCGGAAGCCCGGGGAGGAGGCCAGGAGGGGCGGGGGGACGTCCCTGAGCCAGAGGCCGTCGCGGGCCGGACCGCGGAGCACGGTGAACACCGGGTCCCGGTGGAGCCGGGTCTCGATGTAGGCCGTGGCGTCGTCGGGGTAGCTTCCGGCCAGGGTGGTGTGGCGCCGGCGCCGCGGGTCCCAGCGGGCGAGGGAGGCGTGGTCGTACTCGATCACCTCCGCCAGCGCCGTCAGGACCGTGTCGGGTCCGGCCGCGCCGCTCGTGGCGCGGCGGGCGGCCTCCCGGACGTGGACGGCCGCGTCCAGGACGTCCGCCGTGCTCCGTCTCACCGCCATCCCCCAAGGATGATCACGTGCCCGGAGGACGTCAAACGAGTACGTCAGCCACGGAGGGTGTCGTGCACGACCCGCCCGTCCATCACGGTCATGACGACGGGCATCCCCGGGATGTCGTGGGGGTCGGCGGCGAGCAGATCCCCGTCGAGCACGCAGAGGTCGGCGGCCTTGCCCGGCTCCAGGGAGCCCTTCCAGTCGTCGGCGAAGTCCTGCCAGGCGGCGTCGATCGTGTAGGTGCGCAGCGCCTCGGCCAGGCCGATGCGCTGCTCCGGGCCGCTGACCCGGCCGGCGGCCTTGGACTCGCGCAGCACCATGGTGGCGACGCCCTGGCGCCAGTCCGGGTGGGTGACGGGGGCGTCGGAGCCGCTCGCGACCCGCACTCCGGCGTCGAGGGCGTCGCGGTAGGGCCAGGCGTACGCGGCCCGTTCGGCGCCGACGAACTCCTCCTCCATGTCGGCGACGGTCCACTTGATGGTGGGGTTCATGTTGGCGCCGAAGCCGTGCTCGGCCAGCAGTTTCATGCTGTGCGGGGTGAGGAAGTCGCCGTGGATGACGTAGTGGCGGGCGTCGGGCCGCGGGTGTCCGGTCGCGGCCGCGGCGAAGGCCTCCGCGACGGTGTCGCCGGCCCGGTCGCCGGTGACGTGGACGCCGACCTGGTGCCCGGCGGCGTGGGCGTGGCGGATCATGGCACCGATCTCGGCGACCCGCTCGGCGTCGGTCTCGCCGCCGACGCACAGGGAGCCGCAACCGCCGCCGAGGTACGGCTCGTGCATCCAGGCCGTCCTGTTGGGGACGATGCCGTCGGCGAAGATCTTGACGCCGTGGATCGCGAGGCGGCGCGGGTCGGTGCCGCCCCGCTCGCGGGAGGCGTCCAGGGCGTCGAGGGTGCGGGCGAACTCCTCGGCGGTGCTCGCCATCCCGGTGGGCAGGAGCAGGACGCCGACCCGTGCGGTGAGTTCGCCGTCGGCCAGCAGCCGGCGGTAGACGTCGAGCGTCCGGGAGCCGAGGGCGCCGCGCATGATGCCGTCGCCGCCGGGGCCGAGTCCGGGTTCGGTGTAGCTGGTGATGCCGAGCCGGGCGAGCGTGGCGAGGGTGGACCTGATCGCGTCGGTCCGCTCCTGCGGGCCGAGCGGCGGCAGCGCGTTCTGGACCAGGGCCTGGGCGCCTTCGTGGAGCAGCCCGGTCGGCTCCCCCGCCACGTCCTTGACGATGGCCCCGCCGGGCGGCGCGACGGTGTCCCGGTCGATCCCCATGAGGCGCAGGGCCTTGGAGTTGACCCAGGTGGCGTGCCCGGAGAAGGAGTAGAGGACGACGGGGTGGTCCGGGCTCACGGGGTCGAGGTCGTGCCGCGTGGGCAGCCGCGACGGGTCGGCGAGGCATTCGCCGAGGTAGCCGGTGTCCCAGCCGTGCCCGGTGATCCACCGGCCGTCCCCGGTGCGCCCGACGGCCTCCCGCACGGCCTCGGCGACGTCCGCGAGGCAGGACACGGCGGGATGGCCGACGTCGACGGAGAGCGGCGGCGTCGACATGCCGAACGCGCATCCGTGCAGGTGCGAGTCGTTGATGCCGGGAAGCAGGGTGGCGCCGCGCAGGTCGACGACACGGGTGCCGGGTCCGACGAGCGGGGCCACGTCGTCCCGTCCGCCGACGGCGCTGATGGTCCCGCCGGTCACCGCCAGGGCCGAGGCGACGGAGAACTCCGCGTCGACCGTGACCACCCGCCCGCCGAGGAACACCAGATCCGCGTGCATGTCCACAAAGGTCCTTCCGGGAATCGGGGGCACCACGGCCGCCCGTGAACGATCTCCCGAGGACTATGAACCAGGCGTCCGGGCCCGCACATCGGTCGTTCCACCGATACGCGCCGGCCCGCCCGGCGGTGCGCGGGCGGGATCCGGGGGCGGGGACCCGCGACGACCGGGCCCCACCCCCGTCCTCTCACGGTCTGAGGCTCCCGACGATGTCCGCCGTGGCCGTCAGACCGCTGTGGATGGTCGGGGCGATGCTGGTGCTGGCCAGGTAGAAACCGAGCAGCAGACAGACCAGCGCGTGCGAGATCTTCAGCCCGCCGTTGCGCAGGAAGAGCACCGCCAGGATCGTCAGCAACAGCACCACAGAGATGGAAATGGCCATCGGGAACCTCCTCCGCCACGTCCGCTTCGCGGCGTTCGGCCGCAAGTGTGGCGTAACGGAGGGTTGGTCCGGGCGGCTGACCTGTCCGCCGAACGTGTGGTGTTCCGGCGGGCCCTACATGTTCCGGTGGGCGTCGAGGAACGCTTCGAGGCCCGCGAGGTCGTCGGTGTTGAGATGGTCGACGCCGGCGGCGAGCAGTTCGGTCCACACCGCGTCCCGGGCGGGCCCCGGCAGGTCGGGGGTGGCCCAGAAGCGCACCCGCTGTCCGCGCCCGTGCGCCGTGTCGACGATGCCGCGCAGCTTGCGCCGCTCGGCCTCGGGGAAGGTGCCGACGCCCCGCCAGGTGAAGTTGAGCGACCAGTTGTCGCTGATCAGCGGCGCGAAGGAGGCCGGGGCCGCGGTGCCGAGGTCGGCCAGGCGGCCGTCGTAGAAGGCCATGCGGGTGCTCTGGGCGGCCATGGGGACGCGGGCGGCACGGTCGCCGGAGACGACCACGGTCACCGCGCCGGGGCGGACGCGGCCGTGCGCGTAGCGGGTGAACAGGTGCTTGTGGCGGCGCAGTCGGCGGTCGAGCGCGAGGTAGGCGGCGGCTCCGTCGGTCTTGATGTCGACGAGGAGCTGCAGGGAGCGCCGGTCGTGCCGGTACACGCGGCCGTGGTGGGCGCGGACCCGCGCGGCGAGGGGTCCAGGTAGAGGGATTCCAGGGTGCGGGACGGGTCGAGGTCCTCGGGGTCGTGGGCGACGAGGAGCTGGTCGCCGACGAGGTGGATGTCGGCCTCGACGCTGCCGAAGCGGTGGTCGAGGGCGTCGAGGAGGGGGCGGGGGTGCTCGTAGTCGTTGTGGGCGTGCGCGCGCCACAAGGGGCGGGGTCCGTGCCCGCCTTCGCCCGCCAGCGCGGTGCCGGCGGGGAGGGCGACCGCGCCCGCGAGGGCCGCGCCGAGGGTGGTGAGGGCTCCGCGTCGGGTGGTGAGGGCCATGCTCTGCCTCCCTGGTGATGCCGTACGGGACGCCTGTGAGTATGGGGTCCGGGGGCACCGAAGGAGCAGGGCCGTGCGCCGAGTTGGCCGAAGCGCCGCCGGCCGTTCACTTCGCGGGGCGGCGCGCGCAGGAGATGCCCGCTCCCGCGGAGGGGACGGGCATCTCCTGCCGGCGGTGCGTCAGGGGGCCTGCAGGCCGGTGAGTCCGGCGAGGGCCGTGCGATGGGCGCCCGCCGTGCCGTGGGCGAGGGAGTCGGCCTTGGCGCGCTTCAGGTAGAGGTGGACCGGGTGTTCCCAGGTCATGCCGATGCCGCCGTGCAACTGCAGCGCCTCCTCGGCGGCGTGGACGGCGACCCGGGCCGCGTACGCCTGGGCCACGGCGACGGCCACGTCGGTGTCCTCACCGGTCGTCAGCGCGTCGGTCGCGTTACGTGCGGCGGCGCGCAGGCCCGCGACCTCCAGCCACAGCCGGGCCAGCCGGTGCTTGAGCGCCTGGAAGCCGCCGACCTGCCGGTTGAACTGCCTGCGCTCCTTGAGGTAGCGGACCGTCTCGGTCAGCAGCCACTCGGCGAGGCCGAGTTGCTCGGAGGCCAGCAGTCCGGCCCCGGTCCGCAGGGCGCGCCGTACGGCGTCCTCCGCGTCGCCGATCCGGTGCCCGGGCGCGCCGTCGAGGGTGACCGTGGCGAGGGGGCGGGTCAGGTCCAGGGAGGTGCGCGGGGTGACGGTCACCGCGTCGGCTTCCACGGCGTACAGGCCGCCGTCGTCCGCCGGGACGAGCAGGACGTCGGCCACCGCGGCGTCCGCGACGCCGGTCAGCTCGCCGTGCAGCGCTCCGCCCTCGACGCGTGCGGCCGTGCAGGCGGCGCCCGGTGCGGTGTGCAGGCCGACGGCGAGGGCGCCGATGCGGCGGCCGGAGGCCAGCTCGCCGAGGAGATCCTCGGCGTCGCAGGCCAGCAGGGCCTCGGTGGCGACGACGGCGCTGGTCAGGTAGGGCACGGGGGCGACGGAGCGGCCCAGCTCCTCCAGGGCGACGGCGGCCTCCCGGTGGGTGGCGCCCTGGCCGCCCAGCGCCTCGGGGACGAGCAGACCGGCGAGGCCCATGCCCTCGGCCAGCGTCTTCCACAGCGCCAGGTCGTGGGGCGCGTCGGACTCGGTGCGCGCGAGGACGCCCGCCGGGTCGCAGTGGTCGGTGAGCAGGTCCCGGACGGCGGCGCGCAGCGCCTCTTCCTCCTCCGAGTACAGCAGGTCGGGCTGTGCGCTCATCGGGCCAGGTCCTTCCAGGCGACGTCCTTGTCGGTGCGCGGTTCGGCGGGCAGGCCGAGGACGCGCTCGGCGACGATGTTCAGCAGGACCTCGCTGGTCCCGCCCTCGATGCTGTTGCCCTTGGAGCGCAGGTAGCGGTATCCGGCGTCGCGGCCGGTGAAGTCCACCAGCTCGGGCCGGCGCATGGTCCAGTCGTCGTACAGCAGCCCCTCCTCGCCGAGGAGTTCGACCTCGAGGCCGCTGATCTCCTGGTTGAGGCGGGCGAAGTTCAGTTTCATGCCGGCGCCCTCGGGGCCGGGCTGGCCGGCCGCCAGCTGCTGGCGCAGGCGTACGCCGGTGAGCCGGGCGACCTCGGCCTCGACCCACAGGCCGAGCAGCCGCTGGTGCAGGTCGTGGGTGCGCAGCTCGGGGCGTTCCCGCCAGGTCGCGGCGATCTTGCCGATCATGCCGCCCTCGCGGGGGATCGCGGTACCGCCGATGGCGACGCGTTCGTTGTTCAGCGTGGTCTGCGCGACCCGCCAGCCGTCGCCGATCTCGCCGAGGCGCATGGAGTCGGGGATGCGGACGCCGGTGAGGAAGACCTCGTTGAACTCGGCCTCGCCGGTGATCTGGCGCAGCGGCCTGACCTCGACGCCGGGGTCGGTCATGTCGCAGAGGAAGTAGGTGATGCCCCGGTGCTTGGGCACGTCCGGGTCGGTGCGGGCGATGAGGATGGCCCAGCGGGCGAGGTGCGCGCTGGAGGTCCACACCTTCTGCCCGTCGACGACCCAGTCGTCGCCGTCGCGGACGGCCCGGGTGCCGAGGGCGGCGAGGTCGGAGCCGGCGCCGGGCTCGCTGAAGAGCTGGCACCAGACCTCCTCGCCCGTCCACAGCGGGCGCAGCAGCCGGCGCTTCTGCTCCTCGGTGCCGTACTGGAGGATCGTCGGGGCGGCCATGCCGAGGCCGATGCCGATGCGCCGGGGGTCGTTGTCGGGGGCGCCGGCGGCCGCCAGTTCGGCGTCGACCACGGCCTGGAGGGAGCGGGGGGCGCCGAGTCCGCCGAGGCCCTCGGGGTAGTGCACCCAGGCGAGGCCGGCGTCGAAGCGGGCCCGGAGGAAGTCGAGGCGGCCGGTGCCGGCCGGGGGGTGCGCGGCCAGCAACTCCTGTACGCGGCAGCGCAGTTCGTCGGCGTCGGTCATGCGTCGGCTCCCTTCTCCAGGACGACGGCGACCCTGCCGGTCGTCTTCCCGTCGGCCACGCGCTGCACGGCGTCCGCGGCTCCCTCCAGCGGCACCCGCTCGCTCACCAGGGGCTTGATCGCGCCCCGCGAGGCCAGTTCGGTGAGCTGCTCGTGACAGTGGCGCACGAGGTCCGGGTTCTTGGTGTTGTACAGGCCCCAGTGGAGGCCGAGAACGGCGTAGTTCTTCACCAGGGCGTGGTTGAGCGCCGGGCTGGGGATGGTGCCGCTGGCGAAGCCGACGACGACGATCCGGCCTTCGAAGGCGACGGCCTTGGCGGACTGGGTGTAGGCGTCGCCGCCCACGGGGTCGTAGACCACGTCGGCGCCCCGGCCCCCGGTGGCCTCCTTCACGGCGGCGACGACGTCCTCGCTGCGCCGGTCGATGACCACGTCGCAGCCCAGCTCGCGGGCGACGGCGGCCTTCGCGGCGCCGCCGACGACGCCGACGACCCGCGCCCCGGCGGCCTTGCCGAGCTGCACGGCCGCGCTGCCGACCCCGCCGGCGGCGGCGTGGACCAGCAGGGTCTCGCCGGCCTCCAGGCGGGCCCGGCGGTGCAGGCCGAACCAGCCGGTCTGGTAGCCGATGTGCAGGGCGGCGGCCTCGGCGTCGTCCAGGGTGTCCGGCGCGGGCAGCAGGGCGCGGGCGTCCGCGAGGGCGTACTCGGCGAAGCCGCCGTGGGGCAGCGCCGGATTGGCGATCACGCGCCGCCCGTCCTCGGTCTCGCCGCAGACCTCGACGCCCGGGGTGAACGGCAGCGGCGGCCTGACCTGGTACTGGCCCCGGCACAGCAGGGCGTCCGGGAAGTTGATGTTCGCCGCCCGGACCCTCAGCAGCACCTGACCGTCGCCGGGCACCGGTGGTGCCACGTCACCGAGACGCATCACCTCGCCCGGCTCGCCGTTCTCGTGCACCTGCCATGCCTGCATGCGGGGCCTCCACGCGACTGTCGGACCGGTTCTCCCGCATACTAAGCGGTCGCTTGCCGATCAGGGAACAGGTCGCGCCGGGGCAGCCATCACGACCGGGCGGGTGTCACGGCCGGGCGGGCCGCGCGCGTACGTGCATCCGCTCCCCCTGCGGGCCGAACAGGCTGAGGAACTCCACCGGCCCCTCCCCCGTCGACCCGAACCAGTGCGGCACCCGGGTGTCGAACTCGGCCGCCTCCCCCGCGCCGAGCACCACGTCGTGCTCGCCGAGCACCAGGCGCAGCCGGCCGGACAGGACGTACAGCCATTCGTACCCCTCGTGGGTCCGCGGCTCCGGCTCCTCCTGCCCCTGCGGCACCAGCACCTTGAACGCCTGGAGGCCGCCCGGCTGCCGGGTGAGGGGCCAGTGGGTCCGGCCGTGGCGCACGATCGGCCGGGCCCGCACCCGGGGGTCGCCGACCGGCGGCGCGCCGACCAGCTCGTCCAGCGGCACCTGGTGGGCCTGGGCGATCGGCAGCAGCAGCTCGAGGCTCGGCTTCCGCAGTCCCGACTCCAGCCGCGACAGGGTGCTGACCGAGATGCCGGTCGACTCGGACAGGGCGGCGAGGGTGACCTCGCGCTCCTTGCGGATCTGCCTGAGCCGGGGTCCGACCCCGGCGAGTACGTCGTCTGCAGTCATGGGGCCATTCTTGCAGAACCGGCAAATGTATTTGTCAATCCGGTGGTGTGCGGGCGACCGTGTGACCAGGAGGTGGTCACCCATGACCGAGAAGCAGGAACTGCCGGAGCGGTACGCGGGCACGCACACGCAGGGGAACACGGACGCCTACGAAGTGATCGTCGTCGGGGCGGGCGCGGCCGGGCTGTCCGCCGCGCTCGTCCTCGGCCGTTCCCGGCGCCGCACCCTGGTCGTCGACGCGGGCGAGCCGCGCAACGCCCCCTCGGACCACATGCAGGGTTACCTGACCCGGGACGGCATGCAGCCCGCCGAGTTCCTGGCGCTCGGCCGGGAGGAGATCGCGCGCTACGGCGTCGAGCTCGTCCGGGACCGCGCGGTGGACGTGACCCGGGACGGGGACTTCGCCGTGGAGCTGGCGGGCGGGCGGACCGTGCGGGCCCGCCGGCTGATCGTCACCACCGGACTCAGGGACGAACTGCCGGACGTGCCCGGGGTGGCCGAGCGGTTCGGGCGGGACGTGCTGCACTGCCCGTTCTGCCACGGCTGGGAGGTGCGCGACGAGCGTTTCGGCGTCCTCGCCGCCGGCCCCTCCAGCGTCCACCAGGCGCTCATGGTGTCCGGGTGGTCGGACGACGTGACCCTCTTCCTGCACACCGTCGCCGAGGAGGAGCTGTCCGACGAGGACCTGCGGCGGCTCTCGGCGGCCGGGGTGAAGGTGGTGCCGGGGGAGGTCGCGGGGCTGGAGGTCGAGGACGACCGGATCACCGGGGTCCGGCTGGCCGACGGGACCGTCCACGAGCGCTCGGTGGTCTTCGTCGCCCCGCGGGCCGTGCCGCGGACCGGCCTGATGGAGCGGCTGGGCGCCGAGCTGCGGGAGACCCCGTTCGGCGCCTACCCGGTGGTCGACCTGACGGGCCGGACCAGCGTGCCGGGCGTGTGGACCGCCGGCAACGCGATGGGCTTCGCCGAGCAGGTCGTCCACGCGGCGAGCGGCGGCTACCGTGCCGCCACCGCGATCGTCGGCGACCTGATCATGTCGGACCTGGACGCCCGCATCGACGCGTAGCCCCGGGACGCGGCCCCCGCCGGCACGCGCGGCGCAGCCGGAACGGCCCGCCGCGCCGCCGGAAGCGGTGCGCCCGTGCGGGTGTGGCCCCGCCCCCGCCGGTGCACCATGGCCGCATGCCGTTCACCGCCCGTTCCGGAGCCGCCCCGTGAGGCGCAGTGCGGGCCTGCTGCTGCACCGGCGCTCGCCCCGGGGCACCGAGGTGCTGCTCGGCCACATGGGCGGCCCCTTCCACGCCCGCCGCGACGCGGGCGCGTGGACGATCCCGAAGGGCGAGTACGACCCGGCGGAGTCCGCCTGGGACGCGGCCCGGCGCGAGTTCGAGGAGGAGCTGGGGCTGCCGCCGCCCGACGGCGACGCCGTGCCGCTCGGCGAGGTCCGCCAGTCCGGCGGGAAGATCGTCACGGCGTGGGCGGTCGAGGCCGACCTCGACCCGGCGGCGGTCGTCCCCGGCACCTTCCGCATGGAGTGGCCGCCGCGGTCGGGGCGGACCGAGGAGTTCCCCGAGCTGGACCGGGTGGCGTGGTTCACGCCGGCCCGGGCGCGCGAGGTGATCGTCGGGGCGCAGGCCGCGTTTCTCGACCGGCTGGCTGAGCACTCGCACTGACGGGACCCGTCCGCGTTGCGGCACCCCCCGCCGCGGGCCAGGGTCGAAAGCACGACAGCGCACCCAGGGAGGTCGGCCATGCCCATCGCGACGGTGAACCCGGCGAACGGCGAGACGCTCAGGACGTACGAGGCCATGGGCGAGGAGGAGATCGAGCGCCGGCTCCAGCTCGCGGAGGCCACCTTCCGCACGTACCGGACGACGCCCTTCGAGGAGCGGGCCCGGCTCATGCACCGGGCGGCCGACCTCCTGGAGGCGGACCGGGACGAGATCGGCAAGGTCGTCACCACCGAGATGGGCAAGCCCGTCACGCAGGCCCGCGCGGAGGCGGCCAAGTGCGCCAAGGCGATGCGCTGGTACGCCGACCACGCCGCGGAGCTGCTCGCCGACGAGGAGCCCGCCGAGGCGGACGTGAAGGACTCGGGCGCCTCCCGTGCCCTGGTCCGCTACCGGCCGCTCGGCCCGGTGCTCGCGGTGATGCCGTGGAACTTCCCGCTGTGGCAGGTGATCCGCTTCGCCGCGCCCGCGCTGATGGCGGGCAACGTCGGCCTGCTCAAGCACGCCTCGAACGTGCCGCAGACCGCCCTGTACCTGGAGGACCTCTTCCACCGGGCGGGCTTCCCCGAGGGCTGCTTCCAGACCCTGCTGATCGGCTCGGCGGCCGTGGACGACGTCCTGCGCGACGAACGCGTGCGGGCCGCCACCCTCACCGGCAGCGAGCCGGCCGGCCGCGCGGTCGCCTCCACCGCCGGCGAGATGATCAAGAAGACGGTGCTGGAGCTGGGCGGCAGCGACCCGTTCGTCGTCATGCCGTCCGCGGACGTCGACCGGGCCGCCGAGGTGGCGGTGACCGCGCGCACGCAGAACGCCGGCCAGTCCTGCATCGCCGCCAAGCGGTTCATCGTGCACACGGACGTCTACGACGCCTTCGCCGAGCGCTTCACCGCGGGCATGAAGGCGCTCAGGGTCGGCGACCCCATGGACGAGGAGACCGAGGTCGGCCCGCTCTCCAGCGAGCAGGGCGTGAACGACCTGGTCGAACTGGTCGACGACGCGGTGCGCGGCGGCGCGACCGTCCTGTGCGGCGGCGAACGCCCCGACGGGCCCGGCTGGTACTACCCGCCGACGGTGCTCGCCGACGTGAGGCGCGAGATGCGCATCCACCGCGAGGAGGCCTTCGGCCCGGTCGCCACGCTGTACCGGGCGGCCGACCTGGACGAGGCCGTGCTGATCGCCAACGACACGGACTTCGGACTCAGTTCCAACGTGTGGACGCGTGACGAGGCCGAGGTGGACCGTTTCGTCCGGGACCTGGAGGCGGGCGGCGTCTACGTCAACGGGATGACGGCGTCCCACCCGGCGTTCCCGTTCGGCGGGGTCAAGCGGTCGGGGTACGGGCGTGAGCTGTCCGGGCACGGTATCCGCGAGTTCTGCAACATCACCACCGTATGGCACGGGGCGTGAGGCTTCCGGGGCTACGATCCCTTTTTGTGACCCGCGAAGTGACCCTGCCTCTGATCGTCGACCACCGCGGCACCCTGCAGGTGTCCGCGGCCGACGTGAGCAAGTTGCTGCGCACGGTGGGCGGACGGTGGCTGCGGCTGGTGGAGACCGGCGAGGAGACCCTGGACGAGGACACCGTCGCGGCCCTGACCATCGAACTCGCCAAACTGGCCGACCGCATCGACGTGGCGTGCATCGCCCACAGCAGCGGCCAGACCCCCTGACCCCGCCCCCTCCCGCACCGTTCCGCCGCCTGCGCCCGGCCACCGTCCGCGGCACCGCCAGTGGCACCACCCGCGGCGCCGTCAGCGGATCGGCATGCCGGACAGGGTGCGCGCGATGACGAGCCGCTGGATCTCGCTGGTGCCTTCGAAGATCGTGTAGATCGCCGCGTCCCGGTGCATGCGCTCCACCGGGTACTCGCGGGTGTAGCCGTTGCCGCCCAGGATCTGGACCGCCTGGGCGGTCACCTTCTTCGCGGTCTCGCTCGCGAACAGCTTGGACATCGAGCCCTCGGCGGCCGTGAACGGCTTGCCGTTGACCGCCATCCAGGAGGCCCGCCACACCAGCAGCCGCGCCGCGTCGATCGACGTGCGCATGTCGGCGAGCTGGAAGGCGACGCCCTGGTTGTCGATGATCGGCCGCCCGAACTGCTCGCGGGTGCGGGCGTATTCGAGGGCGACCTCGTAGGCGGCGCGCGCGGTGCCCACCGCCATGGCGCCGACCGCCGGACGGGACGCCTCGAACGTGGCCATCGCGGCGTTCTTGAAGCGCTCACCCCCCTTCTTCGCCTTCTCCCGGGCGCGGGCCAGGCGCTCGTCCAGCTTCTCCTTGCCGCCGAGCAGGCACGAGCCGGGGACGCGCACGTCGTCGAGGACCACCTCGGCGGTGTGCGAGGCGCGGATGCCGTGCTTCTTGAACTTCTGGCCCTGGGACAGGCCCGGCGTGCCCGGCGGCACGATGAAGGAGGCGTGGCCCTTGGAGCCGAGCTCCGGGTCGACGACGGCGACGACGACGTGGACGTCGGCTATGCCGCCGTTGGTCGCCCAGGTCTTGGTGCCGTTCAGCACCCACTCGTCCTTGGCCTCGTCGTACACGGCACGCGTGCGCATGGAGGCGACGTCGGAGCCGGCGTCGGGCTCGGAGGAGCAGAACGCGGCGACCTTGACGTCGTGCGCGTCGCCGTACATCTGCGGGATCCAGGTGCCGATCTGCTCCTCGGTGCCGTTGGCGAGGACGCCGACGGCGGCGAGGCCGGTGCCGACGATGGACAGCGCGATGCCGGCGTCGCCCCAGAACAGTTCCTCCATGGTCATCGGGATGCCGAGGCCGGTGGGGTCGAAGTACTGCTGGGCGTAGAAGTCGAGGGAGTAGATGCCGACCTTGGCGGCCTCCTGGATGACCGGCCAGGGGGTCTCCTCGCGCTCGTCCCATTCGGCGGCCGCGGGGCGGATGACGTCGGCGGCGAAGCCGTGCAGCCAGTCCCGGACCTCCTTCTGTCCGTCGTTCAGCTCCATGGTGAACTCGGCCATGACCCCTCCAGTGGCGCACGCGCATGTTACTTACGGTAACGCGAGTCTGTTACCGGTGGGTAAGAAAGTCAACTCCCGCAGTACCGGCCTCCTCCCGTTCGCGGGGAGGTGTCCGACGGGTGTTACTTTGCGCAGGCGTCACGGAATCAGCACGGGTGGGGAGCACACCATGGACACCACGCAGCGGACCGATCAGCAGCGGTCCGCCGACCGCCGACGGCGCGAGCTGCTGGAGGCCGCCGACCGGGTGGTGCTGCGCGACGGCCCGCAGGCCTCGATGAACGCCATCGCCGCCGAGGCGGGCATCACCAAGCCGATCCTCTACCGTCACTTCGGTGACAAGGGCGGCCTGTACGCCGCCCTGGCCCAGCGTCACACGGACGCCCTCCTGGACTCGCTGCGGGCCGCCCTGGACGCCCCGGCCCGGCGGCGCGCACGCGTCGAGGCCACCTTGGACACCTATCTGGCGGCCATAGAGGCCCGCCCGCAGGTGTACCGCTTCCTGATGCACCCGGCGGAGGGCACCACCGCCTCGGGCGACCAGGCCGAGCAGGGCTTCGACGTCGGCAGGCACTCGGCGCCGCTGCTGCGCCGCATGGGCGAGGAGCTGGGCAAGGTCATCGAGGAACGCCTCGACATGGGGCCGGGCGGTGAGCGGCTGGCCCGGGTGTGGGGACACGGCATCGTCGGCATGATGCACGCCGCCGGCGACTGGTGGCTGGGCGAACGGCCCTGCTCCCGGGCCGAACTGGTGACGAGCCTCGCGGACCTGCTGTGGGGACGGCTGTCCGAGGCCGGGGACAGGGCCGGCGGCCCGGGCTTCTGACGGCCCCGCACCGGGCACGGCGCCGTCCGCCTCCCAGGGGCACGGCGCCCTCCGCGCCGCCCCCCCCTCCGCGCCCGGCGTCGCCGGCCCGCCGCGCCCGCACCCCGCGGGCGCGGTCAGCGGCTCCAGGACGCCTTCGCCACCTGCCGCGCCAGCCTCCGGCGGCGCCGGCCCGACAGCCGGTCGGCGTAGACCCGGCCCTCCAGATGGTCGCACTCGTGCTGCAGGCACCGGGCGAAGAACCCCGTCCCGCGCACGGTGACCGGCTCCCCGGCCGCCGTGAACCCCTCCACGACCGCCTCGTCGTACCGCTCGGTTCCCGCCTCCAGCCCGGGCAGCGACAGGCAGCCCTCCGGGCCGCGCACCACCACCCCGCCGGTCTCGACGAGCCGCGGGTTCACCACATGGCCGAGGTGGCGCACGTCCTCGTCGTCGGGGCAGTCGTACACGAACACGCGCAGCGGTTCGCCGATCTGGTTCGCGGCCAGGCCGACGCCGTGGGCGGCGTACATGGTGGCGAACAAGTCCTCCACGAGCGCCGCGAGTTGCGGACCGAAGTCCGTCACCTCGTCGCAGGGGGCGTGCAGGACGGGGTCGCCTAGGAGAGTGAGGGGCCGTACGCGCCCGTGGACGCCCGGGATGGAGCCGTGTCGCATGACGGCCAGAGTAAGGTCCCTGTGTCTCCCGGCGGCACGCGCCCACCGCCGGGCCCGTGCGGCCGGTGCCGCGATTCGGGAGTGCGAACGGATCTCGATAGGCTGAGCTCCACACCACGTGGCCGTCAGGCTTCACAGGCTTCAGGCGCGGCGCGTACGGCAAGGAGGATCGAGAACTGATGGCAGGCAACTCGGACCCGCTCACGCCGCGGGCCAAGCTGGCCGTGACCGCGGGCAAGGCGGTCGCGGCGGCGTCCCGCGCGGCGGGGCGCGGCAGCGGTTCGGTGATCGGCGGCCGGGTGGCGCTGAAACTCGACCCCGACCTCCTCGGCCGGCTCGCCCAGCACCTGGACGTGACCCTCGTCTCGGCGACCAACGGCAAGACCACCACCACCCGGCTCATCGCCGAGGCCCTCAAGGCCGCCGGCCCGGTCGTGTCCAACGCGCTCGGCGCCAACATGCCGGCCGGCATCACCTCGGCGCTGGCCGACGGCACGGACGCCCGGTTCGGCGTCATCGAGGTCGACGAGAAGTACCTCGTCGGCGTCGCCCAGGCCACCGACCCGAAGTGCATCGCCCTGCTCAACCTCTCCCGCGACCAGCTCGACCGCGCCGCCGAGACCCGGATGCTCGCCGAGAACTGGCGCGAGGGCCTGGCCGGTTCGAAGGCCGTGGTCGTCGCCAACGCCGACGACCCGCTGGTGGTGTGGGCCGCCTCCTCCTCCCCCAACGTGATCTGGGTCGCCGCCGGGCAGATGTGGAAGGACGACGCCTGGTCCTGCCCCGCCTGCGGCGGTGTGATGCAGCGCCCGGGCGACGACTGGTTCTGCGGCGAGTGCGGCTTCCGCCGTCCCACGCCGAGCTGGGCCCTGTCCGGCGACCACGTCATCGACCCGCACGGCTCCGCCTGGCCGATCCACCTCCAGCTGCCGGGCCGCGCCAACAAGGCCAACGCCGCCTCCTCGGCCGCCGTCGCCGCCGTCTTCGGGGTGCCGCCGCAGGTCGCCCTGGAGCGCATGTACCAGGTGCAGGCGGTCGCCGGACGCTACGACGTCGTCCAGTTCCAGGGCCGTGACCTGCGGCTGCTGCTCGCCAAGAACCCGGCGGGCTGGCTGGAGACCTTCTCCCTGATCGACCCGCCGCCGGCCCCGGTCATCCTGTCGGTGAACGCCCGCGGCGCCGACGGCACCGACACCTCCTGGCTGTGGGACGTGGACTACACCCGGCTGACCGGCCACCCGATCTGCGTGATCGGCGACCGCAAGCTGGACCTCGCGGTGCGCCTGGAGGTCGCGGACCAGCAGTTCCAGGTGTGCGAGAACCTCGACCAGGCGGTGCAGCTGTGCCCGCCCGGCCGGATCGAGGTCATCGCGAACTACACCGCCTTCCAGGACCTGCGCCGCCGCGTCGGCAACTGACCGCGAGATTTCAGGGGACTTTCGTGAGCGACAACCAACTGCGGATCGTCTGGATCTACCCGGACCTCCTCAGCACCTACGGCGACCAGGGCAACGCCCTGGTCGTGGAGCGCCGGGCCCGCCAGCGCGGCCTCGACGTGGCCCGGCTCGACGTGCGCAGCGACCAGCCGATCCCGACCTCCGGCGACATCTACCTGATCGGCGGCGGCGAGGACCGCCCGCAGCGGCTCGCGGCCGAGCGGCTGCGCCGCGACGGCGGCCTGCACCGGGCGGTGGAGAACGGCGCGATCGTCTTCTCCGTCTGCGCCGGCTACCAGATCCTCGGCCACGAGTTCATCAACGACCTCGGCCGGCGCGAGCCGGGCCTCGGCCTGCTCGACGTGGTCTCCACGCGCGGCGAGGGCGCGCGCTGCGTCGGCGACGTCCTCGGTGACATCGACCCGCGCCTCGGCCTGCCCCCGCTGACCGGGTTCGAGAACCACCAGGGCGTCACCCATCTGGGCCCCACCGCCCGCCCGTTCGCCCAGGTCCGCTTCGGCAACGGCAACGGCACGGGCGACGGCACGGAGGGCGCGTACAACGACACGGTCTTCGGCACGTACATGCACGGCCCGGTGCTGGCCCGCAACCCGCAGATCGCGGACCTGCTGCTGAAGCTGGCCCTGGACGTGAACGCGCTGCCGCCCACCGACGACCGGTGGTACGAGGCGCTGCGCGACGAGCGCATCGCGGCCGCGCAGCAGCCCGCCTGACACCTCCCGCGACAGCCCGTCTGATGATGCGTCCGCACAGGTGAGCGGGTGCGTCCAGCAGGCGGACGCACGGTTCGGCCCCGTCGCCTCGTACCGCTAGGGTGGCGGGGAACCGAACCGGACAGCGCGGTCCGGACCCGTGCCACGTGGAGAAGGTATTTCGGGCTATGCGCATTGGTGTCCTCACGTCCGGCGGTGACTGCCCCGGCCTGAACGCCGTCATCCGGTCCGTCGTGCACCGCGCCGTCGTCGACCACGGCGACGAGGTCATCGGCTTCCGGGACGGCTGGAAGGGCCTCCTGGAGTGCGACTACCTCAAGCTCGACCTCGACGCCGTCGGCGGCATCCTGGCCCGCGGCGGCACCATCCTCGGCTCCTCCCGGGTCCGTCCCGAGCATCTGCGGGACGGCGTCGAGCGCGCCCGGGGCCACGTCGGGGAACTCGGCCTCGACGCGATCATCCCGATCGGCGGCGAGGGCACGCTGAAGGCGGCCCGGCTGCTGTCCGACAACGGCCTGCCGATCGTCGGCGTGCCGAAGACCATCGACAACGACATAGCGGTCACCGACGTCACGTTCGGCTTCGACACGGCGGTCACCGTCGCCACCGAGGCCCTGGACCGGCTGAAGACGACCGCCGAGTCCCACCAGCGGGTGCTGATCGTCGAGGTCATGGGCCGGCACACCGGCTGGATCGCCCTGCACTCGGGCATGGCCGCCGGTGCCCACGCCGTCGTCGTGCCGGAGCGGCCCTTCGACATCGAGGAGCTGACCGCCAAGGTCGGCGAGCGCTTCGCCGCGGGCAAGCGGTTCGCCATAGTGGTGGCCGCCGAGGGCGCCAAGCCGAAGGCCGGGACCATGGAGTTCGACGAGGGCGGCAAGGACGTCTACGGCCACGAGCGCTTCGCCGGGATCGCCCGCCAGCTCTCGATCGAGCTGGAGGAGCGCCTCGGCAAGGAGGCCCGGCCGGTGATACTCGGCCACGTCCAGCGCGGCGGCACGCCGACCGCCTACGACCGGGTGCTGGCCACCCGCTTCGGCTGGCACGCGGTGGAGGCCGTGCACCGCGGAGAGTTCGGGATGATGACGGCCCTGCGGGGGACGGACATCGAGATGGTGCCCCTGGCCGAGGCCGTGGAGACGCTGAAGACGGTGCCGGACGCGCGGTACGACGAAGCGGAGTGCGTGCTCTGAGGACACGGTGGCACCGTGCTCCGCCGCCCCCGGTGACAGAAGTCGCCGGGGGCGGTTCTAGTCTTGGTCCGGACAGACAGCGCTCAACCCCCACGAAACAGGAGCCGGCGGATGGATCACAGCGGGCACGGCATGACGACGGATCTGCCGCCGTTCACGCTGGAGCGGGGGCTCGGCTGGTCACCCGACGCGTTCTTCCTGACCGCGTGCCTGGTGGGCCTGGCCCTGTACGGCTGGGGGGTCGTCCGTCTGATGCGGCGCGGTGACGCGTGGCCGGTCGGGCGGACCGTCGGCTTCGTCGCCGGCGTGCTGAGCGTGGCGCTGATGATGTGCACCAAGCTCAACGACTACGGCATGGTCATGTTCAGCGTGCACATGGTGCAGCACATGGTGATCAGCATGGTGTCGCCGATCCTGCTGCTGCTCGGTGCCCCGATCACCCTGGCGCTGCGGGCGCTGCCCCCGGCGGCCCGGGGCAGCAAGGGGCCGCGCGAGCTGCTGCTGATGCTGCTGCACAGCCGCTACATGCGCGTCGTCACGCACCCGGTGTTCACCATCCCGCTGTTCATCGCGAGCCTGTACGCGCTGTACTTCACCCCGCTCTTCGACTCCCTGATGGGCTCCAAGGTCGGGCACATCGGGATGATGGTGCACTTCCTCGCCGTCGGTCTGGTCTTCTTCTGGCCGATCATGGGCGTGGACCCGGGCCCGCACCGGCCGGGGCACCTGATGCGGATGCTGGAGCTGTTCGCCGGGATGCCGTTCCACGCGTTCTTCGGCATCGCGCTGATGATGGCCTCCTCCCCCATGGTCGAGACGTTCAAGAACCCGCCCGCGTCGCTGGGCATCGAGGCGCTCTCCGACCAGAACGCGGCCGGCGGCATCGCCTGGGCGTTCAGCGAGGTCCCGTCCGTGCTGGTGCTGCTCGCCCTGGCCTTCCAGTGGTACGCCTCCGACCAGCGGCAGGCCCGGCGCACCGACCGGGCCGCCGACCGCGACGGCGACAAGGAGCTCGAGGCGTACAACGCCTACCTGGCGTCGCTGAACGCACGCGGGAACTGAGCGCCCGGCACCCTCCTCCCGGCCCGGAAAACGGTGCACATATCGCCGTACCCGCCGTCCGACGGCGAAACGGGGGCACCATGGAGGGCAACGGACCACGAGGAGGGTGTCGCGATGCCCGGTTCCACGGACAGTTCCACGAAGACGATGGGGGCGCTCACCATCGGCGGCCTGGTCGCGGTGACGGCCTACACGGTGGCGCTCGGCAGCAACGGCTGGCTGTGGTTCGGCTGGGTCGTCCTGGGTCTGATCACGGTCGGGGTGGTCGCCACGCGCAGCGCCTGAGCCGCGGCGGCCGGCCTCATTCGCGGCCGAGCCGCCCGGCCGAGTGGACGCCCGGCTGGTACTTGGGCAGCCGGACGGTGATCTTCATGCCGGCGCCGACGGCGGTCTCGATGACGAGGCCGTGGTCGTCGCCGTAGACCTGGCGGAGCCGGTCGTCGACGTTGGACAGGCCGATGCCGCCCGACGGGCTGACCTCGCCCGCGAGGATGCGGCGCAGGAGGCCGGGATCCATGCCGGCGCCGTCGTCCTCGATGACGACCAGGGCCTCGGCGCCCGCGTCCTGCGCGGTGATCCGGATGTGGCACTTGCCCGAGGACACGGCCTTGCCCTCCAGTCCGTGCTTGACGGCGTTCTCCACGAGCGGCTGGAGGCAGAGGAAGGGCAGGGCCACCGGCAGCACCTCGGGGGCGACCTGGAGGGTGACGGAGAGGCGGTCGCCGAAGCGGGCCCGCACGAGCGCCAGGTAGTGGTCGATGGCGTGCAGCTCGTCGGCGAGGGTGGTGAAGTCGCCGTGCCGGCGGAACGAGTAGCGGGTGAAGTCGGCGAACTCCAGCAGCAGCTCGCGGGCGCGCTCGGGATCGGTGCGCACGAAGGACGCGATCACCGCGAGCGAGTTGAAGATGAAGTGCGGGGAGATCTGGGCCCGCAGCGCCTTGATCTCGGCCTCGATGAGCCGGGTGCGGGACCGGTCGAGGTCGGCCAGCTCGAGCTGGACCGACACCCAGCGGGCCACCTCGCCGGCCGCCCGGGCCAGGACGGCGGACTCGCGGGGCGCGCAGGCGACGAGGGCGCCGTGCACCCGGTCGTCGACGGTGAGCGGGGCGACGACCGCCCAGCGCACCGCGCAGTCGGGGGTGGAGCAGGTGAGGGGGAACGCCTCCCCGCGGCCGGTCTCCAGCGGGCCGGCGAGGCGCTCCATGATCTCGGCGCGGTGGTGGGCGCCCACACCGTCCCAGACCAGGACCTGCTTCCGGTCGGCCAGGCACAGCGCGTCGGTGCCGAGCAGCGAGCGCAGTTTGCGGGCCGACTTGCGGGCGGTCTCCTCGGTGAGGCCGGCGCGCAGCGGCGGGGTGGCGAGGGAGGCGGTGTGCAGGGTCTGGAAGGTGGCGTGCTCGACCGGTGTGCCGAGCCCGCCGAGGTGCCGCGGCCGGGCCGTGCGCCTCCCCAGCCAGAAGCCCGCGGCCAGCAGGGGCAGCACGGCGGCCAGCAGACCCGCCAGGAAGCCGCTCACGGTGACACCTCCTTGCGCAGCTCGTCCGCGCGCCGCTCGTCCGCGCGCAGCTCCCCGGTGCCGAGCTCTTCGGGCAGGTGGAAGCGGGCCAGGACCGCCGCCGTCCCGGCGGGCACCCGCCCCGGGGTGGCCAGGGAGACCAGCACCATGGTGAGGAAGCCCAGCGGCACCGACCACAGGGCCGGCCAGGCCAGCAGCGCGTGCAGGGTGCCGCCGTCCGGGAAGCCGCCCATGGTCGCGGCGACGGCGAGCAGCGCGGAGCCGCCGCCCACCAGCATCCCGGCCGCCGCGCCGGGCGGGGTCAGCCGCCGCCACCAGATGCCGAGGACGAGCAGCGGGCAGAACGAGGAGGCGGACACGGCGAAGGCGAGACCGACGGCGTCGGCGACCGGCAGTCCGCCGACCAGGGCGCTCGCCGCGAGGGGCACGGCCATCGCGAGGACGGTGCCGAGGCGGAAGTGCGGCACGCCCCGGGACGGCAGCACGTCCTGGGTGAGGACGCCCGCGACGGCCATGGTCAGCCCCGACGCCGTGGACAGGAACGCGGCGAAGGCACCGCCCGCGATCAGGGCGCCGAGCAGGTCGCCGCCCACTCCCCCGATCATCCGGTCCGGCAGCAGCAGGACGGCGGCGTCGGCGTCGCCGGTGAGGGTCAGCTCGGGGGCGTAGAGGCGGCCGAGGGCGCCGTAGACGGGCGGCAGCAGGTAGAAGGCGCCGATCAGGCCGAGGACGGCGACGGTGGTGCGGCGGGCGGCGACGCCGGTCGGGCTGGTGTAGAAGCGGACCACGACGTGCGGCAGGCCCATGGTGCCGAGGAAGGTGGCGAGGATCAGCCCGTACGTCGCGTACAGCGGGCGCTCCGTGCGGCTCTCGGCGCGCGAGGGCGACAGGGCGTCGTCGGCGCCGCGTCCGGCGGCCGGGACCGGGGTGCCCTCGGCGAAGGTGAGACGGGTGCCGGCCTCGATGCGGTGGGTGCCGGCGGGCAGCAGGGTCCGGGTGCCGTCGAGGGCACGGCCGTCCACGGTGCCGTCGACGGTGACGGTGAGCGGCTCCTCGAGTTCGAGGGCGAGGCCGGCGTCGACGCGGACGGAGCGCTGCTCGCGGAAGGCGGCCGGTTCCTCGAAGGCACGGCCGGGCGCGCCGTCGCCCTGCCAGGCCAGGACCAGGAAGAACGCCGGGACGAGCAGCGCGGTGAGCTTCAGCCAGTACTGGAAGGCCTGCACGAAGGTGATGCTGCGCATGCCGCCGGCGGCGACGATGGCGATGACGACGACGGCGACGATCACCCCGCCGAGCCGGTCGGGCGCGCCGGTCAGCACGGTCAGCGTCAGCCCGGCGCCCTGGAGCTGGGGCAGCAGGTACAGCCAGCCGACGCCGACGACGAAGGCGCCGGCGAGCCGCCGTACCGCCCGGGAGGCGAGGCGGGCCTCGGCGAAGTCGGGCAGGGTGTAGGCGCCGGAGCGGCGCAGCGGGGCGGCGACGAACAGGAGCAGGACCAGGTAGCCGGCGGTGTAGCCGACCGGGTACCAGAGCATGTCGGGGCCCTCGGCGAGGAGCAGGCCGGCGATGCCGAGGAAGGAGGCGGCGGAGAGGTACTCGCCGCTGATGGCGGCGGCGTTCAGGCGGGGGCCGACGGTGCGGGAGGCGACGTAGAAGTCGGAGGTGGTGCGGGAGACGCGCAGGCCGAAGGCGCCGACGAGGACGGTGGCGACGGCGACGAGGGCGACGGCGGGTATCGCGTAGTTCGGGTTCATCGGCGTGCCATGGCTTTGCTGGTCACCGGTCCTCGACGAGGCGGACGAAGTCGCGTTCGTTGCGTTCGGCGCGGCGGACGTACCAGCGGGCGAGGAGGACGAGCGGGGCGTAGAGACCGAAGCCGAGGACGGCCCATTCGAGGCGGCGGGCGCCGGGCGTCACGGCGAACAGCAGCGGCAGCGGGCCGACGAGCAGTGCGAGCGCGGCGAGGGCGGTGAGGCCGGCCCGCAGCTGGCTGCGCATCAGGGAGCGGACGTAGGTGTGGCCGAGGGCGGTCTGCTCGTCGATCTCGGTGCGCGGGCGGTGGTGGCCCGAGGCGCGGCGGCGGGTGTGCCGGGGCGGGCCGGTGACGGTGACGCGGCGCTCGGCGGGGTCCTGGGGCACGGTTCACCGCCTCCGCATGAGCAGGTCCCGCAGTTCGCGGGCGTGGCGGCGGCTGACCTGGAGTTCCTCGGTGCCGACCAGGACGCTCACCGATCCGGCGTCCAGGCGGAGTTCGCCGATGTGGCGCAGGGCGACCAGGTGGCGGCGGTGGATGCGGACGAAGCCGCGGGCCCGCCAGCGTTCCTCCAGGGTGGACAGGGGAATGCGGACGAGGTGGCTGCCCCTGTCGGTGTGCAGGCGGGCGTAGTCGCCCCGGGCCTCGACGTGGGTGATGTCGTCGACGGCCACGAAGCGGGTGACGCCGCCGAGCTCGACGGGGATGTGGTCGGGGTCCGGTTCGTGCACGGGTATGCGGGGGGCGGCGCCGACGGTGCCGCGCTGTTCGGCGACGCGGCGGACCGCCTCGGCCAGCCGTTCCGTGCGCACGGGTTTGAGGACGTAGTCGACGGCCTTCAGGTCGAAGGCCTGGACGGCGAAGTCCTCGTGCGCGGTGACGAACACGATCAGCGGCGGCCGGGCGAAGCCGGTCAGCAGCCGGGCGAGGTCCAGCCCGTCGAGGCCGGGCATCTGGATGTCGAGGAAGACCACGTCGATGGCCTCGGGGCCGTGCGGGCCGGACTCCAGGGCCCGGTTGATGCGGCGCAGTGCCTCGGTGGCGTCGCCGGCGCCCTCCACGCTGCCGATCCGCGGGTCGGCGCCCAGCAGGTAGAGCAGTTCCTCCAGCGAGGGGCGTTCGTCGTCGACGGCGAGGGCGCGCAGCATGAAGGTGGAGTGTAGGTGGTATCCGCGCGCCTGGACACGGGCCCGGTGCGCGGGTCCGGACGCGGCCGGGGCGGTGGGGCGCGGGCTGGCTACAGTGCGGGCATGAACAGCAGGCCCTCGCCCTTCGACGAGCTCGACCGGAAGATCGTCACCGCGCTGATGGCGAACGCCAGGACGTCCTTCGCGGAGATCGGCGCGGGGGTGGGGCTGTCCGCGACGGCGGTCAAGCGCCGGGTGGACCGGCTGCGGGAGTCCGGTGTGATCACCGGGTTCACGGCGACGGTGCGGCCGTCCGCGCTGGGCTGGCGCACCGAGGCGTACGTGGAGGTGTACTGCGAGGGGGCGGCCCCGCCGAGGCGGCTGGCCCAGGTGGTGCGGGGCTATCCGGAGATCACGGCGGCGATGACGGTGACCGGCGGGGCGGACGCGCTGCTGCACGTGCGGGCGCGGGACGTGGAGCACTTCGAGGAGGTGCTGGAGCGGATCCGGGCCGAGCCGTTCATCCGGAAGACGATCAGTGTGATGGTGCTGTCGCACCTGCTGCCGGACAGTCCGGAGGCCGGGGCGAACCAGCCGGCCCCCGAGGGCGCAGCAGACCTGCGCTGACCTGGCCCAGGACGCAGCGTTCGTGCGTGGACACGCAGCTCTCCTCGCTTGTCGTCCGCGCGGCCGCTTCCTACCGTGGTGTCATCCCCCGGTCACCGTACGTCAGGAAGCGGAGGTACCCCTTCGTGCCCGACTCCCGTGTGCCGCGCCGGCGGCGCTTCCTCGTCTGCGAACCCAGACACTTCGCCGTGCAGTACGCGATCAACCCGTGGATGCGCTCCGGGGAGCCCGTCCACGTGGGCCGTGCGCTCACCCAGTGGCGCACGCTGATCGACACCTACCGCCGCCACGGGCACACCGTGGACACCGTGGCGCCGGTCCCCGGGCTGCCCGACATGGTCTTCGCCGCCAACGCGGCGCTCGTCGTGGACGGCCGGGTCTTCGGCTCGCTGTTCCACGCGCCGGAGCGCCGCCCCGAGTCCGTCCCCTACGAGACGTGGTTCAAGGGCGCGGGCTTCGACGTGCACGAGCCCGAGGCGGTCTGCGAGGGCGAGGGCGACCTCGTGCCGGTGGGCCGCTGGATCCTGGCGGGCACCGGTTTCCGCACGACGCCCGAGGCGCACCGCGAGGTGCAGGAGTACTTCGGGCGGCCGGTGGTGTCGCTGACGCTGGTGGACCCGTACTTCTACCACCTGGACACGGCCCTGTTCGTCCTCGACGACGGCCACGAGGGGGGCGACGGGAACATCGCCTACTACCCGGGAGCCTTCTCGCCCGGCAGCCGTGAGGTGCTGGAGCGGCTCTACCCGGACGCGGTGCTCGCCACCCGTGAGGACGCCATGGCGTTCGGGCTGAACTCCGTGTCCGACGGACGGCACGTGTTCATCTCGCCCGGTGCCGGGGAACTCGCCGACCGGCTCGCGGGCCTCGGTTACGTCCCCGTCCCCGTCGACCTGTCCGAGTTCCACAAGGCCGGTGGCGGCATCAAGTGCTGCACCCAGGAGATCCGGGAGACCCGCTCATGACCGCACCCGCCCGCACCCGCGGCTCCGAGGAGCTCATCCGCGCGGAGGAGCCCGTCCTCGCCCACAACTACCATCCGCTGCCCGTGGTGGTGGCCCGCGCGGAGGGCGCCTGGGTGGAGGACGTGGAGGGCCGCCGCTACCTGGACATGCTGGCCGGCTACTCGGCGCTCAACTTCGGCCACCGCCATCCGGCGCTGATCGAGGCCGCGCACCGCCAGCTGGACCGGCTGACGCTGACCTCGCGCGCCTTCCACAACGACCGGCTCGCGGGCTTCGCCGAGAAGCTGACCGCGCTGACCGGCACGGACATGGTGCTGCCGATGAACACCGGCGCGGAGGCGGTGGAGAGCGGCATCAAGGTGGCCCGCAAGTGGGCGTACGACGTGAAGGGCGTCCCCGCCGACCGGGCGACGATCGTGGTCGCGGCGGACAACTTCCACGGCCGTACGACCACGATCGTCGGCTTCTCGACGGACGAGACGGCCCGCGCCGGCTTCGGTCCCTTCACCCCCGGCTTCCGGATCGTGCCGTACAACGACCTGGCCGCGCTGGAGGCGGCCGTCGACGACACGACGGCGGCGGTGCTGATCGAGCCGATCCAGGGCGAGGCGGGCGTCAACATCCCCGACGACGGCTATCTGGCGGGTGTGCGGGAGCTGACCCGGCGGGCCGGGTGCCTGTTCGTCGCGGACGAGATCCAGTCGGGCCTGGGCCGCACCGGGCACACCCTCGCCGTCGAGCACGAGGGGGTCGTCCCGGACGTGGTGCTGCTGGGCAAGGCGCTGGGCGGCGGCATCGTGCCGGTGTCGGCGGTGGTGGGCCGCCGGGAGGTGCTCGGTGTGCTGCGTCCGGGCGAGCACGGGTCGACCTTCGGCGGCAATCCGCTGGCGGCCGCGGTCGGCACGGCGGTGGTGGAGCTGCTGGAGACCGGCGAGTTCCAGCGCCGGGCGGCCGAGCTGGGCGAGGTGCTGCGCAAGGGCCTTCAGACGCTGGTCGGCAAGGGTGTCGTCGGCTTCCGGGCGCGGGGCCTGTGGGCGGGCGTCGACGTGGACCCGGCGATCGGCACCGGCCGCGAGGTCAGCGAGCGGCTGATGTGCGAGGGCGTCCTGGTCAAGGACACCCACGGCTCCACGATCCGCCTGGCCCCGCCGCTGACCGTCACGGCCGGGGAGCTGCGGGAGGCGCTGGGCACGCTGGAGAAGGTCCTGGCCTCCTGAGCGCCGGCGTCAGAAAGCGGTCCGGCCCCGGTCGAGCCGCTCCACGTGCGTGACGTTGTCCCGGTCCTCGGCGTCCGTGCTCGCCCCGGCCGCGAACCAGGCGTCGAGGATCTCCCGCAGCAGCGGCGCCGAGGTCAGCCGCAGGCCGAGGGCGAGGACGTTGGCGTCGTTCCAGCGGCGTGCCCCGTCGGCGGTGTACGCGTCGGTGCACAGGGCGGCCCGCACCCCCGGCACCTTGTTCGCGGCGATCGAGGCGCCGGTGCCGGTCCAGCAGCACACCACCGCCTGGTCGGCCGTGCCCTCGGCGACGTCGCGCGCGGCCCGCTCCGAGCACACCGCCCACCGCGGGTCCTGCCCGGGGCGCAGCGCGCCGTGCGTCAGCACCTCGTGGCCGCGTGCGCGCAGCTCCTCGACGAGGAGACGGGCGACGGGTTCGTCCATGTCGGAGGAGACGGAGATCCGCATGTGCGAAGGGTAGCCGGTGGGGCCGTTCACCTCATCGGCGCAGCCGCATGACCGACGTCACGCCCATACCCAGCATGATCGGGGGAACGGTACGACCTGAGAAATGTACGACCGAGCAGCGCTCCGTCCCCGGAGTGTCTGCGCGTGGAAAGGCAGGCCGCCACGTCCTCCAACGAGAACGGCCCAGAACCCGACGCCGCGGCGATCCGGCGCCACCCGGCGCTGTTCCGGGCCATCAGGCGTCGGCAGAACCCCCGGCTGCGCCGGTCGGACATCACCGTCACGGACGAGGCCGCGGTCAAGAAAGCCGTGAAGGCGGCGTCGCTGGGCAATGCCATGGAGTGGTTCGACTTCGGCATCTACGCCTACCTGGCCGGCACCATCGGCCGGGTGTTCTTCCCGTCCGGGAGCGACACCGCGCAGCTGCTGTCCTCGTTCGCCACCTTCGCCGTGGCGTTCCTGGTGCGGCCGCTGGGCGGCATGGTCTTCGGCCCGATGGGCGACAAGATCGGCCGCAAGAAGGTGCTCGCGCTGACGATGATCCTCATGGCGATCGGCACGGCCGCCATCGGGCTCATTCCCAGCTACGACGCGATCGGCTTCTGGTCGCCGCTGCTGCTGATCGTCTTCCGCCTGCTCCAGGGCTTCTCCACCGGCGGCGAGTACGGCGGCGCGTCCACCTTCATCGCCGAGTACGCGCCGGACAAGCGGCGCGGTTTCTTCGGCAGCTTCCTGGAACTGGGCACGCTGGCCGGGTACACCGGCGCCGCCGGTCTCGTCACCGCGCTCACGGCGTGGCTCGGCAGCGACACCATGGACGCCTGGGGCTGGCGCATCCCGTTCCTCATCGCGGCGCCGCTCGGCATCGTCGGTATCTACCTGCGGCTGAAGCTGGACGACACGCCCGCGTTCCTGAAGCTGGAGGACGCCAACGTCCACGTCTCCGACGCGGCGAACGCCGTGGAGACCACCGCCCGGGGCGACCTCGCCAAGATCTTCCGCACGCACTGGCGGGCGCTGATCCTGTGCATCGCGCTGGTCGGCGCGTACAACATCACCGACTACATGCTGCTGTCGTACATGCCGACGTACCTGTCGGACGAGCTGCACTACAGCGAGAGCCACGGTCTGCTGATCCTGGTGGCCACGATGGTGCTGCTGATGCTGATCATCAACCAGGTGGGACGGCTGTCCGACCGCTTCGGCCGCAAGCCCCTCCTGATGACTGGCATGATCGGCTTCTTCGTGCTGTCCGCGCCGGCCTTCCTGCTGGTGCAGGACGGCAGCCTGCTCGCCGTCTCGGCCGGCATGCTGATGCTCGGCCTGTCCCTGGTCTGTCTGCTCGGCACGATGTCCGCGGCGCTGCCGGCCATGTTCCCGACCAACGTCCGGTACGGGTCGCTCTCGGTCGGCTACAACCTGTCGGCCTCCCTGTTCGGCGGGACCACGCCGCTGGTCATCACCGCCCTGATCAGCGTGACCGGCTCCGACATGATGCCCGCCTACTACGCGATGGCCGCGGCCCTGGTCGGCGTCGTCGCGGTGGCCTGCATGAAGGAGACGGCGCAGAAGCCGCTCGCCGGCTCCCCGCCCTCGGTGCAGACCGCGGAGGAGGCGGCGGAGCTGGTGGAGGCCCAGGCGCCGACACCGAAGTTCTGAAACGGCCCACGGCACCGGCGGGGCGCCACCCCAGAGGTGGCGCCCCGCCTTCGTGTCTCCGTCTCCGTGTCGCGGCCCGGGGTCAGTCGGCCGGGGTCAGCGCGACCTCGGCGCTGCCCGAGAGGGACGGCAGGCCCTCCGGGGGTGTGTCCTTGTAGCTGGCGTTGAAGACCGCCTTCAGGTTGTCCGCGCCGGCGTGGCCGCCGTCCACGAACGTCTTGAACGATCCGGAGCAGCCGGTGGTCGTGGAGAGCGGGTGACCGTGCGTGTCGTGGCCCAGGATGAACGAGACGCTGACCTTTGAGCAGTCCACCGGCTGGTCGTCGGTGACGGTGACCTTCCAGGTGACCGTGTCACCCCAGTGGAAGGGCGTGCCGCTGTCGGGCGCGGGGTCGGTCGTGAGGGTGACGACCGGCGCCTTGTTGCCGACGACGACCGGGACCGAGGCGGCGGCCGAGCGGCCGGTGCTGTCGGTGACCTTCAGCGTGGCGTCGAAGACGGCGTTCCTCGTGAACGTGTGCTTCGGGTTGGCCTCCCGGGAGTCCACGGTGCCGTCGGCGTCGAAGTCCCAGGCGTAGCTGAGGGCGTCGCCGTCGGCGTCCTTCGTGCCGGCGCTGGAGAACTGGACCGTCAGCGGGTTGGTCCCGTTGACCACGTCCGCGGCGGCCTTGGGCTCCGGGGTGCGGTTGCCCCGCGTGAAGTCGATGCGGGCCAGCTGGGCCTCGGGCAGCTCCGCGAAGTACCCGGTGCCGTACTCGAGGACGTACAGCGCGCCGTCCGGGCCGAACTCGGCGTCGATGGGGCCGTCCGTGGTGATCGAGGGGAGCGCGTTCTCGATCCTGGTGACCTGGTTCTTCCTGTCCAGGGTGAGGGCGAGCATCTGGTCGCGGGTCCACTCGTAGAAGAGCGGCTTGCCGTCGAAGTACGCGGGCCAGCGGTTCTCGGCCTTGTTCCGCCTGTCGTAGCGGTACGCCGGGCCGCCCATGGGGGCGATGCCGCCCGTACCGAGCTCGGGGAACTTCTCGGAGGCCCCGTAGCCGTAGACGACCGCCGAGTCCTCGACCGGCGGCAGCTTGCTCAGGCCGGTGTTGTGGCGGGAGTCGTTGACCGGTTTGGCGCAGTCGAACGCACCGTTCGACTTCTTGGTGGCGAAGTCGTAGTCCTGGTAGGGCATGTCCGGGGTCACGCAGAAGGGCCAGCCGTAGTTGGCGGGGCGGTCGATGACCGTCCAGCGGCCGTGTCCGGCGGGGCCGCGGCCGGGGTCGGCCTTGTTGGCGTCGGGTGAGTAGTCGCCGACGTAGATCTCCCCGGTCCTGTCGTCCACGGTGAACCGGAACGGGTTGCGCAGGCCCATGGCGTAGATCTCGGGCCGGGTCTTCGGCGTGCCGGGCTTGAAGAGGTTGCCGCTCGGTATCCTGTACCGGCCGTCCTTCCCGACCTTGATGCGCAGGACCTTGCCGCGCAGGTCGTTGGTGTTGCCCGCGGTGCGCCGCGCGTCGTAGGCCGGGTTGCGGTCGGGGCGGTCGTCGAGCGGGGCGTAGCCGTCCGAGGCGAACGGGTTGGAGTCGTCGCCGGTCGACAGGTACAGGTTGCCCTTGCCGTCGAAGTCGATCTTGCCGCCGACGTGGCAGCAGATGCCGCGGTCGGCGGGGACGTCGAGGATCTTCTGCTCGGTGGCGAAGTTCAGCTTGTTGCCCTCGAGCCTGAACCGCGACAGCCGGGTGACGCCCTTGTACTTGGCGAAGTCCGCGGCCGTGCCGAACTCCGGGGCGTCGCCCTCGTTCACGCCCGGCGTGGCCGGGTCGTCCACGGGGGTGTTCAGGCGGGGCGAGTAGTAGAGGTAGACCCACTTGTTCTTGCTGAAGCCGGGGTCGACGGCGATGCCCTGGACGCCCTCCTCGTCGTGCTGGTAGAGGCCGGCGGGACTCTTCTTCATGTCGGCGGCGAGGAAGTTCACCCCGCTCTTCGGGTCGTGGATCCGCACCTCGCCGGTGCGCGCGGTGTGCAGCACCCGCCGGTCGGGCAGGACGGCGAGGGCCATGGGTTCACCCGGGCGGTCGTTGAGGGTGACCTTCTGGAAGGCCGACGCGTCCGGCGGCGCCGGGTCCGAGGGGGCGGCCTGGACCGCGGGAACGGTCAGGAGCCCGGCGGACCCGGCCAGTGCCGCCGCCGCCATCAGGGTGACGATCCGTCTGTTGCGCACTCAGAACTCCTTTGAGCTGGTCGACGGCCGCACAGCGCCGGAGGGCTCGTCGTCCTCGGCCGGCCGCTGCGGGTGGAACACGCGAAAACCCTTGCGGAGTGAGTCGGTTGGACGCTAGAGCGCCCACTTTCCACGCGTCAAGGACAAAGACCGAACTTTCTCGGGGAAAGACCGCCCGGCCGTGACGGACCGGCGGAAGGAGTCCCTGTGCATTCCGGGTGTTTTCGGACAGGTCCGGGGTCCGCCCCGCACCGCACCGCCCGGGACGGCTGGTGAGGGGCCGTCAGGTGGCCCAGCATGGGGGCAGCAACAATCCGGGTGAGAGGGCGAACCATGTTCTACTACGTGCTCAAGTACGTACTGCTCGGCCCGCTGCTGAGGCTGGTCTTCCGCCCCCGGATCGAAGGGCTGGACCATGTGCCGGCCTCGGGCGCGGCCATCGTCGCCGGCAACCATCTGTCGTTCTCCGACCACTTCCTGATGCCCGCCGTGCTGCGGCGCCGGATCACCTTCCTCGCCAAGGCCGAGTACTTCACCGGCCCCGGCCTCAAGGGCCGGCTGACCGCGTTCTTCTTCCGCAGCGCGGGGCAGATCCCGGTGGACCGCTCGGGCAAGGATGCGGGGCAGGCGGCGATCCGCGAGGGGCTCGGCGTGCTGGGCCGGGGCGAGCTGCTCGGCATCTACCCGGAGGGGACGCGCTCGCACGACGGCCGGCTGTACAAGGGCAAGGTCGGTGTCGCGGTGATGGCGCTCAGGGCCGGCGTCCCCGTCGTGCCGTGCGCGATGATCGGCACCTTCGAGGCGCAGCCGCCGGGCCGGAAGATCCCGAAGGTGCACCCCGTGGTGATCCGCTTCGGCGAGCCGCTGGACTTCTCCCGCTACGCCGGCATGGAGGGCGAGAAGGCCGTGCTGCGCGCCGTCACCGACGAGATCATGTACGCGATCCTGTCGCTGTCCGAGCAGGAGTACGTCGACCGGTACGCGGCGGACGTCAAGGCCGAGGAGGCCGAGAGGGCGGCGAAGGCCCGCCGGTTCCCCCGGCTGCCGCACCGGTAGGCCGGCCCGCCCGAGGGCGCGCGAAGGGGGCGGCCGGTCGGACCGGCCGCCCCCTCTGTGTGCCCGCGGCGCCTACGGCTTGGGTGTGGCGTGCGGGGCGCAGGTCACGTCCCGGGCGTCCAGCCCGCCGGTGAGCAGGTAGGTGTCCACCCGGTCGTTGACGCACGGGTTGACCAGCCCGGTGACGCCGTGGGAGCCGGCGTCCCGCTCGGTGATCAGGCGCGAGCCCTCGAACCGCCGGTGCAGTTCGACGGCGCCCTCGTAGGGGGTGGCCGCGTCACGCTCGGCCTGGACGATCAGCACGGGCGGAAGGCCCTTGCCGGTCTTCACGTTCAGCGGGGTCTGCTGCTTGACCGGCCAGGTGGCGCACGGCAGGTTCATCCATGCGTTGGCCCAGGTCATGAACGGGTGGTCGCGGTGCAGCCGGGTGTTGTCCCGGTCCCAGGTGCGCCAGTTGGTGGGCCACTTGGCGTCCGCGCACTCGACGGCGGTGTAGACGGCGTTGCCGTTCTCCGCGGAGGCGTTGCCCGCGGTGTCGGTCATGTCCGGGGCGGCGGCGTCGACGAGGGCCTGGGTGTCGCCGGACACGTACTTGCTGAAGACCGCCGCCGTGGGGGCCCACGCGGAGTCGTAGTACGGGGCGCTCTGGAAGAAGGAGATCAGCTCGGCCGGGCCGACGACACCGCCGAGGGGCGCCTTCTCGGCCCGGGCGCGCAGCTTGAGCCACTGCTCCTGGACCTCGGCGCGGGTGTCGCCGAGGTGGTAGGTCGCGTCGTTCTCGGCGACCCAGTCCTGCCAGTCCTTCCAGCGGCCCTCGAAGGCGACGTCCTGGTCCAGGTTGGCCTGGTACCAGATCTTCTCGCGCGACGGGTTGACGACGCTGTCGAGGACCATCCGGCGCACGTGGTCCGGGAAGAGGGTGCCGTAGACCGCGCCGAGGTAGGTGCCGTAGGAGACGCCGAGGAAGTTGAGCTTCTTCTCGCCGAGGGCGGCGCGGATGACGTCCAGGTCGCGCGCGGTGTTCGGCGTGGTCATGTGCGGGAGCATCTCGCCGCTGCGCTCGAGGCAGCCCTCGGCGTACTCGCGGGCCAGCTTGCGCTGGGCGAGCTTGTCGGCCTCGTTGCGCGGCACCGGGTCCATCTTGGGCGCCTTGACGAACTCCTGCGGGTCGACGCAGGAGATGGGGGCCGACTTGCCGACGCCGCGCGGGTCGAAGCCCACGAAGTCGTAGGCCTTGGCCGTGTCCGCCCACACCGCGCTCTTGTTGGTGACGCGGGCCGGGAAGCGCAGACCGGAGCCGCCGGGGCCACCGGGGTTGTAGACGAGCGCGCCCTGGCGCTCGGACGCGGTGCCGGTGTTGCCGATGCGGTCGACGGCGAGCCTGATCTGCTTGCCGTACGGCTCGGCGTAGTCGAGCGGCACGGTGACGTAACCGCACTGGATGGGCTTCGGCAGGTTCCAGTCAGCGGGGCAGTCCTGCCAGTCGATGCCGGCCTCGGCGGCGCGGGCCGCGGCGATGGCGGCGCCGCGGGCCTCGCGGTCCTGGCTCCCGTGGTCCCGGCCGGCGGCCGGGCTGGCGCCGGCCGCGGGTGCCGTGACGGTGCCGGCTATCAGCATGGCGGTGACGAGCGCTCCGGCCGAGCCGAACGCGACGGCTCTCCGGTGCAGCCTGGTCTTCCTCAAGTGGCCCTCCCCGTACATGGTTCGACAGGTACGGGGATCTTCGCGGCTGTACGTTCCCCGGGAACAGGGCCTGCACCACTTCTTTGCCAATCCGATAAGCGGATAAGCGTGTTCGCCGGTCGGTCAGGTCGATCAGATCGGTCAGATCGGTCAGGTCCGGTCCAGCGAGGCCAGTGCCTCGTCCAGCAGCCGCCGCAGCCGCAGCCCGTCCGGCGCGACGGCCGTCACCAGCACCGCCGGTCCGGCGAGCGGCAGCACGGCCGCCCCGTCCCCCGTCGTACGGGCGGCCGGCGGATCGGTGGCGAACCGCGGCCGTACGACGACGACCTGCCCGACGGCCCGGTGGCCGGCCAGCCCGGCGGGGCCGTCCCAGCCGCCCGGGGCGCCGGGGCCGCAGGCCAGTTCCTGGTCGAGGACGAGACGCCCGGCGATCCGCACGGCGAGCCGGCTGGTGAGCCGTCCCGGTTCCTCCCCGGACCGGCCGAGCACCTGTTCCTCCCGCAGCACGAGGCCGGCCGTGGGCGCCACTTCGGCGAAGGTGGTCACCCGGAGGTCGCTGCCGTGCGCCGAGATCAGCTGTTCCGGCTCCCAGCGCAGTTCGGCGTCGTCGGCGACGGCGAGCCGTACGTCGTAGCGGGCCCCGGCCTTGTTCTGGCCCGGCAGCGCGAGGGTGGCGGCGGCCGAGCCGACGCGCAGGCGGGCGCCCTGCACCGCCTCGGCCGTCACCGTGAAGTGGTCGCCGCCGAGCGGCCCGCTCATCGCGCCGACCAGCAGCACCCGGGCCTCGGACCCGCTCCCCCGGGTGCGCCGCACCGCGAGCGGGCCCTCGCCCTCCAGCACGGGCAGGCCGGTGCCGCCGCGCCCGTCGCCGCGGGCGAGGATGCGCGCCCTCGCGCGGACGCCGCCCGGCGCCCTCACGCCGTCCACGCGGCGAGCCGGGAGCGCACCCAGCCGGCGACCTCGGTGACGCCCGCCTCGCTCCTGAGGGACTGGAGGACGACGGGGAGTTCGCCGCGCTGCGCCTTGGCGTCGGCGGCCATCCGCGCGAGGTCGGAGCCGACGTGGGGGGCGAGGTCGGTCTTGTTGACGACGAGCAGGTCGGCGGTGGAGACGCCGGGACCGCCCTTGCGCGGGATGTCGTCGCCGCCGGCCACGTCGATCACGAAGATCTGGGCGTCGACGAGTCCGCGGGAGAAGGTGGCGGTGAGGTTGTCGCCGCCGGACTCCACGAGCACCAGGTCGAGCGGCCCGACCTCGTCCTCCAGGTCCTCGACGGCCTCGAGGTTGGCGGAGATGTCGTCCCGGATGGCGGTGTGCGGGCAGGCGCCCGTCTCGACGGCGCTGATCCGCTCCGGCGGCAGCACCGCCTCGCGCAGCAGGAACTCGGCGTCCTCGCGCGTGTAGATGTCGTTGGTGACGACGGCGAGGGAGAACTCGTCGCGCAGGGCGCGGCAGAGGGCGGCGACGGTGGCGGTCTTGCCGGAGCCGACGGGACCGCCGAGCCCGATGCGCAGCGCGCGGCGGGTCCCGTCGGGCCGGCGGGCGTCGGCGGAGACGGCGGCGGGACCGTCGTGGTGGTGGTCGAGGTGCATGGTGCGACTCCTGTGCATCTGGGCCGGCCTGTCGGCCCGCCCCGGACCCCCTCCGGGGGATTCCGAGGACGAGGCCGTTCAGGCCGGACGGGGGCCAGGGGGCGGAACCCCCTGGCGGGGTCGAGGGGGCGAAGCCCCCGGGGTCGGGAACGGGAAGGGGCGGCGGGGGCGGCAGCCCCCTACGAGGCGAACAGCCGCACCGCCCAGGCGGCATGCGCCTGGGCCCCGATCTCGAGCAGCGGCGCGGACCGCGCCGGCAGCGCGTCCACGCCCTCGCTCAGGGCCAGGTGCGCCGCCTCCACGGCGTCCCGGGCGACGCGGTCCACCTCCGGCGCCAGCCGGGCGAGGACGGCGGTGGCGTCGAACGGGTCGAGACCGAGCAGCCGGACGACCGCGGTCGCCGGGCCGCTCACCCCCTCGTAGGCGGAGCAGTACGCGGCGTCCAGCGGCTCGAGCCCGGCCGCGCGGGCGGTGAGCCCGAGCACGACCGGCTGGTGGGCGCCCTTCGGGAAGCGTCCGGCGAGCGCGTCGAGTTCGGGGTGCGGCCAGGTGGCGCGGGCGGCCCGCACGAACTGCCGGCCGAGCCTGCGGGCCACCGCCCGCAGGGCGGGCGAGGGCGTACGGGCGTCCGCGGCCTCGTCGAGCGCACCGGGGTCGAGGCCGAGGGCCGCGGCCGCCGCGAGGGCGGCCGTCACGGCCCCGGTGGTGTGCAGCCGCCCCCGGCAGAACTCCTCCAGGCTCGCGGCGTCGGTGATGTGTCCGGACTTGACGGCGGCCTCCGCCCCGCCGGAGTGGGCGTGCCCACCGGCGGGGAAGCGGCCGTCCGACAGGACCAGCAGCGCTGCGCGGCTCACGACGGCGCTCAGAAGAGGAAGTACCGCTGCGCGAGCGGCAGTTCGACGGCTGGTGCGGGTTCGACGAGTTCACCGTCGATGGTGACCGCGAAGGAGTCCGCGGCGACCTCCACGCGCGGCAGGGCGTCGTTCTCCCGCATGTCGGCCTTGGTTCGGCCGCGGGTCGAGCGGATGGGCGCGAACTCCCTGCCGAGGCCGAGGCGTTCCGGCAGCCCGTCCTCGATCGCCGCCTCGGCCACGAAGTTCAGCGAGTTCATGGCGGGTGCGGTGCCGAGCGCGCCGTACATCGGGCGCGGCAGCATGGGCTGCGGGGTGGGAATGGAGGCGTTGGCGTCGCCCACCTGGGCGTAGGCGATCTGCCCGCCCTTGAGGACGAGCTGCGGCTTCACCCCGAAGAAACGCGGCTCCCACAGCACCAGGTCGGCCAGCTTCCCGGACTCGACGGAGCCGACCACGTGGTCGATGCCCTGGGCGACCGCGGGGTTGATGGTGTACTTGGCGACATAGCGACGGGCACGGTGGTTGTCGGCCCTGGTGTCGCCGGGCAGGAAGCCGCGCCGGGCCTTCATCACGTGGGCGGTCTGCCAGGTCCGCAGGATCACCTCGCCGATGCGGCCCATGGCCTGGGCGTCCGACGACATGATGGAGATCGCCCCCATGTCGTGCAGGATGTCCTCGGCCGCGATGGTGCTCGGCCGGATGCGGGACTCCGCGAAGGCCAGGTCCTCCGGGACTGCGGGGTTCAGGTGGTGGCAGACCATCAGCATGTCGAGGTGTTCCTCGACGGTGTTGACGGTGTGCGGCCGGGTCGGGTTGGTGGACGCCGGCAGCATGTTCGGCAGCGAGACCGCCGTGATCATGTCGGGAGCGTGGCCGCCGCCGGCGCCCTCGACGTGGAAGGCGTGCAGGGTGCGGCCGGCGACCGCGTCGAAGGTGTCGCCGACGAAGCCGGCCTCGTTCAGGGTGTCGGAGTGGATGGCGAGCTGGGCGCCGGACTCCTCGCAGACGTCCAGGCAGGCGGAGATGACGGCGGGGGTCGCGCCCCAGTCCTCGTGGATCTTGAAACCGAGGACGCCGGCGCGCAGCTGGTCGCGCATCGACTGCTTGGACATGGTGCTGCCCTTGCCGAGGAACCCGATGTTGACGGGGCTCGACTCCAGGGCGGCGAACATCCGGGCCAGGTGCCACGAACCCGGGGTCACCGTGGTGGCCTTGCTGCCCTCGGCCGGTCCGGTGCCGCCCCCGATGAGGGTGGTGATGCCGGAGGCGAGCGCCTCGGCGATGACGGTCGGAGCGATGAAGTGGACGTGGGTGTCGATGCCGCCGGCGGTCACGATCCTGCCGTTGCCCGCGATGATCTCGGTCTCGGGGCCGATGACCAGCTCCGGGTGGACGCCGTCCATGGTGTCCGGGTTGCCGGACTTGCCGATGCCGGTGATCCGGCCGTCGCGGATGCCGATGTCGGCCTTGACGATGCCCCAGTGGTCGATGATCACGGCGCCGGTGATCACGGTGTCGGGGGCGCCGTCGGCGCGGGTGGCGCACGACTGGCCCATCGACTCGCGCAGCACCTTGCCACCGCCGAAGACGGATTCGTCGCCGGAGCGGCCGGGGCCGCCCGAGCGGTCCTCCTCGATCTCGACGAGGAGGTCGGTGTCGGCGAGGCGGATGCGGTCGCCGGTGGTGGGGCCGAACAGGTCGGCGTAGGCGGCTCGGGACAGTTCAGGCATCGAGGGCACCTCCGGTCGCGCCGCGCAGGCCCACGACGACGCGGGCGCCGGCCAGGGGGACGAGCTCCACGTCGACCGGGATGCCGGGCTCGAACCGGACGGCGGTGCCGGCGGCTATGTCGAGCCGTCTGCCGTGGGCGAGGCCGCGGTCGAACGCGAGGGCGGGGTTGGCCTCGGCGAAGTGGTAGTGGGAGCCGACCTGGACGGGCCGGTCGGCGGTGTTGAGCACGGTCAGGCGGATGCTCTCCAGGCCCTCGTTGAAGACGACCGGCTCGTCGGCGAAGAGGATCTCTCCGGGAATCACGGCTGCCGTCCCTGTCAGATGATCGGGTCGTGGACGGTGACCAGCTTGGTGCCGTCGGGGAAGGTGGCCTCGACCTGTACGTCGTGGATCATCTCGGGTACGCCCTCCATGACCTCGTGACGCTGGATCAGTTTGCGTCCGGAGGACACCAGTTCGCCGACCGTGCGACCGTCGCGGGCGCCTTCGAGGATGTGCGAGGTGATCAGCGCGACGACCTCGGGGTAGTTGAGCTTCACTCCGCGCGCCCGGCGCTTCTCGGCCACGTCCGCGGCCACATGGACGAGCAGGCGTTCCTGCTCGTGCGGGGTCAGCTGCACGAATCACCTCACAGAAAGACATGCCGGAACCGAACGGCCCGGCTGCCGCGGCCACCGCGACGGATCTAGATGTAACACACAGGAAAGAGCCCGAAAGCACGCCCCGTTGTTCCGAAAAACGCAGGTGGATCGGGGTGCAGAGTACGGCTAAAGTGTTTCTGCCACGTCACGTTGATTTGACCGGGTGATTACCGTGCCGTCGGCGTCCCGTTCGCATGCCCGCAGGTCGTCCCGGTGTCTTCGCGCGCTGACGCACGCCCGCTCCCCGCTCTCGGAATCCTCTCGGCCGGTGGCCGAAACGGACCATCCGGCGTACCCCCTTTCAGCGTAGGAACACCTCGAATTTCCCGCCCGCCGAGCTTGCGCACTCCGCTTCCCCGGGAGCCGGAATTCCCCCTTCCGCCGCTGGTCCCGGCGTCGCCGCCGCGTGTGTGGGTACGGAGGGCGGGGATGTGTCCACCCGAACGGGTGAGTGGTGAGTAACAACACAAGTGCCCCGTTCCGTTGGGATTTTCCGACCCCGGTGGGACAAGATCCGTGACTGACGACAAGCCCCCGCCGCAGCGGCGGGGCGGTCCGGGCGGACGCCGAGTCCTGCCGCCGCCCGGACGACCGGTCGACAGGAGTGGATCGGCAGGAGTGGAGGACCCGAGCACGACGGGTCGCCGGGAACGGTCACGCCATGACCGGACCGAGTGGCCCTTGGGGTGAAGCCGCACTCGCGCGGCCGGGCAACTTCGCCAGCCCGAATCCGACAGGTCATCCTTCACAGGCGGCTGACGAAGGGTTGCGCATGACTGCGCTCAATCGTGTCCCGTCGCTGGTGGCCCGTGCCGGTACGGCCTCCGCCCTGACCCTCGCCGCCGTGGGCGGTTCCCTCGTGGTCCCCGGTGCGTCCGGTGAGGCCGCCGCCGCCACCCACGCGGCCAAGGCCCTCAAGATCGCTGCTTCGAAGAAGGGCTCCCCCTACGCATGGGGCGCCGTCGGGCCGTACAGGTTCGACTGCTCCGGACTGACCCTGTACTCGTTCAAGAAGGCCGGCAAGAAGCTGCCGCGCACCGCGGCGCAGCAGTACAACAAGACCCGGCACATCTCCGCCAAGAGCCGCAAGGCCGGAGACCTGGTGTTCTTCCACTCGGGCAGCTACGTCTACCACGTGGGCATCTACGCCGGTAAGGGCAAGATGTGGCACGCCCCGAAGACCGGGGACGTGGTGCGTCTGCAGAAGATCTGGACCAACAAGGTCTGGTACGGCCGGGTGAAGTGATCCGCCCGGGCAGGTGACGGCGTCCTGGCGCGCCGTCACCTGCCCGGGTGTGGAGCGCCGGTCCGTGCCGTCGGCGCACCGCCCTCGACGGGGACACCGCCGGGCGCGGGACGGCACCACCCGGCACACGGCGGCCGGGGCGCGCGGGTCGCCGTACGCGTCGTCCCCGCCTCAGCCCCTCATCTCGGCTTCAGGGATCGTGCCGCCCCTTCCGCCTCGCCCCGGGGCATCCCCGGCCGGGACGGGCTCCGCGGCCGGGACGGGCTCCGCGGCCGGGACGGGCACCGCGGGCCCCGTGCCCGGCTCCGCGGACGCCGGGCCCCCCGGCGCCGTCCAGGGCAGTTCGATGGAGACGGTCTTGCCGCCCTCGCGCGTGGGCCGTACCCGCAGCCTGCCGCCGTACTCCGCCGCCAGCCAGCGGATGATCACCATGCCCCGGCCGTTGTCCTGCTGCACGGCGGCCGGCAGACGCTTGGGGAACCGCGGATGGCTGTCGGTGACGCCGACGGTCAGCCGCTCGTCACGGTCGAGCACGAGGTCCACCGTGAAGGTGGGCGACTGTCCGAAGGTGTGCTGGACCGCGTTGGTGGCCAGCTCGGAGACGATCAGCCGGACGGTCTCGGAGGTGTCCGCGTCCGCGGGCAGGCCCCATTCCGCCAGCGTGCCCACCGCATAGGTACGCGCGGCGGCCACCGAGGCGGGTTCGCTCGGCAGAGTGACGGATGCTTCCAGGTGGTCTGCCATGGCGACGTCGTCCCTTTCCCACGGGACCGCAGCCCGACACGGAGCGGGTGGTTCGAGTACGGTCCCGGACTGGTGCTTGACCGTCAGACTGCCACCACCTCCCCGGTGCGGGGCGGCGATCCACCGAGTTATGCATATATCTGTCGCTCGAAGCGGTGAACTCTGCGACGGCAGACCGTATTCGGGCGGCTCATGAGGAGCGGAGGAATGGCCCATGCAGCACGGCCCCGTGGTGCGCCGCCGGAAGCTGGGCGCGGAGCTGCGCGCCCTGCGCACGTCGGCGGGGATCACCAGCGGCGAGGCGGCCCGGCTGGTGGGCTGGCACCAGTCGAAGGTCAGCCGGATCGAGACCGGGACGAGCGGGGCGAAACCGGCCGACGTGCGCTTACTGCTGGACGCCTACGGCGTGGACGATCCCCAACTGCGGGAGCTGCTGGGGCTGCTGGCGGGTTCCGAGGACGCGGGCGGGCGGCACCACTGGTGGCACGCCTATCGCGGGGTACTGCCGCCGACGTACCGGGACTTCATCAGTCTGGAGTCCCAGGCGAGCGCGATGCGCACGCTGGAGACCACCGTCGTGCCCGGGCTGCTGCAGACGCCGGAGTACGCGCGCGCGGTGACGCGGGCCGCGGTGGACGGGCTGACCGAGGAGCGGCTGGACACGCTGGTGGAGGTCCGGCTGGCCCGGCAGGACGTGCTCCGGTCCGATCCCCCGCTGGCGCTGAACGCGGTCCTCGACGAGGCCGTACTGCGGAGGGAGGTGGGCGGGCCCGGGGTGATGTCCCGTCAGCTGGACCGGCTGGTGGAGGCCGCGCGGCTGCCCCATGTCCGGTTGCAGGTACTGCCGTTCTCCGCCGGGGCGCACATCGGCGTCACCGGTCCGTTCGTAATTTTCTCATTTCCGAACGTCTCCGATCTGGACGTGGTTGTTCTCGACCACTTGACGAGTAGCGTCTATCTCGAACGGAAAGAAGACCTGGAGGCCTACACCGAGGCCTTCGACGCCCTTCAGCACCATGCCCTTTCGCCCGAGGACTCGTTGGACTACATCGCCGCGACAGCGGCCGGCGCGTAAGGAGGAACCACCATGTCCGCACTTCCTCGGAAGACCCCCACGAGTACCGATCTGCACGGCGTGCGATGGCTGCGCAGCAGCTACAGCACCGGAGCCAACAACTGCGTGGAGACGGCCCGTCCGCCGGCCGGCCCCTGGGCCGGACTCCTCGCCGTGCGCGACTCCAAGGACCCGGCCGGGCCCGCGCTGCTCTTCTCCCCCGGGAGCTGGGCGTCGTTCACGGCCGTGTTCCGCCGCGGCCGGCCCGGGCGGGCCGGCTGACCCGACCGGGCATCGTGCGACACACGGCCGTGCCACGCCGACTCATGGCCGCGTTTCGCCGATCACCCGTACAGCGCGTTCGATCTGTTCCCCGGAGAGGTCCGCACGGGCGGTCAGCCTGAGCCGTGAGATGCCGTCGGGCACGGAGGGCGGGCGGAAGCAGCCCACGGACAGGCCGGCCGTACGGCAGTCGGCCGCCCACCGCACGGCCCCCTCCGGGGACGGGGCGCGCACCGAGACCACCGCGGCGTCCGGACGTACGGCGTCCAGGCCCGCGGCGGTCAGGCGTGCGTGCAGGTCGGCCGCCACGGTGCGCGCCCGCTCCGCCCGTGCGGGCTCGCGGCGCAGCAGCCGCAGTGCCGCGAGGGCGGCGCCGGCGGCCGCGGGGGCGAGTCCGGTGTCGAAGATGAAGGTCCGGGCGGTGTTGACCAGGTGGTCGATCACCCGTGCGGGGCCGAGTACGGCGCCGCCCTGGCTGCCGAGCGACTTGGACAGGGTGACCGTGACGACGACGTCGTCGCCGCCCGCGAGCCCCGCCGCGTGCGGGGCGCCCCGGCCGCCCTCGCCGAGGACGCCGAGGCCGTGGGCGTCGTCGACGACCAGCCCGGCCCCGTGCTCCCGGCACGCCTCGGCGAGGGCCGTCAGCGGGGCGGCGTCGCCGTCGACGGAGAAGACCGTGTCGGAGACGGCGACGGCGGGCCCGGCATGGGCGGCGAGTGCCTTGCGGACCGCTTCCGGGTCGGCGTGTGCCACGACCTGGGTGGTGCCCCGGGCGAGCCGGCAGCCGTCGATCAGCGAGGCGTGGTTGCCCGCGTCGGAGACGACGAGGGAGCCGTGGGGGGCCAGTGCGGTGACCGCGGCGAGGTTGGCCGCGTAGCCGGAGGAGAAGACGAGCGCGGCCTCGAAGCCGCAGAAGCCGGCCAGTTCCCGCTCGAGTTCGGCGTGCAGCTCCGTCGTCCCGGTGACCAGCCGGGATCCGGTCGCACCGCCGCCCCAGTCCCGCGCGGCCCGCGCCGCGCCCTCGGCGACCTCGGGGTGCCGGGCGAGGCCGAGGTAGTCGTTGCTCGCCAGGTCCAGGAGCGGGGAGCCGGCCGGGCGGGGCCGCAGCGTCCGTACGAGACCGGCCCGGCGGCGCGCCCCGGCCTGCTCGTCGATCCAGCCGAACGCCATGCGTCGCTCCTCGGGGAGTTGTGTGGGCAGCGGACAGACACTAGCGGCACGACGGGCCGCCCGAGGTGTGGTGATACCCACACGCCGATCTGCCACTGTTGTGCGGACTCTCCTTGGCCCCGAGTGGCCCCGTAGGACAGGATCGGTTCTCATGGACCTGCTGAACACGCTGGTGGACAAGGGACTTCGGCGCGAGTCGCCGACCCGCGGGGAGGCCCTGGCCGTCCTCGCCACGTCCGACGACGAACTGCTCGACGTGGTGGCCGCGGCCGGCAAGGTGCGCCGGCACTGGTTCGGCCGACGGGTGAAACTCAACTACCTCGTCAACCTCAAGTCGGGCCTGTGCCCCGAGGACTGCTCCTACTGCTCGCAGCGGCTCGGCTCGAAGGCCGGCATCCTCAAGTACACGTGGCTGAAGCCCGGCGAGGCCTCCGAGGCCGCGGCCGCGGGTGTGGCGGGCGGCGCGAAGCGGGTGTGCCTGGTGGCCAGCGGGCGCGGCCCCACCGAGCGGGACGTGGACCGGGTCTCGGAGACGATCCGCACCATCAAGGAGCAGAACGAGGGCGTCGAGGTGTGCGCCTGTCTGGGTCTGCTCTCCGACGGCCAGGCGGAGCGGCTGCGCGAGGCGGGCGCCGACGCCTACAACCACAACCTCAACACGTCCGAGGCGACGTACGGGGACATCACGACGACGCACACGTACGCCGACCGGGTGGACACGGTCAACAAGGCGCACGCGGCCGGGCTCTCGGCCTGCTCGGGGCTGATCGCGGGCATGGGCGAGAGCGACGAGGACCTGGTCGACGTGGTCTTCTCGCTGCGGGAGCTGGACCCGGACTCGGTGCCGGTCAACTTCCTGATCCCCTTCGAGGGCACGCCGCTGGCCAAGGAGTGGAACCTGACCCCGCAGCGCTGTCTGCGGATCCTGGCGATGGTCCGGTTCGTCTGCCCGGACGTCGAGGTGCGCATCGCGGGCGGGCGCGAGGTGCACCTGCGGACGCTGCAGCCGCTCGCGCTCCACCTAGCCAACTCGATCTTCCTCGGCGACTACCTCACCAGCGAGGGGCAGGCGGGCAAGGCCGACCTGGAGATGATCGCGGACGCCGGTTTCGAGGTGGAGGGCACCGGTGAGACGACGCTGCCCGCGCACCGGAACACGGACCGGGGCGGGTGCGGATCGCACGGGGACGGGGACGGAGACGGCTGCGGCTCGCACGGGGAGGGCGGCGGCTGCGGTTCCCACGAGGGCGGCGGTGTCTGTGGTTCCGTCCCGGCCGGGGGCGGCTGCGGCACGGCCACGCCCGCCGCACCGGCGACGGCCGGCGGCCCCCGCACGGACCTGGTCGCCGTACGCCGCCGCGGTGCCGGAACGGATCTCGCGCCCAATGCCTGACCCCGAACTGACGGTGGACGGGCTGCTGGCGCTCGACCGGCGGCACGTCTGGCATCCGTACGGGCCCATGCCGGGCCGGCAGGACCCGTTGGTGGTGGAGTCGGCGAGCGGAGTGCGGCTGCGCCTGGCCGACGGGTCCGGCGAGCTGGTCGACGGGATGTCGTCCTGGTGGTCGGCGATCCACGGCTACAACCACCCGGTGCTGAACGAGGCCGCGCGCGGACAGCTGGAGCGGATGAGCCACGTGATGTTCGGCGGGCTCACCCACGAGCCCGCCGTACGGCTGGCGAAGCTCCTTGTCGACATGTCACCCGACGGCCTGGAGCACGTCTTCCTCGCCGACTCCGGCTCGGTGTCGGTCGAGGTCGCCGTCAAGATGTGCCTGCAGTACTGGCGTTCGCTGGGCCGCCCGGCCAAGCGGCGGCTGCTGACCTGGCGCGGCGGCTACCACGGCGACACCTGGCAGCCCATGTCGGTGTGCGACCCCGAGGGCGGGATGCACGAGCTGTGGAGCGGGGTGCTGCCGCGCCAGGTCTTCGCGGACGCGCCGCCCGCGGAGTACGAGGAGGCGTACGCGGAGCATCTGCGGACGACGGTCGAGCGGCACGCCGGCGAGCTGGCCGCGGTGATCGTGGAGCCGGTGGTGCAGGGCGCGGGCGGGATGCGGTTCCACTCCCCCGCGTATCTGCGGGTGCTGCGCGAGGCGTGCGACGCGCACGGCGTGCTGCTGGTGTTCGACGAGATCGCCACCGGTTTCGGTCGCACCGGCGCCCTGTTCGCGGCGGAGCACGCGGCGGTGACGCCGGACGTGATGTGCGTGGGCAAGGCGCTGACCGGCGGATACCTGACGATGGCGGCCACGCTGTGCACCTCGCGGGTGGCCGAGGGCATCTCGCGCGGCGAGGTGCCGGTGCTCGCGCACGGGCCGACGTTCATGGGCAATCCGCTGGCGGCGGCCGTGGCGTGCGCGTCGATCGGGCTGCTGCTCGGCCAGGACTGGCGCGCGGAGGTCAAACGCATCGAGACGGGCCTGGCCGAGGGGCTCGCACCCGCCGCCGGACTGCCCGGCGTGGCCGACGTGCGGGTGCTGGGCGCGATCGGCGTCGTCCAGCTCGACCACCCCGTCGACATGCGGGCGGCGACGCGGGCGGCGGTGCGCGAGGGCGTGTGGCTGCGGCCGTTCAGGGACCTGGTCTACACGATGCCGCCGTACGTCACGGGCGACGCGGACGTGGCACGCATCGCCCGCGCGGTGTGCGCGGCGGCACAGGAGGGGTGACATGCCGGTACTGGTGATCACGGGGACGGGCACGGAGGTCGGCAAGACGGTCACGACCGCCGCCGTCGCCGCGGCGGCGCTGGCGGCGGGCCGGTCGGTGGCCGTGCTGAAGGCCGCGCAGACGGGCGTGGCGCCGGACGAGCCCGGGGACGCGCAGGAGGTGGCGCGGCTCGCGGGCGCGGTGACGGCGGCGGAGACCGCCCGCTACCCCGAACCCCTGGCCCCGGCGACGGCCGCACGCCGGGCCGGTCGGGCGCCCGTGCACCCGCACCAGGTCGCGGAACGGGCCGGCAAGCTGGCCACCGACCACGACCTGGTGCTGGTCGAGGGGGCCGGCGGGCTGCTCGTCCGCTTCGACGAGGACGGCGGGACCCTCGCGGACGTCGCCGTCCTGCTCGGCGCACCGGTGCTCGTGGTGGCGTCGGCGGGGCTGGGCACGCTGAACACGACCGAGCTGACGGCGCGCGAACTCGCGGCGCGGGGCCTGGAGCTGCCGGGCGTGGTGATCGGCAGCTGGCCCGAGGACCCGGACCTCGCCTCGCGCTGCAATCTCGCGGACCTGCCGGAGGTCGCCGGGGCGCCCCTGCTCGGTGCCCTGCCCGCCGGGGCGGCGGCCCTCGCGCCGGCCGCGTTCCGGTCGGCGGCGCCCCACTGGCTGGCGCCCCGCCTGGACGGTGTCTGGGACGCGGCCGCGTTCCGGCGACGGGAGGCGCCGACGGCGGGGCTGTGACGCGGGCTCCGGCCGGCGCGAAGGCGCGGCCGGCGGGACGGTGGCGCGGATTCCGGGCGGCACGGGGAGCACGTCCGCCGGGACGACGGCGCGGGTCAGGCTGCGCGGGGCGGGACCGGCGGGTGAGCGGGACCGGCGGGTGAGCGGGACCGCACGACGGGGCGCGTGGACGCCGTCGTCACGCCGCGGGTTCCGGGTTCGCCACCGCGTCGGCCGGCCCGCCGGCCGTGCCCCGCGCCCCGGCCGGCGGGCCCGTTTCCCGGCCGTTCGCCGGGTCGCGCGCAAGTGGGCCGCCGCCGCGCGGATGCGGGGCGCCCGTACGGGGGACAATCGCCCTGAGGCACCACCTCGTGAGGGAGGTCCCATGCCGCTGCGATCCGCCCGTTCCCGCGCCGTGCCCCCGGACGCCGTGCACCATCCGCTCTTCGCCCGCTGCTACGCCCGGTTCAGCACGAGCGCCGAGACCCGGATGGGCATGGCGCGGGTGCGCGAGCGGCTGCTCGCCGGGCTGTCCGGCCGGGTCATCGAGGTCGGCGCGGGCAACGGCCTGAACTTCGCGCACTACCCGGGCGCCGTCTCGGAGGTCGTCGCCATCGAACCGGAGCGTTCGCTGCGGCAGCTGGCCGTGGAGGCGGCGCTGCGCGCCCAGGTGCCGGTCGACGTGGCGCCGGGTACGGCGGAGGCGCTGCCGGTCAAGAGCGAGGCCTTCGACGCCGCCGTGGTGTCGCTGGTGCTGTGCAGCGTCCGGGACGTGCCGCGGGCGCTCGGCGAGCTGAGGCGGGTCCTGCGGCCCGGCGGCGAGGTGCGCTTCTTCGAGCACGGGCGGGGCGGCGGGCGGGTGATGACCTTCACCCAGCGCGCGCTCGACCGGACGGTGTGGCCGCCGCTGGCCGGCGGCTGCCACGTGTCCCGGGACCCGGTCGCCGCACTGCGGGAGGCCGGCTTCGCCCTGGGCCCGTACCGGCGGATGCTGATGCCGGAGAACGGCCCCGCGCTGCCGATGTCGCACTGCGTGCTCGGCACGGCCTGGCGACCGCCCGGGGACGACGCCTAGCAGGGGCGACGGGCGCTGCGTGCGGCTCCTGACGGGCCGTCCGCCGGACCGCGTGCTGCCGTCCCTCGAGCCGCGTGCCGTCCGTCCGCATGCCGGAATTCTCGTCCGGGGTGCCGCCGCGCATGGTGGGATCCCCGCATGAGTGATCTTCGGATACGGGCCGCCCGGCCCGAGGACCTGGACGACGTGCTGGCTTTCTGGAAGACGGCCGCCGAGGGCACGAGCATCAGCGACGACCGGGACGGGGTGGAGCGGCTGCTCGCCCGCGATCCCGAGTCGCTGATCCTCGCCGAGCGCGACGGCGGAACGGTCGGCACGGTGATCGCCGGCTTCGACGGCTGGCGCTGCCACCTCTACCGCCTGGCGGTGCACCCCGGCCACCGCCGCCAGGGCATCGGTTCGGCCCTCCTCGACGCCGCGGAGGAACGCTTCGTACGGCTCGGCGGGCGGCGCGCGGACGCGATGGTGCTGGTGCGCAACGAGCGGGCGCAGCATGCGTGGCGGGCCGCCGGGTACGCGCCCGAGGAACAGTGGCGGCGCTGGGTCAAGCCCCTCACCGGCTGACGGGCGCACCGGCGGAAAGGCAGTGGGCACCGGCACATGAGCGAACGGTCCGGCGCACGACGTCGCGCGAACCTCCCCGTCCTGTCCGACCATGGAGCCGAGGTGACTCGATGACCGAAGTGCTCCTGCTCCTGGTGGCCATCCTGCTCTCGCTCGCGTGCGGTGCCTTCGTCGCCGCCGAGTTCTCGCTGACCACCGTGGAGCGCGGCGAACTGGAGCGGGCCGCCGCGCGCGGCGAGCGGGGCGCGGCGAGCGCGCTGAAGGGCGTACGGAACCTGACGTTCCAGCTGTCCGGGGCGCAGCTCGGCATCACGGTCACCAACCTGGTGGTCGGCATGCTCGCCGAGCCGTCGGTCGCGGCGCTGATCTCGGGACCGCTGGAGAGCGTGGGGATGCCTGCGTCGGCGGCCTCCTCGCTGGCGCTGGTGCTGGGCACGGCGCTGTCGACGGTCTTCCTGATGATCGTCGGCGAGCTGGTGCCGAAGAACTGGGCGATCTCCTCGCCGCTGGCCGTCGCCAAGCGGGTGGGCGGACCGCAGCGCTGGTTCAGCACGGCGTTCCGGCCCTTCATCACCCATCTGAACAACACGGCCAACCGCGTGGTGCGCCGGCTCGGCGTGGAGCCGGCGGAGGAGCTGGCGTCCGCGCGCGGGCCCCAGGAGCTGGCGGCGCTCGCCCGGCACTCCGCCAAGGAGGGCGCCCTGGAGCCCGACACCGCCGAGCTGTTCGTGCGGACCCTGAACCTGGCCGATCTGACGGCGCAGCACGTGATGACCCCGCGCGTCCAGGTCGTCGCCCTGGACTGGCGGGCGACCTGCGAGGACGTGGCCAACGCGACGCGGGCGACCGGGCTGTCCCGGTTCCCGGTCCACCGGGACGGCCTCGACACGGTGGTGGGGACCGTCCACGTCAAGGACGTGCTGGCGGTGCCCGCCGAGCGCCGGTCCCTGGTGCCGGTGGCCGAGCTGATGCGCGAGCCGCTGTTCGTCCCTCAGACGCTGACCGTCGACCGGCTGCTGGACCGGCTGTCCGGGCGGCGCACCATGGCCGTGGTCGTCGACGAGTACGGCGGCACCGCGGGCGTGGCCACGCTGGAGGACATCGTCGAGGAGGTCGTCGGCGAGGTGCGCGACGAGCACGATCCGCACGAGACCCCCGAACTGGCTCCGGCGGGCACCGACGAGGAGGGCCACGCCCTGTACCGGGCCGACGGCGCGGCGCGGGTGGACCGGCTCGCCCGCCTCGGCCTGCGGGTGCCCCAGGGGCCGTACGAGACGGTCGCCGGGTTCGTCGCGGCCCGGCTGGGGCGGATCCCGCAGGCCGGCGACAGCGTCGAGGTCGCCGGCTGGCGGCTGGAGGTGGTGGACGCCACGGGGCACCGGGCGGCCGGGCTGCTGCTGCACGCGCCGCTCGACGACGACCGGTCCCGGGGCGCCGGGGACGGGGAGGCCGGCCGGTGACCGCCGTACAGCTGCTGATCGGTCTGGCGACGCTCGTCGTCAACGCCTTCTTCGTCGGCGCCGAGTTCGCGCTGATCTCCGTGCGCCGCAGCCAGGTGGAGCCGTACGCCGAGGAGGGCGACCGGCGTGCCAGGAGCGTGCTGTGGGGGCTGGAGCACGTGTCGGCGCTGCTGGCGGCGGCCCAGCTCGGCATCACCCTGTGCACCCTGGTCCTCGGCATCGTCGCGGAACCGGCGATCGCGCATCTGCTGGAACCGGTGTTCCACGCGGCGGGCGTGCCGTCCGGGGCGGGGCACGCGGTGTCCTTCGCGATCGCGCTGGTGCTGGCGACGTATCTGCACATGCTGCTCGGCGAGATGGTGCCGAAGAACATCGCGCTGGCCGAGCCGGTGCGCAGCGCGCTGCTGCTCGGGCCGCCGCTGGTGGGCCTGTCCCGGGCCCTGCGGCCGGTGATCTTCACGGTCAACACGTTCGCGAACGCGCTGCTGAAGCTGTTGCGGGTGGAGGCGAGGAACGAGGTGGCGGCGACCTTCACGGACTCGGAGCTGGCGGAGATCGTGAAGGACGCCGGTGAGGCCGGCCTGATCGACGACCGGGCCCAGGAACGGCTGCACGACGCCCTGGAGCTGGGCCGGCGGCCGGTGCGGGACGTGGTGCTGCCGCTGGAACGCGTGGTGCACGCGCGGGTGGGCGTCACGCCGGAGCAGCTGGAGCGGATGTCGGCCGAGTCGGGCTTCTCCCGCTTCCCGGTGGTGGACGACGGGCGGCGCATCGTGGGCTATCTGCACGTCAAGGACGCCCTGGACGCCTGTCCCCGGGACGTGCCGTTCCGGCCGGCGGACATGCGGCCCATCGCCCGTGTCCGCGAGAGCACCCCGCTGGACGACGTCCTCACCGCGATGCGGGGCGGCCGCACGCACCTGGCAGCGGTGCTGGGCTCCGACGGGCGGCTGGCGGGGCTGGTGACCATGGAGGACGTGCTGCGCGAGCTGTTCGGGCGGCGGGCCTGAGCGCGCGGGCCGGTCCAGGGCGACCGACCAGCGGGTATGTGTAGGGGCTACCATTTCTGTCGCCATGCAGACGAACCCCACCCACACCAGCCTCGTCGCCGTCGGCGACTCCTTCACCGAGGGCATGTCCGACCTGCTGCCCGACGGCACCTACCGCGGCTGGGCCGACGTCCTCGCCGGGCGGATGGCCGCCCGCACGCCCGGTTTCCGGTACGCGAATCTCGCCGTGCGCGGGAAGCTGATCGGGCAGATCGTCGACGAGCAGGTGGACGTCGCGGCGGCCATGGGGGCCGATGTGATCACGCTGGTCGGCGGTCTGAACGACACGCTGCGCCCCAAGTGCGACATGGCCCGGGTGCGGGACCTGCTGACGCAGGCCGTGGAGCGGCTGGCCCCGAACTGCAAGCAGCTGGTGCTGATGCGCAGCCCCGGACGGCAGGGCCCGGTGCTGGAGCGGTTCCGGCCGCGCATGGAAGCGCTGTTCGCGATCATCGACGACCTCGCCGGCCGGCACGGCGCCGTGGTCGTGGACCTGTACGGGGCCCGCTCGCTGGCCGACCCGCGCCTGTGGGACGTGGACCGGCTCCACCTGACCGCCGAGGGGCACCGTCGGGTCGCGGAGGCCGTGTGGCAGGCGCTCGGCTACGAGGCCGAGGACCCCGACTGGCACGCGCCGGTCCCGGCCACGCCGCCGCCGGGCTGGATCGCGCGCCGGACCTCCGACGTCCTCTTCGCCCGGCAGCACCTGCTGCCCTGGATCGGCCGCAGGCTCACGGGCCGCTCCTCCGGGGACGGCCTGCCGCCCAAGCGCCCCGAGCTGCTGCCGTACGAGGGCCCGGCGTGATCCGTCCCCGGTCCGCGCGGCGTTCGTAGCTTCCGACGAACAACCCCGTGGCGCTGGCCTGCACGAATCGCCAGTAGAATCCGTACACGTGACTTCCGCTCCCGCCAAGCCCCGCATCCCGAACGTCCTCGCCGGACGCTACGCCTCCGCCGAGCTCGCCACGCTCTGGTCGCCCGAGCAGAAGGTGAGGCTCGAGCGGCAGCTCTGGCTCGCCGTGCTGCGCGCCCAGAAGGACCTGGGCATCGAGGTGCCCGACGCCGCGATCGCCGACTACGAGCGCGTCCTGGACCAGGTCGACCTGGCCTCGATCGCCGAGCGCGAGAAGGTCACCCGGCACGACGTGAAGGCGCGGATCGAGGAGTTCAACGACCTCGCCGGGCACGAGCACGTGCACAAGGGCATGACCTCCCGCGACCTGACGGAGAACGTCGAGCAGCTGCAGATCCGGCTGTCGCTGGAGCTGGTCCGCGACCGCTCCGTGGCGGTCCTCGCCCGGCTGGGCAGGCTGGCCGGCGAGTACGGCGAGCTGGTCGTGGCCGGCCGCTCCCACAACGTGGCCGCGCAGGCCACGACGCTGGGCAAGCGCTTCGCGACCGCCGCCGACGAGCTGCTCGTCGCGTACGGCCGGGTGGAGGAGCTGCTGGGCCGCTACCCGCTGCGCGGCATCAAGGGCCCGGTCGGCACCGCGCAGGACATGCTGGACCTGCTCGGCGGGGACGCCGGCAAGCTCGCGGAGCTGGAGCGGCGGATCGCCGGGCACCTGGGCTTCTCGCAGGCGTTCACCTCGGTCGGCCAGGTCTACCCGCGCTCGCTGGACTACGAGGTCGTCACCGCGCTGGTGCAGCTGGCGGCGGCACCGTCGTCGCTGGCGAAGACGATCCGGCTGATGGCCGGGCACGAGCTGGTCACCGAGGGCTTCAAGCCCGGCCAGGTCGGCTCCTCGGCGATGCCGCACAAGATGAACACCCGCTCCTGCGAGCGTGTCAACGGCCTGATGGTGATCCTGCGCGGCTACGCGTCGATGACCGGCGAGCTGGCGGGCGACCAGTGGAACGAGGGCGACGTGTCCTGCTCGGTGGTGCGCCGGGTCGCGCTGCCGGACGCGTTCTTCGCGCTGGACGGGCTGCTGGAGACGTTCCTGACCGTCCTCGACGAGTTCGGTGCCTTCCCGGCCGTCGTCGCCCGCGAGCTGGACCGCTACCTGCCGTTCCTCGCCACCACCAAGGTGCTGATGGGCGCGGTGCGGGCCGGTGTGGGCCGCGAGGTCGCCCACGAGGCGATCAAGGAGAACGCCGTGGCCTCCGCGCTGGCGATGCGCGAGCAGGGCGCCGAGCGCAACGAGCTCCTCGACAAGCTGGCCGCCGACGAGCGGATCCCGCTGGACCGCGCCCAGCTGGACGCGCTGATGGCCGACAAGCTGTCCTTCACCGGCGCCGCCGCCGACCAGGTCGGTGCCGTCGTCGGCCGCATCGAGGAGATCGTCAAGCAGCACCCGGCCGCCGCGGCCTACACCCCCGGAGCGATCCTCTGACCCGCTTCACCAAGGCCGAGCTGGAGGCCGCCCGCGACCGTCTGGTGCCGGACGTCGTCGCGGACGGCCTCCGCGTGCTGTTCTGCGGCATCAACCCCGGTCTGCTGTCGGCGGCGACCGGGCACCACTTCGCCCGTCCGGGCAACCGGTTCTGGCCGGTGCTGCACCTGTCCGGCTTCACACCGCGGCAGCTGAAGCCGTCGGAGCAGCAGGAGCTGCTGTCCTACGGTCTCGGCATCACCAACGTCGTGGCCCGGGCGAGCGCGCGGGCGGACGAGCTGAGCGCCGAGGAGTACCGGGAGGGCGGCCGGCTGCTGGCGCTGAAGGTGGAGCGGCTGCGGCCCCGCTGGCTGGCCGTCGTCGGCGTCACCGCGTACCGGGCGGCCTTCGACGACCGCAAGGCGCAGGTGGGCCCTCAGGAGCAGACGATCGGGGGCGCCCGGGTGTGGGTGCTGCCCAACCCCAGTGGGCTGAACGCGCACTGGAGCGCGCAGACCATGGCGGAGGAGTTCGCCCGGCTGCGGGCCGCGGCGGACGAGGAGACGTAGCCGGCGGTCACGGCGGGGATCCCTCCGTGACGGCGGTGAGCAGCCGCATCCCTCGTCCGGCCCGGCCCGGGTCCTGCCCGGCGTCAGGCGTCCCGGCGGTGCAGCCGCCAGGCCCCCGCGAGGAGGGCCGCCGCCGCCCACAGCCCGGTCACCGCGAGTCCCGTCCACGGGCCGACGGACCCGTCGTACGCCTGGTGCAGGACGGCCTGTCCCGCCTTGTCCGGCAGGAAGTCGGTGGCGCCGCCGGCCACGTCCCCGATCACGAAGGAGACGATGAGGATGAACGGGATCAGCGTGGACAGGGTCGCCACGCCGCTGCGGAACAGGGCGGTGAGACCGGCCGCGAGCAGCGCCATCAGCGCGAAGTAGATCCCGCAGCCCACGACGCCGCGCGCCTGCTCGCCCGCGGAGAGGCCGTCCGCCGCCCCGCCGAGACCCGCGCGGGCCGCGACCAGGGCCGCGAAGGCCGAGAGCAGGCCCACCACGAGCGTCGGTACGGCGATGACGACCAGCTTCGCCGCGAACCACCGCCCGCGCCGCGGAACGGCGGCCAGGGAGAGGCGGATCCCGTTCCCCTGGTACTCGGACGACACGACCACGGCGCCGAACGCGACGGCGGCTATCTGACCGGGCAGGACCCCGGAAAGGGACGTGAACAGCGGGTCGAAGTCCGGGTCCGAGGTGTCGGAGGCCCCGGCCAGCGCGGAGAACGCCGTGGTGACGGCGAACACGGCCAGCAGGGTGCCGTACAGCGAGCGCAGGGTGAGGACCTTGAGCACCTCGGAGCGGAGTACGGGCGTGAAGGGCATGGTCAGGCCTCCTGGGGCTGTGCGGACTGTGCAGGCTGTGCGGTGAACTCGGTCTCGGCGGCGGTCAGGTCCAGGTAGGCCTGCTCCAGGGTGCCCTGGTCCGCGGCCAGTTCGAGGATCGGGACCCCCGCCTCCGAGACGACGCGGCCGATGTCCTCCACCCGTGCGTGGTCCACGGTCCATCGGCCGTCGTCGTGCTCCACGGCGTCGTGACCGTGCCGGGCGAGGGCGGCCCTCAGGGCGGAGGGCTCCGAGGTACGGATGCGGACGCGTGGCCGCACGCGCGCGTCGATGAACTCCCGCATCGGGGTGTCGGCCAGCAGCCGGCCCCGGCCGAGGACCACCAGGTGGTCGGCGAAGGACGCGGTCTCGTTCATCAGGTGACTGGAGACCAGGACCGTACGGCCCTCGGCCGCGAGCCGGCGCAGCAGTCCGCGTATCCAGATGATGCCTTCCGGATCCAGTCCGTTGGAGGGCTCGTCCAGCATGACCACCCCGGGGTCGCCCAGCAGCGCGGCAGCGATGCCCAGCCGCTGGCGCATGCCCAGCGAGTACGTCTTCACCCGGCGCCCCGCCACGGAGGCGATGCCCGTCTCCTCCATCACCTCGTCGACCCGGCGCGAGGGGATGCGGTTGCTCGCGGCCAGCACCCGCAGGTGGTCCCGGGCGGTGCGCGAGCCGTGGGCGGCCTGCGCGTCGAGCAGGGCGCCGACGTGCCGCAGCGGCTCGTCGAGCGTGACGTAGGGGCGTCCGCCGACGGTGGCGGTGCCGGAGGACGGCCGGTCGAGGCCGAGCACCAGGCGCATGGTGGTGGACTTCCCGGCGCCGTTGGGGCCGAGGAAGCCGGTGACACGGCCCGGGCGCACGGTGAAGGTGAGGTCGTCGACGGCTCGTCGGGTGCCGTACTCCTTGGTGAGGTTCTGGACGTCGATGCTGGTCATGGCAACAGCGTGCCGGTGCGGGCGGGTGCGAGGCCTCCCCCGCCGGTGGAGATCGTCTCCCCCGGCAGGGGGAGGCCGGCCGTCGGGGACGGCTGGCACGATGAGCCAATGGCCCGCTTCCTGCACCCCCTGCTCCGGGGGATCACGTACACACGGTTGCTGCATCTGTGGGTGCCCATGCTCGTGGTGAGCCTGTGGGTGTTCATCGACGAGGCGACGTTGTGGGTGCCCGCGCTGCTGCTGGTCCCGGTCGCCTTCGTCCCGGCGGTGCGCACCGGTGAGGGCATGCAGGCCCGGCTGCTCCTCGTGCCCGGGCACGAGGACCCGGCCTTCTCGGTCGCGCCCTCGGTGACCTGGCGGGACCGGTTTCGCACGCTGGCGTGGCTGGAACTGCGCATGGTGCTGGGCGGACTGACCGCGGCCGCCTGCGTCTGGCTGCCGGCTCTCACGGTCGAACTGGTCCGTCTCTCCCTGGGACATCAGGTCGGCGGCACACCGGTCCTGCGGAACCTGGCGCCGCACTGGGCGTACGCGCTCCTCGCGCCGCTGCCCCTCCTCGCGCTGTACGGCGCCGTGGTCGGCCTCGGTGCCCTGGTGACGGCGGGGGCCCGCGCACTCCTCGGCCCCTCCCCCACCGAGCGTCTCGCCGTCCTGGAGGAACGCACCGAGCAACTCCTGGAACGCAACCGCATCGCCCGCGAGCTGCACGACTCCATCGGTCACGCGCTGACGGTCGCCGTCGTCCAGGCGGGCGCCGCGCGGGCGGCGGGCGACCCCGCCTTCACCGACCGGGCCCTGGCCGCGATCGAGGAGACCGGACGGACGGCCCTGGAGGATCTGGAGCGGGTGCTGGGCGTGCTGCGGGAGGCGGAGCGTCCGGTGGGCAGCCGGCCGACGCTGGTGGACGCCGACCGCCTGCTGGAGTCGGCCCGCGCCTCCGGGGCGAAGGTGGACGCCGAGGTGACGGGCCCACTGCGGTCCGTGCCGGGTCCGGTCTCGCGGGAGGGCTACCGCATTCTGCAGGAGGCGCTGACCAATGTGCTGCGGCATGCGGGTTCGGTCCCCATACGGGTCCGTGTCCGGGTGGCGGACGGCAGCCTCGGCCTGGAGGTCCGCAATCCGATGTCGGAGGAGAAGGGCCACCCGGGGAGCGGCAGCGGCCTGCGCGGGATACGCGAGCGTGCCGCGCTGCTGGGCGGGCGGGCGCACACGGGCCCCGACGGGACCGGTGACTGGCAGGTGCGCGTCGAGCTGCCGCTCGGTTGATCTACGCTGGGCGGATGCCGGTCAGAGTGCTCCTCGTGGACGACGAACCCCTCGTACGCGCGGGTCTGCGCGCCGTGTTGGAGGCGCAGTCCGACATCGAGGTGGCCGGGGAGGCCGCCGACGGTGCGGCGGTGATACCGCTGGTGCGGCAACTGCGGCCGGACGTGGTCGCCATGGACGTCCGCATGCCGCTGCTGGACGGCATCGAGGCGACGCGCGCGCTGCTGCGGACGGTGCCCGAGCCACCGAAGATCCTCGTGGTGACGACCTTCGAGAACGACGAGTACGTGTACGAGGCGCTGCGCGCCGGCGCCGACGGGTTCCTGCTGAAGCGGGCACGGCCGGCCGAGATCGTGCACGCGGTGCGGCTGATCGCCGAGGGCGAGTCCCTGCTGTTCCCCGCCTCGGTGCGGCAGCTCGCCGCCGAGTACGGTGACAGCGGCGGCGGCAACCGTGCGGCCCGGGCCGTGCTGGAGCGGGCACGGCTGACCGAGCGGGAGGGCGAGGTGCTGCGGCTGATGGCACGCGGGTTGTCGAACGCGGAGATCGCCGCCCGTCTGGTCGTCGGCACGGAGACGGTCAAGTCGCATGTGAGCGCGGTGCTGGCGAAGCTGGGGGCGCGGGACCGCACGCAGGCGGTGATCACGGCGTACGAGTCCGGGTTCGTGGCCCCGGGTTGAGGCACTTGTACAGGCCGGGAAGGGACCGGCCGGGAGCGGACGGACCGGCGCTCGCCCGGGTGGAGCGGGGCGAGTACGATCCGGCCAACACGCGCACGAGCTGGGAGGACTGACGTTGGGCGGGCTGACCGGCGGGGATCCGTCGCTGCTCCGGAGGATCAACTCCGCGGTGGTGCTGCACGCGCTGCGTGCCACGGACTGCGCGACGCTGACCGAGATCACTCGGGTGACGGGGTTGTCACGTCCGACCGTCGAGGGGGTCGTCGAGGGGCTCGTCGAGGCCGGTCTGGTCGTCGAGAAGGCCACCGAGGAGGGCGCGGCCAGGCGGCAGGGGCGGCCGGCGCGGCGGTTCCGGTTCCGCGCGGAGGCCGGTCATCTGCTGGGGCTGGAGATCGGTCCGCACCGTGTGGCCGCTCTCCTGTCCGACCTGGACGGGCGGGTGATCGGCGCGCAGGCGAAGGACGTCGAGGCGACCGCGCCGGCCGACGAGCGTCTGGAGCGGCTGCGGTCGGCGGTCGCCGAGCTGCTGCGCCGGGCCGGTGTGGCGCGTGGCTCCCTGCGTGCCGTGGGGGCGGCCTCGCCGGGGATCGTCGAGGCGGACGGCACGGTGCGGCTGGGCACCGCGCTGCCCGAGTGGACGGGGCTGCGGCTGGGCGAGCGGCTGCGCCGTTCTTTCAAGTGCCCGGTGCTGGTGGAGAACGACGCCAACGCGGCGGCGGTCGCCGAGCACTGGAAGGGTGCCGCCACCGAGTCCGACGACATGGTGTTCGTGCTGGCGGGGCTGAGCCCGGGGGCCGGTGCGCTGATCGGCGGGCGGCTGCACCGGGGGTACGGCGGGGCGGCCGGTGAGATCGGCGCGCTGCACCTGCTGGGCCGGGACGTGACGCCGGAGACGCTGCTGTCGACCACGGACCAGCCGCTGCATCCGCTGGACGAGCAGGCGGTGGCCCAGGTGTTCGCCCAGGCGCGGCACGGTGACCAGCGGGCCCGGGCCGCCGTCGAGCGGTTCATCCAGCGGCTGGTGCACGACGTGGCGGCGCTGGTGCTGGCCCTGGATCCGGAGCTGGTCGTCATCGGCGGCTGGGCGGCCGGGCTGGACGGCGTGCTGGACCCCCTGCGGCGGGAGCTGGCCCGCTACTGCCTGCGTCCGCCGCGGGTGACCCTGTCGCTGCTCGGCGAGGCCGCCGTGGCGACCGGGGCGCTGCGGCTGGCGCTGGACCATGTGGAGGAGCAGCTGTTCGCGGTGGAGGGCACGACGGCCCGCCGGTGACCCGCGCGGTGACGGGACCGCCCGCCGCGGGCCGCCCGCCGCGGGACGGACGCGGGCCGCTCCAGGCGTCAGGTGTCAGGCGTCAGGCACCGGTCCCCGCGGCCCGAGGTCACCAGTCACTGGTCACTGGTCACCGGTGGCCAGTGACCGGTCCCCGGGCCGGTGGCCCGCCCCCGGCCCGGGGTCCGTGTCGTGGAGCGCGGTTCAGGAGGCCCGGGTGTCCGGGCCGTGATGGATCTCCACATCGCCGAAGTCCCCGAAGGTCAGCCGGCAGGTGTCCGCGCGGTAGGTGGCGACGGAGAGCGCGGCCGTGCGGTCCCGGGCGTGGTAGCGGGTGGTGACCACCAGAACCGGCGCGCCCGGCAGGCGGTCCAGCTCCTTGGCGTCCTCCGCACCGGCCGACCCCAGCTCCACGGCGTTCTCCCGCCGCTCCAGCTCCAGCCGCTGCAGCTCGCGCAGCACCGCACGCGCGCGTGCCGGACCGGCCGGGACGTCGATGGCGGCGAGGCCGGGCACGGACGCGGGCGGGATGTACAGCAGTTCCGCCGCGACGGGCTGACCGTGGGACGTCCGGGAGCGGCGGACGGTGTGCACGGGCTCGTCCCGCCCGGTGCCCAGGGCCTCGGCGACGGCCGCGGGAGGAGCCGCCAGGTCGCAGTCGGCCGGCTCCCAGGCGTCGCCGGCCGAACCGGGCCAGGTCTGCTGCCTGGTGCCGACGGCCACGCCCACCCGCGGCGGCGCCACGGTCGTACCGACGCCGCGGCGGCGCTGGAGTCTGCCCTCCAGCTCCAGCTGCTCCAGGGCCTGGCGGAGCGTGGCACGGGCGACACCGAAGCGAGCGGCGAGTTCCCGCTCGTTGGGCAGGATCTCGCCCACGGAGAACTCCGAGTCCAGGGCCTCGCTGAGCACGGTCCTGAGATGCCAGTACTTCGGTTCCGGTACCGGTTCCAACTGCGTGGTCCCCACCCTGTCCTCCGCAATCACCGTGGTCCGGCGGCGTTTTGGCGCCTTGTTTATTAAAGGTTGTTGCAGTTCTCTGCGACGATAGGGCGGCCCATCCCCTTGGTCAAGACCAATCCTCGGTCCCCCGCGCGCGGCAGACGGCGGAGCAGGGCCGGTGTTCACGGGGTGTTCGCACAGTGGGCACGACGGCCGAAGCCCCCGTCGCGGGACGGGGGCTTCGGCCGGGCGGTGGGCGGACGGGCCGTGCGCGCCGGCGCTCAGTCGGCGGGCAGGGACCGCAGCTTGTCGGGGTTGCGGACGATGTACACGGACTGGACGCGCCCGTCGGCGACGTCGAGCTGGATGACGGAGTCCGGCTTGCCCGCGGACAGCACCAGCAGGGCCGGGCCGCCGTTGAGCTCCAGGATGCGGAAACCGACGTCCGGGAGGCCCTTCCGGGCGATGCCCACGAGGAAGCGGGCGACCTTGTCGGAGCTCTCCAGCACACGCAGCGGCGCCCGGGATTTGCCGCCGCTGTCCCCCACCAGCCGGACGTCGGGCGCGAGCAGCGCCATCAGTCCGGCGAGGTCGCCGTCGGCCGCCGCGGCGAGGAAGCGTTCGGTGAGGTCGCGGCGCTGCGCGGGGTCGACGTCGTAGCGGGGCCGGCGTTCCTCGACGTGCCGGCGGGCGCGGCCGGCGAGCTGGCGTACCGCGGCCTCCCCGCGCTCCAGCATGGCGGCGATCTCGGCGTACGGGTAGCCGAACGCCTCCCGCAGCACGAACACCGCCCGCTCCAGCGGTGACAGGGACTCCAGGACCACGAGGACGGCGAGCGAGACGGAGTCGGCGAGCACGGCGCGCTCGGCGGTGTCCGGCACGGCGTCGCCGAAGTCGGTGGCGTAGGGCTCGGGCAGCCAGGGGCCGACGTACGTCTCGCCGCGCGCCTTGATCTGGCGCAGGCGGTCGACGGCGAGGCGGGTGGTGACGCGCACCAGGTAGGCGCGCGGCTCGCGGACCTCGGACCGCTCGGCACGGGACCAGCGCAGCCATGCCTCCTGCACCACGTCCTCCGCGTCGGCGAGACGGCCCAGCATGCGATAGGCGACGCCCAGCAGGACGGGGCGGTGCTCTTCGAAGACGTCGGTCGCGATGTCGGTGGTCACCGTCCCATCCCAGCGGACACGCCGGACGGTGTCCAGGGGGAACCGCCGCCGACGCCGCGGGGCCCGGGAAGAACGATTCGGCGACCGGGGGCTACCCGTCGGTAGCCCTTGCTGACAAGCTGTCTACGCAACGTCGCAACCGTTCGCCCGTCCTCGTGAGGGCCGACGTCGGGAGCTGCCCCCGGAAGGTGTTCCCGGAGGTGTTCCCGGGAGCCGCCCGGAGACGGTCCTCGCGAGGCTGACCCCGCACAAGGAGCCCCATGTCCACAGAGCTCTCCTTCACCGCCCCCACCGCACACGGCCCGCGCGACATCACCCTCTCCTACACGCGCGAGGGCGCCGGCGAACCGCTGCTCCTGCTGCACGGCATAGGCCACCACCGGCAGGCCTGGGACCCGGTGGCCGGCATCCTCGCCACCGAACGCGACGTGACAGCCGTGGACCTGCCGGGGTTCGGCCGGTCGCCCGCGCTGCCCGACGGGACGGCGCACGACCTGCCGACGACGACCGCCGTGCTCGGCGCGTTCTGCACGGCCCTCGGGCTCGACCGGCCGCACGTGGCGGGCAACTCGCTGGGCGGCCTGCTGGCCCTGGAACTGGGCCGTCAGAACCTCGTACGGTCGGTCACCGCCCTGTCGCCGGCCGGATTCTGGACCCAGGCCGAGCGGCGCTACGCCTTCACCGTGCTGAAGGGCATGCGCCGGGCCGCGAGCGGGATGCCACTGCCCCTGGTCGAGCGGCTGTCCCGCACGGCGGCCGGCCGCGCTGTCCTGACCAGCACCATCTACGCCCGCCCCGGCCGCCGTTCGCCCGAGGCCGTGGTCGCCGAGACACTGGCGCTGGCCCGCGCGGAAAGCTTCGCCGAGACGCTGCGCGCGGGGCGGAACGTCCTGTTCACCGAGGACGTCCCCGGCATCCCCGTCACGGTGGCGTGGGGAGACAAGGACCGGCTGCTCCTGCCGCGTCAGGGCGTGCGCGCCAAGCGCACCGTCCCGCGCGCCCGGCTGGTGCGGCTGCCCGGCTGCGGCCATGTCCCGATGAACGACGACCCGGCGCTGGTCGCCCGGGTTGTCCTGGACGGCAGCCGCACCCGGGAGGTGACGGCACCGAGGGCCGCGCTGCGCTCGGTCGGCGCCTGACCCGCGCCCGGAACCAGCACCCGGAATCCCGGATGCCCGGCTCCTGGGCGTCCGCGGGGCCGGGCGTCCGTGGGGCCGGGTGTCCGCGGGGCCGGGTGTCCGGGTGTCCCGTGAGCCGGGTGTCCCAGGTCCCGATTCCAGGGCCAGGACCCGGGACCTGGACGCCCGGAGGGGCCCGGGCATCCGGAACCGTCCGCTCGTGCCGGTGTCACCGGCGGACGTCCCGGGACCACGAAGGCGTACGCCTGAGGGCCCGGGCGGCGCGGCCCGGGAACGGGCGGGGCCGCGCCACGCACGGACCGGTGACGGGTACGACCCACCTCGCACGGCACGGGAACGGGCGGGGCCGCGCCTCACACGGCCTGGAGGCGGGCGCCGACACGACCGCGCAGAACAGGAGCAGGCGCGCCGGCACGGCCGTACGGTCCGGGACCGTACGGCCGGCTGTTCACCTGGGGTTCGCGTGCGCGCCGTGCCGTCCCAGTAGGTCTTGCTCGGCACATCCGCCGACTCCCGTCCCTGGAGGCGCATCCATGTCCCACCGTCCGTTCCCCGGGCGCCGCAGCGTACTGCGCGGTTCCCTCGCCGCGTCGGCCGCCCTGACCGTGCCCACCGCCCTCGGGGCGGCGCCGGCGTTCGCCCGCTCCGGCCGGCCGGCCGCGGGCTGGGGCGTGCAGACGGGCGACGTGAGCGCGCACTCCGGACTGGTGTGGGTGCGCTCCGACCGCCCGGCCCGGATGATCGTCGAGACGTCCGCGACCGAGTCGTTCCGCAACCCGCGCCGGTGGCACGGCCCGCTGCTCGGCCGGGACACGGACTTCACCGGCACCACCCGGCTGCACGGCCTCCCGGCGGGCGAGCAGATCCACTACCGCGTGCTGCTGGCCGACCCGGACGACCCGCGCCGCACGGGCGAACCGGTGACCGGCACCTTCCGCACGGTCCCGGTACGCCGCCGCGACGGCGTGCGCTTCGTCTGGTCCGGCGACCTCGCGGGCCAGGGCTGGGGCATCAACCCCGACCTCGGCGGCTACCGCATCTACGACGCCATGGGCGCCCTGGACCCCGACTTCTTCCTGTGCAGCGGCGACAGCATCTACGCCGACGGCCCCATCCCGGAGACCGCCGCCCTGCCCGACGGCGGCACCTGGCGGAACATCACCACCGAGGAGAAGTCCAAGGTCGCCGAGACCCTGGCCGAGTTCCGCGGCAACTTCCGCTACAACCTGCTCGACGAGAACCTGCGGCGCTTCAACGCCCAGGTGCCGTCGATCGTCCAGTGGGACGACCACGAGGTGCGCAACAACTGGTACCCGGGCCAGGTGATCGCGGACACCGACAGCCGCTACACGGTCAGGAGCGTGGACGTGCTCACCGCCCGCGCCCGCCGCGCGTTCGCCGAGTACTACCCCGTCTCCACCCTGCGTCCCGGCGCGCGGGAGGGCCGTGTGCACCGGGTGCTGCGCCAGGGCCCGCTGCTGGACGTGTTCGTGCTCGACATGCGCACCTACCGCAACGCCAACTCCCCCGGCGACCAGACCGTGGACCCGCAGGGCATCCTGGGCCGCGAGCAACTGGAGTGGCTCAAGCGGGAGCTGTCGCGCTCGCGCGCGGTGTGGAAGGTGATCGCCGCCGACATGCCGATCGGCCTGGTGGTGCCCGACGGGGAGAACATCGAGGCCGTCGCGCAGGGCGACCCCGGCGCGCCGCTGGGACGTGAGCTGCAGATCGCCGAACTGCTGCGCCACATCAAGCACCGGCGGATCACCGGCACGGTGTGGCTGACGGCCGACGTGCACCACACCTCGGCGCAGCACTACCAGCCCTCGCGGGCCGCCTTCGGCGACTTCGAGCCGTTCTGGGAGTTCGTCTCCGGGCCGCTCAACGCGGGCGCGTTCCCCGCCAGCGCGCTCGACGGCACCTTCGGCCCGGAGCGGGTGTTCGTGAAGGCGCCGACCGCCTCCAACGTCTCGCCCGCGGGCGGCTACCAGTTCTTCGGCGAGGTCGAGATCGACGGCGACAGCGCCGAGTTGACGGTGCGACTGCGCGAGCAGGACGGCACGGTGCTGTTCACCAAGGTGCTCCGGCCGGGGCTGGTCGGACAGTAGGGCCGCGTACCCTGTCGGTGGTGCCGCGCACCGGCGTCATCCCCCGGTGCGCGGCCCCGCGTCGGCCTGAGGGGAGGCCCGCCCGGGGTGGGCCGAATGTCCCGGAAGGGCTCTTTACCCGGAGGACACAGCGCGTTCGTGATCGCGCAACACGGTTCCTCCACAGTGGTCGCATGAGTCGATACATGTCCGAAGTGACCCAGGCCGTGACGCGGACGGTCGAGCAGGGTGCCGGGACGGTCGGGACACCGGGGGTCCTGCTCGTGGCCTCGATGGCCGCCCTGCTCGCCACGGCGGGCTTCCACACCTGGTGGGCACGCCGCCACGGGCACGCGCCGCCGGCGGCGGATACCGACGCCCGGCCGCCGTCCGCGGAACGGGCCGGAGCGTCCGGCGGCGCGACGGGGGCCGGAGCGTCCGGCGGCGCGACGGGGGCCGGAGCGTCCGGCGGCGCGACGGGGACCGGGGCGTCCACCGCGCCGGGGGCCGGGCCGGGCTGTGCGACGGAAACCGGTTCCGGGGACAGCGCGCTGTGGCGGATGCGGACGACGGTGCGGGACGCGCCCGGGTCGCTGGCCGTCCTGTGCACGGCGCTCGCCGAGCACCGGGTGGACATCCTGAGCCTGCAGACGCATCCGCTGGCCGACGGCACGGTGGACGAGTTCCTGCTGCGGACCCCGGGCGGCCTGTCGGGCACGGAGCTGGCCGCGGTGGTCTCGGCGGCGGGCGGCGCCGACACGTGGACCGAGCGGGCCGACGCCCACGACCTGGTCGACGCGCCGACCCGGATCCTGGGGCTGGCCGCCCGCACCGCCCTGGACGCCGCCGAACTCCCCTTGGCGCTACGGCAGTTGCTGGGTCGCTGCACCGTCCGGTCGCTGCCCGCCGGGTCGCGTGCGGAGGCCCTGGTCCCGGCGGAGGGCGCCCTCGAGGACACCGTGCTGCGGCTGCGCGCGCCGGAGGGCGGGGTGATCAGCGTGGAACGGCCGTATCTGCCGTTCACGCCCGCCGAGTTCGCCCGGGCGCGGGCCCTGGTCGAGCTGGACGCCCGGCTCGGTCCGCGCCTCCCCCGCGGCCGGGACGTGCTGACGCTGCCCGAGGGGAGCGACATCACGGTGCGCCGCGCCGGCACCCGGGACGTCGCGGCGGCGAAGGCGATGCACGAACGGTGCTCGGACCGCACCCTCGGCCTGCGCTACCACGGCCCCGTCCAGGACGCCGACCGCTACCTGAACCACCTGCTCGGCCCGCGCCACGGCCGCACCCTGGCCGCGCAGACCGCCTCGGGCCGGATCGTCGGCCTCGGCCATCTGCTGTGGGACGGGGACGAGACGGAGGTCGCCCTGCTCGTCGAGGACGCCTGGCAGCGCCGGGGCATCGGCGGCGAACTGCTCGCGCGACTGGTGGCGATGGCGGCCGAAGCGGGCTGCGAGAGCGTGTACGCCGTCACGCAGGCGTCGAACACCGGCATGGTCGCCGCGATGCGCGGCCTGGGCCTCCCCCTCGACTACCAGATCGAGGAGGGGACCCTGGTCGTCACCGCCCGCCTGGACCCCGCGGCCCGTGCGGCGGCACGGCTGCCGCACGGCGAGCGGGCCGGCCGGGAGTAGCCGTCCGGCGGGCGGGGGACGCCGTCACTCGGTCCGTGACAGCGCCTTGCGCGCCGGTGCCTCCTCCGCCCGCTCCCCCAGCGCCGCGTCCAGGTCGGCCCACAGGTCCTCCACGTCCTCCAGGCCCACCGACAGCCGCAGCAACCGGTCGCTCACCCCGGCGCCGCGCCGGTCGTCGGCGTCGACGATGCGGTGGCTGATGGACGCCGGGTGCTGGATGAGCGTGTCGACGCTGCCGAGACTCACGGCCGGAGTGACCAGCCGGACCCGGGAGATGACCTCGTGCGGGTCGCCGTGCACCTCGAAGGAGACCATGGCGCCGCCGATGCGCGGATAGTGCACGCGGGCCACGCGGGGGTCGGCGGCGAGGCGCGCGACGAGTTCGGCGGCGTTCGCGGAGGCGGCGCGCACACGGACCGGCAGGGTGGACAGGCCGCGCAGCAGCAGGTAGCCGGCGAGCGGGTGGAGCACACCGCCGGTGGCGAAGCGGATCTGCCGCAGCCGTCCCGCGAACTCCTCGTCGCAGGCCACCACCCCGGCCAGCACGTCCCCGTGCCCGCCGAGGTACTTGGTGGCGCTGTGCAGCACCAGGCGGGCGCCGTGCCCGGCGGGCCGCTGGAGCACGGGCGTGGCGAAGGTGTTGTCGACGAGCAGCGGCACGGAGCCGCAGGCGTGGGCGACGGCCCGCAGGTCCACCTCGGCCAGCGTGGGGTTGGCCGGGGACTCGACGATCACCAGGCCGGTGTCCGGGCGCAGCGCGTCCGCGATGCCGGCCGGGTCGGTCCAGGTGACCTCCGAGCCGAGCAGCCCGGCGGTCAGCAGATGGTCGCTGCACCCGTACAGGGGCCGTACCGCGACGACGTGCCGCAGCCCCATGGAGGCGCGGACCAGCAGGACGGCGCTGAGCGCGGCCATGCCGCTGGCGAAGGCGACCGCCGACTCGGTGCCCTCCAGGCGGGCCAGCGCAATCTCGAAGCGGGCGACGGTCGGGTTGCCGAGGCGGCCGTAGACCGGCGGGCCGTCCGGGTCGGCGCCGGTGGCGGCGAAGGCGTCGATGCGGGCGGCCTCGCCGCGGCTGTCGTACGACGGGTAGGTCGTGGACAGGTCGATGGGCGGGGCGTGCAGTCCCTGGGCCGCGAGGTCGTCGCGGCCGGCGTGCACGGCCTCGGTGGCCAGTGCCCTGCCCGTGGGCGGGGTGGGGCGTACGCCGTCGGAGGATGTCGTGTGCGTGCGCGCGGAGTCAGAGTCCATGGACGGAAGAGTGAACAGAGAACGGGCCGCCGGGACCGCCGCCCGTGCTACGTTCGGCGGATGGCCGATTCCGTCGTACTGGACCCGGTGGATCTGCATCTGCTGCGGCTGCTGCAGAACGACGCCCGGAGCACCTACCGGGACCTCGCTGCGCAGGTCGGGGTGGCGCCGTCGACCTGTCTGGACCGGGTGGCCCGGCTGCGGCGTGCCGGGGTGATCCTCGGCCACCGGCTGGAGCTGGACCCGGCGAAGCTGGGACGCGGGCTGCAGGCGCTGCTGTCGGTGCAGGTGCGCCCGCACCGGCGGGAGCTGGTCGGGCCCTTCGTGGAACGCATCCGGGCGCTGCCCGAGTCGCGCACCGTGTTCCATCTGACCGGCCCGGACGACTACCTGGTGCATGTCGCGGTCGCGGACATGACGGACCTGCAGCGGCTGGTACTGGACGAGTTCACCTCCCGCCGGGAGGTGGCCCGCGTCGAGACGCGGCTGATCTTCCAGAAGTGGGAGTGCGGTCCCCTGCTGCCGCCCGAGGTGCCGGGCGCCGCGCCCCAAGCCGCCCCGAGCACGCCCTGAGCGAAATCCGGCCGCTCTCGCCGCCGGACCTCTCGGAGCGGGCTGACGCGGTCCCGGTGTCCGTACGAGGATGTCCGCATGTCAGAGATCAAGAGCCCGCTGCCCCGCGAGGTCGCCGACGCCTACGTCGACGAGCTCATCGCCCTCGACCCGGTCACCGGTACGTATCTCGGTGTCCCCGAGAGTTCCAGCCGTCTGCCCGACTTCTCCCCGGCGGGGCAGGAGGCCCTCGCGGAGCTGGCACGGACCACCCTCGCCCGGCTCGACGAGGCGGAGCGCCGCCCCGGCGGGGACAGCGACGTGGAGCGGCGCTGCGCCCGGCTGCTGCGGGAGCGCCTGACGGCCGAACTCGCGGTGCACGAGGCGGAGGAGGGCCTGCGCGCGGTCGGCAACATGGGCACCGCCGCGCACTCGGTGCGCGAGGTCTTCACGGTGACGCCGACGGCGACGGACGAGGACTGGGCCCGCGTCGCCGAGCGGCTGCGCGCGGTGCCGGCCGCGCTGGCGGGCTACCGCGAGTCCCTCGCGCTGGGCCTGGAGCGCAAGCTGTACGCGGCACCGCGCCCGACCGCGACCTTCGTCGAGCAGCTCGGCGAGTGGGCGGACACGGGCGAGGGGCGCGGCTGGTTCGAGGACTTCGCCGCCGCCGGCCCCGAGGCGCTGCGCGCGGAGCTGGACGAGGCCGCCCGGGGCGCGACCGCGGCCGTGGCGGAGCTGCGGGACTGGATGCGCGACGTGTACGCGCCGGCGATCGAGGGCGCCCCGGAGACGGTGGGCCGCGAGCGCTACGCCCGCTGGTCGCGCTACTACAACGGCACCGACCTCGACCTGGACGAGGCGTACGCGTACGGCTGGGCCGAGTACCACCGGCTGCTCGCCGAGATGAAGCAGGAGGCGGAGAAGGTCCTGCCGGGCGCCGGGACGCCGTGGGTGGCGCTGGCGCACCTGGACGAGCACGGCAGGCACATCGAGGGCGTGGACGAGGTCCGCGACTGGCTGCAGGGCCTGATGGACCGGGCGATCGAGGCGCTGGACGGCACCCACTTCGAACTCGCCGAGCGGGTGCGGAAGGTGGAGTCGTGCATCGCCCCGCCCGGCAGCGCGGCGGCCCCGTACTACACGCCTCCGTCGGAGGACTTCTCGCGTCCCGGCCGCACCTGGCTGCCGACGATGGGGCAGACCCGTTTCCCGGTGTACGACCTGGTCTCCACCTGGTACCACGAGGGCGTCCCGGGCCACCACCTGCAGCTCGCCCAGTGGACGCACGTCGCGGAGAACCTCTCCCGCTACCAGGCCTCGGTCGGCATGGTCAGCGCCAACGCCGAGGGCTGGGCGCTGTACGCGGAGCGGCTGATGGACGAACTGGGCTTCCTGACGGACGCGGAGGAGCGGCTCGGCTACCTGGACGCGCAGATGATGCGGGCCGTCCGGGTCATCGTGGACATCGGCATGCACCTGGAGCTGGAGATCCCGGCGGACTCCCCGTTCCACCCGGGCGAGCGGTGGACGCCGGAACTGGCGCAGGAGTTCTTCGGCGCGCACAGCAGCCGCCCGGCGGACTTCGTGGAGAGCGAGCTGACCCGGTACCTGACGATCCCGGGCCAGGCGATCGGCTACAAGCTCGGTGAGCGGGCGTGGCTGCTGGGCCGGGAGAACGCCCGCAGGCGGCACGGCGACGCCTTCGACGCGAAGACGTGGCACATGGCGGCGCTCTCCCAGGGTTCGCTGGGCCTGGACGACCTGGTGGACGAACTGTCCCGGCTCTGATCCGGACCTCTGCCGGGCCGCTCAGCGGCTCAGCGCCGGAAGCCGCCCTCGGAGTCGACGACCTGACCGGTGATCCACTCCGCCTCGTCCGTGGCGAGCCATGCGACGAGGCGGGCCGGGTCGTCGGGCATGCCCCACCGCCCGGCGGGGAAGCGTGCGGCGATCGCGTCGTAGTCCTCGCCGGTCATGTAGTCGGTGTCCACGGGGCCGGGGTTGACCGCGTTCACGGTGACCGCGTGTTCGGCGAGGGCCGTCGACAGGGAGCGGGTGACGGAGGCGAGGGCGCCCTTCTGCAGCGCGTAGGCGATCTCGCCGGGCATGCCGCCGGCGATGTCCTGACCGGAGGTCATCATCACGACGCGTCCGCCGGGCGTGCGGGGTGGCAGCGCGGCGCGGTGCCGGGCGTACGCCTGGACGAGCAGCAGTACCGAGCGGGTGTCGACCTGCCAGTGGGCGTCGAGCATCGCCGCGTCGATCGTGTCGAGGGTGCCGTCGGAGCCGCTGAGGGCGTGGTTGGCGACCAGGACGTCCAGCCGTCCGCCGAGCAATTCGGCGGCCGTGGCGAGGAGTTCGGCCGGTGCGGCGGGGTCGGAGAGGTCACCGGGACCGGCCACCACGGTGGCCTCGGGGTTGCCGAGCGCGGCGCGCACGGAGGCGACGACCTCCTCGGGCCGGTCGGCACCCCACGGCATCGTGGCGTCGTGCGGGACGTGGTGGTGCAGGTAGACACTCGCCCCGTACGCGGCGAGCCGCCGGGCCACGGCGTGGCCGATGCCGCCGCGCCGGCTGGCTCCGGTGACGAGGGCGGTGCGGCCGCGCAGGGGCAGGGGGTCGCGGCGCAGTTCCTCGGGGGTGGGATGCGGAAGTCGTGGCATGGGCACCCATGATGGTCGGCGGGCCGCCGGTGCGCATTCCGTTATCGCCGCGACGGTACGGGACTCGCGGCCGCCCGGCCGCCTCTCCGCGTGGCACCGCGGCCGGCCGGGCGGAACCGACGCCCCGTCAGCAGCCGCAGTCGGCCGCGTCCACCGGGGCGGTCAGGGGGTCGGCGGGCCGGCGTTCGCCGCCCTGCCAGGTCTCGTACGCGAAGCCCTCGCGCACCCAGTACTCGAAGCCGCCGAGCATCTCCTTGACCTGGTAGCCGAGTTCGGCGAGGGCGAGCGCGGCGCGGGAGGCGCCGTTGCAGCCGGGGCCCCAGCAGTAGGTGACGACCGGCACGGCGGGGTCGAGGAGCCGGGCGGCCTGCTCGGGGACGAGCGCGGTCGGCAGGTGGACCGCGCCGGGGACGTGGCCCTGGTCCCAGGACTCGGTGGAACGGGAGTCCACGACGGCGAATCCCGGGTCGCCGCCGGCCGCGAGCGCGGCGGCGACGTCGGACACGTCGGCGTGGAAGGCGAGGCTCGCCCGGAAGTACGCGGCGGCCTCGGCGGAGGCCGCGGGTGCGACGCGCAGGACGGGGTTCGTGGTGGCGGCGGTCATGGTCCGGCCCTTTCTCGGTGGATCTCCTGTGGATCCCCTGGGGATCTCTGTCCGGAAATCTACGGGCGGCACGAGGGCTCCCAGAAGGGACGATCCCCGGTATCCCCCTTGCCCCGCCGGGGATTCCCCTGTTATTCCTCCGGGATGACCACGTATTCCCCGGACGCCACCGACTGGCTCATCCTGGACGTCCTGCAGCGGGACGGGCGGGCCAGTTTCGCCGACCTGGCCCGGGCCGTCTCCATGTCCGCGAGCGCGGTGACCGAGCGCGTGCGGCGGATGGAGGAGGCCGGGATCATCCAGGGCTACGCGGCGGTCGTCGACCCCGACCGGCTGGGTATGCCGATCCTGGCGTTCGTGCGCCTGAGGTACCCGACCGGCAACTACAAACCGTTCCACGACCTGGTGGCCGTCACGCCCGAGATCCTGGAGGCGCACCACGTCACGGGCGACGACTGCTTCGTGATCAAGGTCGTGGCGCGTTCGATGCGGCACCTGGAGGATGTGTCGGGCCGGATCGGGGCGCTGGGGTCGGTGACGACGAGCGTCGTCTACTCGTCGCCGCTGCCGCGCCGTCCCCTGGGACGCTGAGGCGCTCCGGCACCGGCAGGCGGCTCAGCCCGCGCCCGCGCCCCGCTGCCGCAGCACCGAGCCCGTCCGGCCCTTGACGACCTCCAGCTGGGCGTGGACGCGGCGCCTGAGGTCGGCGACGTGGCTGACGATGCCGACGCTGCGGTCCCGTTCGCGCAGCGAGTCGAGGACGTCGAGGACCTCGTCGAGGGTCTGGTCGTCGAGGCTGCCGAACCCTTCGTCGATGAAGAGGGTGTCCATGCGCACCCCGCCGGCCTCGTCGGTGACGACGTCGGCGAGGCCGAGCGCCAGGGCGAGGGAGGCGAAGAAGGTCTCCCCGCCGGACAGCGTCGCCGTGTCCCGCTCCCGGCCGGTCCAGGCGTCGACGACGTGCAGTCCGAGGCCGCTGCGGCCGCGGCCGGTGCGGTCGTCGGAGTGGACGAGGGTGTAGCGGCCCGCGGACATCCGCCGCAGCCGTGCCGTCGCGGCGGCGGCGACCTGCTCCAGCCGGGCCGCCAGCACGTACGACTCCAGGCGCATCCGGCGTTCGTTGTCCGCCGAGGTGCCCGCGGCGAGGGAGGCGAGGCGGGCGACGCGGTCGTACTCCTCGCGCAGCGGGGCGAGCCGGCGCGCGGCGGAGGTGGCCCCGGCGGACAGCCGGTCCAGCTCGGCGCAGCACCGGGCGGCGGCGTCGCGTGCGGAGGCGGCCTCGCGCAGCCGCCGGCCGGCGTCGGCCGCGGCGCGTTCCGCCGCGACCAGGTCGGCGGGCGGCCGCCGGGCGGCGGCAGCGGTGCCGTCCTCGGCGAGGACCGCGCGGACGGCGGCCTCCTCGGTCTGCCAGGCGTCCAGCCGCCGCTGCAGCTCGCGGTGCGCGTCGTCGTCCAGCAGCGCGGCGGCGGCGTCCCGCGGGGTGTCGAAACCGGCGCGGAAGGCGGCGTCGGCGAGGCGGGCGTCGGCGTCCTTGAGCCGCCGGGCGGTGTCCTCGGCGACGCGGGCGGCCTCGGCCGCCCGGGTGAGCAGGGCGGCCCGCCGCTCCAGCTGCTCCGCCCGTACGGCCACACTGCCGGCCGTGCCGCGCGCCTGGGCCAGCTCCTCCTCCAGGGCCGCCTGTTCGCGCTGCAGCCGGTCCCGGTGGGCCACCCGGGAGGCGGCCCGCACCTCGGCCTCCCGCTGGGCGGTGATGCGCTGCTCCCGCTCGTGCTCCGCCCGGCGCAACTCCTCCTGGGCGGCGTGCAGTCCGGAGGCGAGGTCCCGTGCCCGGGCGTAGGCCCGCTCCAGTTCCCCGGCCTCCTCGGCCAGTTGGGCCACGGGGGTGTCGCCGGCCTCCGCCGTGGCGGCGGCGAGCGCCTCCCGTACGGTGGCGAGACGCCGTTCGGCCGCCGCGCGTTCCTCGTCGGCCCGCTGGTGCTCGGCGAGGGCCTCCTCCTCCGCCTCACGGCCGACGTGCCCGGCGTTCCGGCGTGCGGGGGCGGGGTGTTCGGTGGCGCCGCACACGGCGCAGGGTTCGCCGTCGGTGAGGTGGGCGGCGAGTTCGGCGGCGATGCCGTTCAGCCGCTGTTCCTTCAGGTCGAGCCAGCGGGCGCGGGTCCCAAGGGCGCGTTCGGCCGTGGCGTGTGCGCGGCGCTGCGCCGCGTCGGCCTCGACGGCGAGCCGGTCCCGTTCCCGCGCCGCCTCCAGCCGTCGCCGCGCGGGCTCGCGCTGCACCGCCAGCTGTTCGGCGCGGGCCGCGGCCTCCTGCGCGGACTCGACGCGGGCCCGCAGGGCGCCGCGGCGCGTCTCCCAGCCGGCCAGCCAGGTCTCCGCCTCGTGCAGGACGTCGTCGTCGGCGCGTTCCTGCCGGTCCAGGCCGGCGCGTTCCGCGGCGAGGGAGGCGAGGCGCCGTTCCGCCCTCCGGGCCGACTCCAGGGAGCCCAGTTCCTCGGCGGTCCGGCGGGCGGCGGCGGCCAGTCCGTCGGCGCCGGAGCCGGCGAGGTCCGCGGGCAGCAGGGCGCGTGCCTGGGCCTCCGATGCGGCGGCCCGCCGGTGTTCGGTGTCGGTGGCGTCCCGCAGTTCCAGCGCGGGTGCGACCGCCTCCGCCTTGCGGGCGCGCTCCAGGCGTTCCCGGGCGGCGCGGTGGGCGTCGGCCCGCTCCGCCAGCCGCGCGGCCCGCTCCCGCGCCTCGGCGTACCGGTGCTGCAGCCGGGCGAGTTCCCGTACGCCGGCCAGTTCGTGCTCGGCGGCGGCCCGGGCGGACTCGGCGGCAGCGAGCCGGCGGTCGGCGATCGCCAGCAGCTCCCGGGCGGTGCTGCGGGCGATCGCGGCGGCGCCGAGGACGGCCTCGGCCAGCCCCGGCTCGCCCGGCGCCAGTTCCGGCAGCTCCATGGCGTTGCCGGCGGCCTGCTGCATGCGGTGGGCGTCGGCCAGCAGCGCGGTGTCGCCCTCGCGCACCCGGGCCTCGGTGGCACGGCGCCGCTCGGCGAGGCGTTTCTCGACCTCGGCGAAGCGGCCGGTGTCGAAGAGCCGGCCCAGCAGCTTGCCGCGGGCCTCGGCGTCGGCGCGCAGGAAGCGGGCGAAGTCGCCCTGGGGCAACAGCACGACCTGGCAGAACTGTTCGCGGCTCATGCCGAGCAGCCGGGTGATCTCCTCGCCGATCTCCTGGTGGGAGCGGCTGAGGTCCTTCCAGGTCCCGGCCGTCGCGTCGTACTCGCGCAGCCAGGTCTGGGCCTTGTCGACGGTGGTGCCCCTGCCGCGCAGCTTGGGGCGTTCCCAGGGCGGCTGCCGGGTGACCTCCAGCCGCCGTCCGGCGACGGTGAGTTCGAGGCGCACCTCGGTGCGGGTGCCGGCGGCGGCGTGGTCGCTGCGCAGCGTCATGCCCTGGCCGCCGCTCTGCCGGGCGCCGGGGACGGAGCCGTACAGGGCGTAGCAGACGGCGTCGAGGACGGAGGTCTTGCCGGCGCCGGTCGGCCCGTGCAGCAGGAACAGTCCGGCCGCCGACAGTTCGTCGAAGTCGACGCTCTGCGAGCCGCCGAAGGGGCCGAAGGCGGTGATGTCCAGCCGGTGCAGTCTCACCGGGCCACCTCCCGCACGCCCTCGTCGGCGCGCACCGCGTCGAAGGCGTCCCTCAGCACGGCCTGTTCACGGTCGTCGGGTCCGGCTCCGCGCACGTGTGCCACGAAGTCCTCCGCGATCTGCTGGTCGCTGCGGCCCGCGAGGCGCCGGGCGTAGGACACCGCCGGGTCGTCCGGGGCGCGGTCGGGGTCGAAGACGAGGCTGAGGGTGTGCGGGAAGCGCTCGGTGAGCCGGGCCATGGGGTCGGCCGGCCGTACGGGGTCGGTGAGGGTCGCCTCGACCCACGCGTCCTCGTGCCGGGCCAGCTCCGGGTCGGCGAGCAGCTCCTCCAGGGTGCCGCGCAGCCGGGCCAGGGGGCGCGGCACGGGGCAGTCGAGGCGCTCGGCGGTGACGGAGCCGTCGGCGCCGAGGTCGACGAGCCACGTGCTCTTGCGGTGGGCCGCCTCGGAGAAGGAGTACGGCAGCGGGGAGCCGGAGTAGCGGACGCGTTCGGTGATGGTCTGGCAGCCGTGCAGGTGCCCGAGCGCCACGTAGTCCACGCCGTCGAAGACGCCCGAGGGGACGGAGGCGACCCCGCCGACGGTGATGTCGCGTTCGCTGTCGCTCGGTTCGCCGCCGGTGACGAAGGCGTGCGCGAGGACGACGGAACGGGTGCCCGGCGCGCGCGTGGCGAGGTCGGCGCGGACCCGGTCCATGGCGGCGGCGAGCACGCTCTCGTGCCCGGCCTTCTCGACGGCGAACTCGGCCTTCACCAGGGCGGGTTCCAGGTAGGGCAGGCCGTAGAAGGCGACGTCCCCGTGCGCGTCGGCCAGCACCACCGGGGTGCCGCAGCCGGCCGGGTCGGTGCGCAGGTGGATGCCGGCGCGGTCGATGAGCCCGGCGCCGACGCCGAGGCGGCGGGCGGAGTCGTGGTTGCCGGAGATCATCACCGTGGGCACGCCGAGGGCGGCGAGACGGTGCAGGGCGTCGTCGAACAGTTCGACCGCGGCGAGCGGCGGCACCGCCCGGTCGTACACGTCCCCCGAGACGACCACGGCGTCCACGTCGCGTGCGCGCACGGTCTCGACGAGGTGGCCGATGAAGGCGGCCTGGGCGCCGAGCATGTTCACCCGGTGGAACGACCGGCCCAGATGCCAGTCGGAGGTGTGCAGCAATCTCACGAGTCCGCTCCGCCCCGCACGCCCACTCCCACCGCGTCCTCGACCACCGGCACGAATCGCCGGTCCGAACGGCCACCCGAGCGCGGCCGACCCCGACCACGCTAATACGTCCGCGCCCCGCTTCCCCCACGAACCCGTGTACGCCCCACGCATCCGAGGGTGAAATGTCCGCGAAAATCCGTTTCCCGCGTCCCCGGTCCGTCTCGTGACGTCCTCGGCACCCGCTTCCGGCGGGTCCGCGGCGGTGGTCCGTCCTCAGACGTCCCCGTACGCCTCCCCGCCCAGCTCGAGGCGGGCCGTGCCCGCGGTAGCGTCCGCCAGCCAGCCGCGGAAGGCGTCCACGTCGGCGTCGGGCAGGCCGATCTCGATGGTGACGGCCTCGGCGTACCGCACGTCGCGCACCTCCCGCCCGGTCGCCCGCAGCTCGTTCTGGAGCTTTCCGGCCCGCTGGTGGTCCACGGTCACCGTGGCCAGGCGGAACCGGCGGCGGGTGAGGGTGCCGAGACTGTCCAGGGCCTCGCCGACCGCTCCCCCGTAGGCGCGGATGAGGCCGCCCGCGCCGAGCTTGACGCCGCCGAAGTACCTGGTGACGACGGCGACGACGTACCGCATGTCGCGACGCAGCAGCATCTGGAGCATCGGCACGCCCGCGGTGCCGCCGGGCTCCCCGTCGTCGCTGGCCTTCTGGACGGCGGCGTCGGCGCCGATGACGTAGGCCCAGCAGTTGTGGTTGGCGTCGGCGTGCTCCTTGCGCACGGAGGCGATGAACGCCTGCGCCTCCTCCTCGGTCGCCGCCGGGGCGAGGGCGCACAGGAAGCGCGAGCGGTTGATCTCGGTCTCGTGCACGCCCTTGCGGGCCACCGTGCGGTACTCGTCCTGCATTCGGCCAGCCTATGCGGGCAGGGGTTTTCCCCGCCCACCGAGGTCTGCCCGGCGGTCAGGCGCCCCGGTACAGCTCGGCCGCCCGGGAGGCGAGCATGCGTGCGGTGCGTACGTCGGGAAGCCGCCCTCCCCGGAGCGGCTCCCCGACGGCCCGTCAGCCGGCTGCCTCGGTCCAGTGGTCCCAGGGCTGCGCCTTGACCCACTCGACGGCCGGGGTGAGCGTGACACCCAGCTCCCGCTCGGTCTGCTCCGGGTCGGCGGCCAGCAGACCCGGGGCCTCGCCGGTGCTCACGTGGTGGTAGATCCCGGCGACGCCCGCGGCGGCCGGCGCACCCACGACGTGCGCGAGCCCGTCCTCGAACTGCTGGACGTCCAGCGGCAGGTAGCTCACGTCCCGGCCCAGCCCCTCGGCGAACACCCGGGCCAGCTCGGGTCCGGTGAACACGTCCGCGCCGCCGACGTCCAGCACCCGGCCCACCACCGCGTCGTTCTCCAGGGCTGCGGCCACGATCTGCGCGAGGTCGTCGTGCGAGATCCAGGCGACCCGCTGGTCGGCGGGGAGCGGGTAGGCGAGCACGCCGTCGTTGACGAGGGCGGGCCCGTTCCACGGGCTGAAGAGGTTGTCGAGGTAGACCGGCGGACGCACGATCACCGTCGGCACGCCACTGGCCGAGATGACGCCCTCGGCGGCCCGCCGGGTCTCGAAGGCGGCGTACCGGGTCGTCTCCTGGGGCAGCGCGGTGTTCGTGTTGAACACGAGGCGCTGCACACCGACGGCGCGGGCCGCGTCGGCGACGTTGCGCGCGTAGGAGAGCACGGTGTCCGTGTCGTACTCCAGCGGGATCGTCACCACGGCGTGGGTGATGCCGTCGAAGGCCTTGAGGACCTCCTCGGCGTTGCCCAGGCCGGCGCCCACCAGGGTCACTCCCGCGGGCACGGGGCGGTCGGCCTTCGCGGGGTTGCGGACCAGTCCGCGCACCTCGGATCCCCGGGAGGCGAGGTGCCGGGCGATGGCCCCGCCCTGGAAGCCGGTGGCTCCGGTCACCAGGTAGCGCCGGGCGGTGTTGTCGGTCATGCGGTTTTCCCTTTCGGTCGTACGAGTGCTCGGTGGCACGGGTGGTCTCAGTGGGTGGCCGGTGCGGTGTCCGCACGGGTGCTGCCGGTCTCCGCGGGAGGTGCGGGGGTACGGAGCCGGGCCGCGACCAGTGCCGCGATCACGGCGATCACCGCACCGGCGAGGAACGCCGCGCCGATGCCTTCGGTGAGGGCTGCGGCGCTCTCCTTCCCGGCCGCGCCTGTGCGGGCGGCCGCGATCCCGGAGAGGGCCGCGAGGCCGATCACGGAGCCGAACTGCAGGCTGGTGTTGATCAGCCCCGAGGCGAGTCCGGACTCCTCGTCGCCGGTGCCCGCGGTGGCGGTCACCTGGGTGGTGATGGACACCAGCGGCAGCGCGACACCCAGCACCAGGCTGGGGAAGAGCACCTCGCTGACGAACGAGCCGTCCGCCGAGAGCCGCGACATCCACGCCATGCCGACGGTGATCAGCACGAACCCGGCGCACATCACGGTGCGCAGCCCGAACCGGCCGATCAGCCGGTCCGCGGAGCTCGCGACCAGGACCACGGTGATGGACAGCGGCAGCAGTCCGAGACCGCCGCCCACCGCGTCGTACCCCAGGACGTTCTGGAGGTAGAGGCTCACCAGGAAGAACATCGGGAACAGCGACATCTGCCACATCGCGGCCAGGATGTTCGCCGAGCGCAGCGTGCGGCGCTTGAAGACGTCCAGCGGTACCAGGGGTGCTGCCGCCCTGCGCTCGATCAGGAAGAAGGCGGTCAGCAGCAGCACGGCCCCGGCGGCCGTGCCGAGGGTCTGCGGTGCGTTCCAGCCGGCCTCCCCTGCGCTGACCACGGCGTAGGCGAGCAGCGCGAGCCCCGTGGTGACCGTCACCGCGCCGGGCAGGTCGATGCCGCGCCCGTCGCGTTCGGCGCGTCCCCCGGGCAGCAGCCTGAACGCCGGGACCATCAGGACCAGTCCGGCGACGACGTTCATGGCGAAAGTGGACTCCCAGCCGAACCAGCTGGTCAGCACGCCGCCCAGGACGGTGCCCGCCGCGCCTCCGGCGCCGGCCATCGCCGCGAAGACGCCGAGTGCCCGGTGCCGTCCCGGCCCGTCCTCGAACAGCATCAGCAGCAGGGCCAGTGCGGAGGCCGCCGCCATCGCCGCTCCCACGCCCTGCAGCGTGCGCGCCGCGATGAGCAGGGCGGCGCTGTCGGCGAAGGTGCCGAAGAGGGAGGCGAGGATCAGGACCGCGAGGCCCGACACGAACACCCTGCGCCGCCCGAGGAGGTCGGCCGCCCGCCCGCTGAGCAGCAGCAGCCCACCGAAGGAGACCAGGTAGGCGTTGGCCACCCAGGACAGGGCCGCCGGTGAGATGTCGAGCTCCCGGCCCATGGAGGGGGCCGCGACGTTGATCACCGAGGTGTCCAGGATCAGTACGAACTGGGTGCCCGCGAGCAGTGCGAGCGCCCAGCCGCTCTTAGCGGCCGCCATGGAAACCCGCCCCGGTCCCCGGGCCCTCGCCCAGCTCGTACCCGTCGAGGCAGGACTGGGTGAACGCCTCCAGGAGGTCCGGGCGGCCGTCCAGGAGGATGCCGGGCAGGTAGACGTGCGGGGCGCCGTGGTAGAAGCGCTCGTACTGCTCGTGGCGGCTGGCGGACTCCGAACCGAGCGCGTCCCAGGCGAGCTTGAGGAGCTTGATCCGCTGCTCGGCAGGGGTGCCGGGCGAGCGGACGTACTTGGCGACCAGGCGGCCCAGTTCCGGGTGGTTGAGGTCGTAGCCGGAGGCCGGGAGCTGGATCAGGCCGCCGCCGGCCAGCATCTTCAGCTCGGCGAGGATCTCGGGGTAGAGGTCGCCGGCCATGGCCCGGTGCGCGGAGGCGATCTCCCGGCTGAGGTGGACGGGGCCGCCCGCCCCGCCGATCTGTTCGTACTCGGTCTCGGCCGCGAGCACCATCGACTTGGCGATGCTGAGCCAGCCGATCAGCCGGCCGAGCTGCATCTGGACCGGCGGCAGGTGATAGGTGTTGTTCGACTTGGCCGGCAGGACCGCAAGCCCGGTGAGGAATTCCAGCTTGGTCCGGTAGCGGACGGACGCCTGGTGGACGAAGTTGGTGTACGCGGGGGTGCCCCACCACATCTGGAAGGCGGCGTCCATGTTGCGGTGGGTGAGGACGTTCTCCCACGGCACGAACACGTCGTCGCGCTCCTTGACGACGCGCACGTACAGGTCGTCCTCCTCCTGCCCGGAGGCGGACTTCGTGCGGTCGGTCTGCGGGTTGGTGACGGTGAACGCCTGGTACAGGCTGCCCTCCGGCATCCGCCGGTGGTAGGCGGCCAGGTTGTCCCGGCCGTCGAACTCGGCGTCCGCGAACACCTCGGGGGCGGACACGAACCCGGCGATGCCGGTGGCCATGCAGTCGGGCGAGCGGCCGAGGAAGCCGTAGCCGGCCTCGGACCAGGTCTTGAACGCCGCACGGCGCTCCACCAGTTCCAAGTGGGTGCGCGGCACGTGGCAGGCGCGCAGGATCCGCTGTTCGGTGCCCCCCGGCTGCACGGTGAGCACGTCGCGGGCCGGTCCGTCGGCGGCGAGGTCGTAGAGGTCCGCGATGGAGCGGGCGGTGTTGCGGAACGCGGGGTGCTCGGTGATGTCCTTGACCAGCTCTCCGTCGAGCCAGACGGCACGGCCGTCACGCAAGGAGGCGAGGTAGTCCTGGCCGGTGCGGGGCATTTCTCTCCTGGAATCACGGTGAGTGAGGGTGGTGCGGGTGCAGGAAGAAGCTGCGGGAGCCTGCGGGTGCGGGCCGGGTCAGCGGGCCGCCGCTCGCGGTCGTACTCGCGCAGTGCGTGCACCGGGTCCGCGTGCGGGGACAGCGCGTGGGCCAGGGCGCGGGCGTCGACCACCGCCTGAGTGGTGGCGTTGGAGCCCATGGGCGCCATGGTGTGGGCGGCGTCCCCGAGCAGGGTGACCGGGCCGAAGGACCAGCGCGGCAAGGGGGGCGCGGTCCATCATGGGGAACTCCTGCGCGGGTTCCGCGCCGCCCAGGACGTCGCGCAGACGGAGCGGATGCCGTCCGCGCCGGCCAGGACGTCGGTCCCGACGGTGCTCACCGTGCCACCCCGGGCACAGTGGCCCAGGTCCACTTGGACGCGACCGGAGTCGGCCACGGTGAATCCGGTGAGCCGCGCGTCGGTGCGGACGGCGTCGAGTCCCAGCCGTTCGGCGACCCGGCCGGCGAGGAGTTCCTGCGAGGAGCCGCTGGACATGGCCGGTTGGGGCCAGCGGTGTCCGGCACCGTGGCCGCGCCGCTCGCTCCACACGGTCTGACCGTGGTGGTTGAAGTAGCCGAGCTGCTCCAACGGGACGGACCGGCGCAGCAGTTCCTCGTACGGGCCGAGCGCCGCGAGTTCGCGCACGGCGTCCGGCAGGAGGTTGATTCCGGCTCCCAACGGGCGGATCTCCGGCGCGGCCTCGACCACGCGCACGTCCTCGCACCCTGCGGCATGCAGGCTCAGCGCAGCGGTCAGCCCGCCGACACCGGCCCCCGCGATCAGAACGTTCATCTCCCGTTCCCCCCATGGCTCATTCACAGGGGACGCCCCCCGTTGGCCAGCCCCTCTCCCTCTAGAGTTCTCGGGCCGGGAGGTAAGATCAATTAACCGGAGACTCAAACCGTTTAAGGATTGTCCATGCCGCAGGCCGACGTTCTCAGTGAGCTGCTCAAGCCCTTACGGCTGGCTGACACCTACTACAGCAAGTGGCTGGCCGGCGGGAGTTGGGGAATCTCCGGAGAGGACGACAGTCACGCGATCCTCCATTACATGGCGCGCAACGGGTGTTACATATCCTTCGGCGACGAAGAGCCGATACGGCTGCACGAGGGCGACCTCGCGATGTTTCCGCACGGGTCGGCCCATTCCTTCGCCTCCGATCCCCGGCGGGCGACGACTCCGCTGCATTCCGTCCTTCCGGACCTCTCCCCCGGGGGTTCCGCTTCCGTCACCGTCGGAAGTGCCGCACCGGACACCGAAATACTCTGCGCCAGCCTGCATTACGACCCCGTGACGGAACCCGCGCTGTATCGGGCGCTGCCCCGCATCATCGTGCTGCGCCGGCACCTGCTCCGCGACGAGCCGCTGCTGCACTACACACTCGAATGCCTGACCCGGGAAAGCACCCGGATGGCGCCGGGAGCCCAGTTGGTCTCGCTGCGCGCCTTCGAAATGGTCTTCGTCCTGGCGCTGCGTACGGCGATGGAGCGGCTGGCCGAGGCGTCTCCCGCGCTCAAGGCGCTGCGCCACGAGGGGGTCAGCCGGGCGCTGACGGCCATCTACGCCTCGTACGCCAGTCCCTGGACGGTCGAATCCCTGGCCAGGGAGGCGGGAATGTCGCGTGCCGTATTCTCCCGGGTGTTCCGCGAACTCGTCGGTGAACCGCCGGCCCGGCACCTGCTGTTCCGCAGGCTCCAGGAGGCCCGCAGGCTGCTGGCCGATCCGTCGATTCCGCAGCAGGAAATCCACCGGATCATCGGGTACGGGAGCCATGTGGGGTTCCATCTGGCGTTCCGCAAGGAGTTCGGCATGACGCCCGGAGAATACCGTGCGCAGCGACTCGACCAGGCGTCGCCCGGAACTGTTCCGCAGACGAACGTTAACCAGAACCAGACAGTTCAGCATTGAACCCCTCCATCGGGTCGGCAAGGGTTGATGGACGGCCCGACGAGTGGAGAAGTTCTCCATGTCTGGGCAGTTCGACGGAACACAAGGAGTATTCTCCGGGGAGAACAGTCCCGGGGAAACCCTGCGGTTCGCGGAAATCCTGAACAGGGAACGGGGACACGAGAATTTCGGCCCGCCGTCATTGACCCACGGATTCCCCCCTGGACCCGCACCCGGGCGGGGCGACCCCTCTGGCGAATTACCTGGGCACCGACGTCACCGAGATATTCGAGTACATCGGTCACGACCGGGACGGCGGCGTGACGGCATTCCTGTGCAGAATGTGGAACGGCGTCGCCGGGCGCCCACATCCCTCCTCACGGACAAGACCCGTTCCACTCCCCTGGCCTCCGCGTACGAAACCTGGCTCGGCCGGGCCGCGGAACTGACCCAGCGCTCGAACGCCCTGGCCGCCGACCTCTCGATCCGTGACGCCCGCACGAGCGCGGCGACCGCACGGGGTGAATTGACGCGCTGCACCCTGCGGTTCGCGGTGGAGGTGCACGAGAGGTTCGTGGCCCGCACCCGTCTCGACATCGCGACGACGATCACCGAGGAACTCCGCAGGGGGATCGAAAGCTCCGCCCTTCCGCCGTACCGGGCGGACCACCTTTCCTCGGCCGTCACGCAGCTCTACGACGCCCTGGAATCGGCGGACGAGCTGCAATTGAAGCTCTTGGAAAAGGAATGGCTCGAAGCGACGGAACGCGATCTCACCTATCTGCGTTCCGTGAAATCAATTCACGTCCACGGCCTCCACGACATGGAAACCCGGCGCACGAACACGCCGGACGGCCTCCCGCAACTGCTCGGCCACCGTATCGACGCGCTCCACGAGGCCACCGCTTCGTACCATCGAGCACACAAGGACGCGTGACACCCGGCCACCGAAGGAACCCGCATGGACGACACCCGGCAGACCATCCGCAAGATCCTCCTGGAGTCCGGGGACACCTGGGCCGTGGTCGGCCTCTCCTCGAACCGCTCGCGCGCCGCGTACGGCGTGGCCGAGACCCTCCAGCGCTTCGGCAAGCGCATCGTGCCGGTGCACCCGAAGGCGGAGACCGTCCACGGCGAGCAGGGCTACGCCTCGCTGGCCGAGATTCCCTTTCCGGTCGACGTCGTCGACGTGTTCGTCAACAGCGACCTGGCGGGCCAGGTCGCCGACGAGGCGATCGCGATCGGTGCGAAGGCGGTGTGGTTCCAGCTGGGTGTGATCGACGAGGCCGCCTTCGAGCGGGCCCGGGCGGCGGGCCTGGACATGGTGATGGACCGCTGCCCGGCGATCGAGATCCCGCGGCTCGGCTAGGGGCGTCCGGAAGAAGCCCGCGCCGCCCTGTCAGGCGACGCCCAGTCCTTCCAGCACCGCCGCTCCGGGCAGCTCGGCGAAGGCCTTGCCCGGCACCAGCAGCTTGCCCCGCCGGCGTCCGCTCCCGACGAGGACGTAGGGCAGGTCGACGACGGCCGCGTCCACCAGCACCGGCCAGTCGGCGGGCAGACCGAGGGGGGTGATGCCCCCGTACTCCATGCCGGTCTCGCCGGTGGCCGTGTCCATCGGGGCGAACGACGCCTTGCGGGCGCCGAGGTGGCGGCGCACGACGCCGTTGACGTCGACCCGGGTGGTGGAGAGCACCACGCACGCGGCGAGTGTGGTGCCGCCGCCCCGCTTGCCGGCGACCACCACGCAGTTCGCGGACTGTTCCAGCAGCTCACGGCCGTAGTGCTCGACGAAGACGGCGGTGTCGGCCCACTGCGGGTCGGTGTCGACGTACAGGATCTCCCCCGCGGGGACGCTGCCGCGCCAGTGGCGTACGGCGTCGGCGACCGGGGAGGTCAGCTCGTCGAGGCAGTCCGGGGCGGGGGTGGTGCTGTCGAAGTGACCGATGGGTGCGTGCATGACCGCACGCTAACAACTGCCGTACGCCTCACGGCCGGTCGTCTCAGCAGACGAGCGGCCGCCTGCCGGGCGGGCCCGGCACTCACCTCTCCACGGCGGTTTCCGCCGGTTCCCCGGCGGCGTCCGGGGCCTCCGCCTCGGCCAGGCGGGCCACCGTCTCCTCGTCCAGCCGTGACAGCGCCCGCAGCTGTTCCGGCGTGACCCCGTCGGGCACCGGCACCGGGGCGGGGGTCCGCATCGGCGGCTGCCAGCCCTCCTCCGGCGTCCAGCGCCGTACGACGCGGGCGGGCGCGCCCGCCACCACGGCGTGGTCGGGGACCGTGCCCCGGACCACGGCACCGGCGGCGACCACCGCGTTCCGGCCGATCCGCGCCCCGGGCAGGATCACCGCGCCGGTGCCGATCCAGCAGCCCGGGCCGATCTCCACGGGCTCCATGCGCGGCCACTGCTTGCCGATGGGCTGGTGCGGGTCGTCGTAGGAGTGGTTGGTGGAGGTGACGTATGCGTATGGGCCGAAGTAGCAGTCGTTGCCGATGCTGACGGTCGTGTCGGCGATGACGTGGCTGCCGCGGCCGAGGACGACACCGTCGCCGATGCGCAGGATGGGGTCCGGGCCGAGGTCGAGGTCGGGCATGAGTCCGGCGGTCAGGGTGACCTGCTCGCCGATGATGCAGTGGGCCCCGAGGTGGATCCAGGGTTCGCCGAAGACCGTGCCGAGCGGGAAGGCGAGCCGGGTGCCCGTGCCGAGCGCGCCGAAGCGGAAGCGTCCGGGGCGGGCGGCGGTGACGGAGCCGGTGCGCTGGACCCAGGCCCAGCCCGCGTGGACGGCGCGCTGCGCGAGACGGCTGGGCCAGGAGGAGAACGTGTTCTTGCGCTTCGGCACCCGCTCACGGTACTCAGCGCGCGGTGCGCCGCGGACGCCGCGGTCCTGTGATCTTCACCCCACCGGGTGGCGTACCGTGCCCTGCGACACCCGACCAGGAGGCGAAGATGACGCAGAAGGCGCTGATCAAGGGCATCGGCGGCAAGGAGCCGGCCGTGGACGCGGGGGCCTTCGTGGCGCCGACGTCCTCGGTCGTCGGCGATGTGACGCTGCACGCGGGTGCCAGTGTCTGGTACGGGGCGGTGCTGCGGGGCGACGTCGAGCGGATCACCGTCGGCGCGGACAGCAACGTCCAGGACAACTGCACGCTCCACGCCGATCCCGGCTTCCCCGTCACGGTCGGCGAGCGGGTCTCGATCGGGCACAACGCGGTCGTGCACGGGGCGACCGTCGAGGACGACTGCCTGATCGGGATGGGCGCCACGGTGCTCAACGGCGCGGTGATCGGCGCCGGTTCCCTGGTGGCCGCGCAGGCGCTGGTCCCGCAGGGCATGCGGGTACCGCCGGGTTCCCTGGTCGCGGGCGTGCCGGCGAAGGTGAAGCGGGAGCTGACCGAGGAGGAGCGGCAGGGCGTCACGCTGAACGGCACGATGTACGCGGCGCTGGCCGTGGAGCACGCCCGGATCCACGGGTGAGCCGCCGAGGGCCGTGCCCGGCCGCCCGGCCGGGTCTGCCCGGCCGGGGCGCGCCCTACTCCGCCGCGGCCGCCTGCTGGGCTTCCGGCGCCTGGCCGGACCGGCCCGCCCTGCGCTTGACGACGAGCATCGAGGCGACGCCGACGAGGACGGCGGCGACCAGGCCCAGCCACGAGAAGCGCTTGAGCCAGGACTCGGCGACGACGCCGACGTAGAAGATGACGGCGGTGGTGCCGCCCGCCCAGACGACGGCACCGAGGACGTTCGCGATCAGGAACTTCCAGTACGGCATCCGCAGCACGCCGGCCAGCGGTCCCGCGAAGATGCGCAGCAGGGCGACGAAGCGGCCGAAGAACACGGCCCACATGCCCCACTTCCCGAAGGACCGCTCGGCGGTGGCGATGTGCCCCTCGCCGAAGTGCCCGGGGAACTTCCCTCCCAGCCAGGCCAGCAGGGGCCGGCCGCCCTTGCGGCCGACGGCGTACCCGAGGGAGTCGCCGATCACCGCGCCCGCACTGGCACAGGCGCCGAGGATCACCGGGTCGACGCCGCCGTGCCGGGAGGACAGCAGGGCCGCCGAGACCAGGATGATCTCGCCGGGCAGCGGGATGCCCAGACTCTCCAGACCGATGACCAGTCCGACCACGGCGTAGACGGCCGCCGCGGGCACCGTATCGAGCCACTCCTGGACGTGCAACGCCGCATCCTCCGATTCGCGTCCCCGGCGTGGCGGTGGATCCCGCCGCTTCCCGGGTACGCCTTTGCAAAGGCGTACCCGGGAAGCCTACCGGTCCGCGCGGGCGTGCCCGGGGGGCGGCCGTCCCGCCCCGGTCCGGCCGCCCGGGTCAGCCGTTGGGCCGCAGGGTCCAGACGACCGTCATCTCCCCGGTGACCGCGCCGTCCTCGCGCCGGATGGCGACGCTCACCGGGAACTCGGGGCGCTTGCCCTCGTCCAGTTCCGCGACGACGTCGGCGACCGGACGGCCGAGGGTGGCGGTGGCGGTGACCGGGCCCAGGGCGAGCTTCCTGAACGCGATCTCGGCGGTGACGAGCAGCGGCACGGCGCGCGGGAGCTGGTCGCCGAAGGCGGCCAGCACGATCGCCCCGCTGGCCGACTCGCCCAGGGTGAACATCGCTCCGGCGTGCGGCCCGCCGACGTGGTTGTGGTACTCGGGCTGGTCCGGCAGGGCCAGCACCGCCTTCTCGGGGGTGGTCTCCAGGTACTCGAGGTTCAGGGTCCGGACCATCGGCACCGTGGCGGCGAGCAGCTCGCCCGTCGACATCTGATCTGCGCTCATGGCCGAAGGTTACCCGTGAGTAGCAGATGGGGCCAGGAGCTCTTCGCCCGGTCCGGAGAACCGCGTGCGCTGTCCGGGAGTTCACACCCCCGGCCGCCTGCCGGACCTGCGCACGGTCGTTCGCGGCACGCCGGGCGGGGCCGGTTTCGGTACGTCCCTGACAAGGCCCGGTGACCGAAACGTGTCCTCGGCCGCACTAGGGTGACTGCTCATGTGGCCAGGACAGCAGCCGCCCGGGGGCGAGCAGAACCCGCAGCAGAACAACCCGTACCAGCAGCCGGGGTACCAGCAGCCGAATCCGTACCAGCAGCCCGGCTACCAGCAGCAGCCGGGCCCGTACGGGCAGCAGCAGTGGGGGGCCGCGCAGCCGCCCGGCGCCCCGCAGCCGGCGACGGTCGTCGTCGGCAGTGGTGGCGGTGGCGGTGGCGGTGGCGGGAACCGGACCAAGCTGGTCGCGATCGTCGCGGCGATCGCCGTCGTGGTGGCCGCCGGCGTCACCGGATTCCTGGTCCTGGGCGGTGACAAGGAGGACACGGCCGACGGCAAGGGCGGGAAGCCGACCGCGAGCACCTCCACCGGCACCTCCGAGCCCCCGGCACCGAGCCCGACCGGCACCGACGACAACCCGCGCGGCGGCGGCGAATTGAAACCGACCGTCGAGGGCTGGAAGGTCGTCGCCAACCCGCGCTTCGGCACCCTGTTCGACGTGCCCGCCGACTGGGAGATCGACACCACCGACATGAGCGTCGGCTTCGAGTGGGAGGAGGACGGGAAGCTGCAGCGCACCAGCGTCACCGCCCCCGCCTACCTCAAGTCCGAGTGGTGCACCGACGACACGGACAAGGACGGGCGCAAGGAGCGCACCGCGCTCGTCACCGCGGGCAGCCGCGGCGAGGACGGCGCGAAGGACACCGACATGGCGGCCGAGACCCGGGTGCCGTGGTGGATCTACGGCGGCTACACCCAGCCGGACATGAAGAGCGTCAAGGCCGGCAAGCCCAAGCCGTACACCACGGCGTCCGGCCTGGCGGGCAGCGTCGTCACGGCGCACTCGGAGGGCACCCCGCAGAAGGGGAAGTGCGACACCGAGGGCAAGGCGATCACCTTCGCGTTCAAGAACGGCGCGGGCGACTTCGTCACCTGGAACCTCTACGGCGCCAAGGGTGTCAAGGAGGAGATCCCGGAGGCGACGGTCCAGAAGATCCTCAGCACCGTGCGCCTGACCGAGGAGCCGCCGACGGGCTGAGACCGCCGGCGCGGCCGTCCCGCCGCTCAGCCGATGCCGAACGCGCCGGCGGGCGGCTCCGGCGACGGCAGGGCGTCCTCGTCCCGCACCGGCCGCGCGTCGCCGATGAAGTCCCGCAGGGCGGCCCCGTGCACCACCCGGGCCGGGAAGGTGTCGGCGGCGGTGCGCCTGGCCAGCGCCGCCGTGTCGACGGGCCGGTGCGCGGCCACGAGGACGGCGTTGCCGAAGCGGCGTCCGCGCAGCACCCCCGGCTCGGCGACGAGCGCCAGCTCCTCGAAGAGCGTGGCGAACCCGGCGAGTTGCGAGCGCAGGAAGGCGAACGGCGCCGCGTCGGCGAGGTTCGCCACGTACACACCGTCGGCGCGCAGGACCCGTGCCGCCTCGCGGGCGTAGCCGGCCGAGGCCAGGTGCGCGGGGACGCGGGAACCGCCGAAGACGTCGGCGATCAGCACGTCGGCCGAACCGGCGGGGGCGTTCTCCAGCCAGGCGCGGGCGTCGGCGGCGTGCGCGGTGACACCCGCGCCCTCCGGCAGCGGCAGGTGTCCGGCGACCAGGTCCAGCAGCCCCCGGTCCGCCTCCACGACGTCCTGCCGCGAGCCCGGCCGGGTCGCGGCCAGGTACCGGGGCAGCGTCAACGCGCCCCCGCCCAGGTGCAGCACGTCCAGCGCGCGCCCCGGCTCGGCGACGACGTCCAGGACATGGCCGACCCGGCGCGTGTACTCGAACTCCAGGTGCGCCGGCTCGTCCAGATCGACGTACGACTGCGGTGCCCCGTCGACGGTGAGCAGCCACGCCCGCGGCCGGTCGACGTCGGGCATGAGCTTGGCGGTGCCGTGGTCGGTGACGCGGCTGACGGGGACGGACTCGTTCACCGCTCCATTGTGCCCGGGGCCCGCCTTCCGGTTCCCGGGTCTGTGACGTTCCTGAGACGCACCGTACGGCGATCACACACACAGGTCGGTTAGTGTCGCCGGATGTTCGATGCCACCACCCGCTCTGGGGGCACCGTCACGGTCTCTCCCCGGACCGCCGCGACGGAGCTCGCCGTCGCCACGGCCGCCGGTCCGGCCGCCCCGGCCGGTCCCGCCGGCCGCGTGACGAGAGTCCTGCTCTCCCCGTGGTCCCGTTTCTCCCTCCTCGTGGCCCTGCTCGCGTCGGCCGCGACGGCGGTCCTGCTGTTCCAGCCGCAGCGGTTGCTGACGAACGGCTGGCCGCCTCAGCTCGGCGGTGCCGCGGCGGCACTCGCGTACGCCGTGGCGTACGGGCTGTGCACCGTCGCCTTCGTGCCGCGGCCGCTGCTGAACCTGGCCGCCGGCGCCCTGTTCGGCTGGCAGCTGGGTCTCGCCTCCTCGCTGGCGGGCACCGTGCTCGGTGCCGGTGTCGCCTTCTGTCTCGGCCGGGTGCTGGGCCAGGAGGCGCTGCGCCCGCTGCTGCGGGGCAAGTGGCTGAAGGCCGCGGACGGGCAGCTGAGCCGGCACGGCTTCCGCTCGATGCTGGCCGCGCGGCTGTTCCCCGGGGTGCCGTTCGCCGCCGCCAACTACTGTGCCGCCGTCTCCCGCATGGGCCTGCTGCCCTTCCTGCTGGCGACGGGGCTGGGCTCGATCCCCAACACCGCCGCCTACGCCGTCGCCGGCGCCCGCGCCTCGACGCCGACGTCCCCGGCCTTCCTGATCGCCCTGGCCTGCATCGCCCTGCCGGGCCTGGCGGGCGCGGTGGTGGCCTGGCGCAGACGCCACCGGCTGCGCGGGCGCTGACGCCGGGCCGCCCCGTCCCCCTGTCGCCCGGTTTTCATTTCGGGGCGCTACGCTGCCCCTCGACACGCCCGGTCCCGATCACCGCAGTCGGCGGACCGGCGTGTCCATCGACCGTCCCTCGATCGGCGCTTGGACTCCGTAACTTCATGTCTTGGTTCGAATCACTCATCCTCGGACTCGTCCAGGGGCTGACCGAGTTCCTCCCCGTGTCCTCCAGCGCGCACCTCCGGCTCACCGCGGCGTTCTCCGGCTGGCACGACCCGGGCGCGGCCTTCACGGCGATCACGCAGATCGGCACGGAGGCGGCCGTACTCATCTACTTCCGCAAGGACATCGGACGCATCCTCGTGGCCTGGACCCGCTCGTTCACGGACAAGGCGATGCGCCACGATCCCGACGCGCGCATGGGCTGGCTGGTGATCGTCGGCTCGATCCCGATCGGTGTGCTCGGTCTGACGCTGAAGGACCAGATCGAGGGGCCGTTCCGCGACCTGCGGATCACCGCGACCATGCTCATCGGCGTCGGTGTGATCATCGGCATCGCGGACCGGATGGCCGCGCGCGACGAGAAGGGCGGCCGGCACCGCGCGCCCCAGCGGCGCAAGGAGCTGAACGACCTCGGCGTCCGGGACGGCCTGATCTACGGCCTGTGCCAGGCGATGGCCCTCATCCCGGGCGTGTCCCGCTCCGGCGCGACCATCAGCGGCGGCCTCTTCATGGGGTACCGGCGCGAGGCAGCGGCACGGTACTCGTTCCTGCTCGCGATCCCGGCGGTGCTCGCCTCCGGACTGTTCGAGCTGAACGACGCGATGGAGAACGACCACGTCTCGTGGGGTCCGACGCTGTTCGCGACGGCCATCGCCTTCGGTACCGGGTACGCGGTCATCGCCTGGTTCATGAAGTACATCTCGACCAAGAGCTTCATGCCGTTCGTCTGGTACCGCATCGCGCTCGGCGTCCTCATCATCGTCCTGGTCACGGCCGGTGTCCTCAGCCCGCACGCCGCGGAGTCCGCGGGCTGAGCCGGGACCCGCGACGGACGGCATATGCCTGCGTAGCCGACCGGTAGCGCAGTGTCAGTGCCTGCCCCTAGGCTTGCCCGCATGTCCCCCGATTCCGTGACCCCTGGTTCCGTGCGTTCCGCCGCGGAGCTGAACGACCAGATCCGTGCCCTGTGGCGGCGGGCCGGCGGATCCCTGTCGGCCCAGGAGCGCGTGGAGTACGAGTTGCTGGTCGTCGAGTGGGCCGCCGCGATCCGCTGCGAGATCATCGAGGCCGCCTGAGGGCGCCGGGTGCGGCCCACCCCGGCCGGGCTCAGCGCCCTCCCGCCACCCGCAGCACCGTCCCCGTGGTGTAGGAGGCGTCGGGCGACATCAGCCAGGAGATCGCCGCGGCGATCTCCTCGGCCCGGCCCGCGCGGCCCAGCGGTACGGCCGCCCCCATCCGCCGGGCCCGCCCGGGGTCGCCCATGGCGGCGTGCATCTCGGTGTCGGTGACGCCGGGCGCGACGGCGTTGACGCGGACGCCCTGCGGGCCGAGCTCCTTGGCCAGGCCCACGGTCAGGGCGTCGACGCCCGCCTTGGCGGCCGCGTAGTGGACGTACTCCCCAGGACTGCCGAGGGTCGCGGCAGCCGAGGACACGTTGACGATCACGCCGCTGCCCCGCGCGGTCATCGACCGGGCGGCGCGGCGGGCGCACAGCAGCGTGCCGAGCAGGTTGACGTCGAGGACCCGGCGCAGGTCGGCGGTGTCGCTGTCGGCGAGGCGCCCCAGCGGGCCGGTCACCGCCGCGTTGTTCACCAGGCCGCTCACCGGCCCGAGCCGCTGCTCCGCCGTCCCGAAGAGCCGCTCGACGTCGGCCTCGACCGACGTGTCCCCTTGTACGGCGACGGCGCGGCCGCCCGCCTCCCGCACCCCGGCCACCACCGCCCGGGCGGCCGTCTCGTCCCGGAGGTAGCCGACGGCGACGTCGTGTCCGTCGGCCGCGAGACGCAGACAGGTCGCGGCGCCGATTCCCCGGCTGCCCCCCGTGACCACCGTGACGGGACGTGTCATGAGAACCTCCTGCACAGAAATTGATCGATCATCGATCATCCTAGGTGCGGATCGCTCATCCGCCCAGATGTGCGAGGGCGCCGTCCTCCAGGAGGAGGGGCCGTTCCTCGGGCAGCAGCCCGGCGGCCTCTTCGGTCCGGCCGGCCCGGACCAGTGCGTGGATCCTGGCGGCGAGCGGTGTCACGTCCTCGATGCCCACGATCCATTCGTCGGCGTACCGTGCCGCCGCCTCCCCCGCCAGGCCCAGCTGCAACGACCGGTGGGGCAGCGGGGCGAGGCGCAGGTCCCGTTCGGGGTCCCACTGCACGCGCGCGGGCGCCCGCCGCAGCTGCCGCCGCCAGCTCTCCCTGTCACCGTGCAGTTCGGGGACGTAGTGGGACAGGCAGGCGTTGCGCAGCGCCCAGACGAAGCCCTCCCGGTCGATCTCGACGGCGAGGACCGTCTCCTGGTCCTCCTTCGTGCCCCATCCGCAGCGGTACATCATCCACAGGAATGACGGCTTGATCCAGGTCATGCGGTCGCGTTTCCAGGACGGCGGGAAGCGGCCCTCTCGGGCCGCCGCGCGGCCGATCTCCGGACGGTAGGCCTGGTAGACGGTGACCGTGGAGCCGGTGTGGCGGGCGCGGACGCGGAATCGGGGTTCTCGCTGATCATCCATGCCGGACACGATCGGTGTCCGGGTCCGTGCCGCGCCACCGAATATCGCCCCGGGGCGGCGCCTGCCCATGCGGGCGGCCGCCTGTGTGATCCACTGAACGGATCCGCGTCGAGAGCGCACACTGAAGGCAGCACGGGGTAGGGAGCCGCCCATGGAGACGCTCGGCCGCTGGATCACCTCGCCCTGGCGGCGCTCGGCCGTCGCCGTGCTCGCCGGCGCGTCGCCCGTCCTCGCCTTTCCCGCCCCGTCGCTGTGGTGGTGGGCCTGGGTGGCGCTGGTCCCCTGGCTGCTGCTGGCACGGAGCGCGCCGACGGGCAGGCGGGCCGCGTACGACGGCTGGTGCGCGGGGTTCGGTTTCATGCTGGCCATGCACCACTGGCTGCTGCCCAGCCTGCACGTGTTCACCTTCGTGATCGCCGCGCTGCTCGGCGCGTTGTGGGCGCCGTGGGGCTGGCTGGTGCGGCGGATGCTGGGAGGGGTCCCGTCGGCGGGCAGGGCGGCCGCGGCGCTCGTGGTGCTGCCGTCGGGGTGGCTGGCCGTGGAGCTGGTGCGGTCCTGGCAGGGGCTCGGCGGTCCCTGGGGCATGATCGGCGCGAGTCAGTGGGAGGTCGCCCCGGCGCTGCGGCTCGCCTCGGTCGGCGGCGTGTGGCTGCTGAGTTTCCTGGTGGTGGCCGTCAACGCGGCCGTCGCCCTCCTGGTCGCCGTGCGCCGGGCCCGGGTGGCCGCCGTGGCCGGGCTCGTCGCCGCTGCCGCCGCCGTGTCCGCCGCCTGGGTGTGGTCGCCGCGCCCCGTGGCGGGCGAGCGGGTCTCGATCGCCGTGGTGCAGCCCGGTGTCGTGGCCGGACGCGACAGCGCCGACCGGCGTTTCGACCGCGAGGAGCGGCTGACCCGCGGCCTGGCGGGCCGGGGCGTCGACCTGGTCGTCTGGGGCGAGAGCAGCGTCGGCTTCGACCTGGACGACCGGCCGGACCTGGCGGACCGGCTGACCGCGCTGTCCCGCGAGACCGGCGCCGATCTGCTGGTCAACGTCGACGCGCGGCGCTCGGACAAGCCCGGCATCTTCAAGAGTTCGGTGCTCGTCGGCCCGGACGGCCCGACCGGCGACCGGTACGACAAGATGCGGCTGGTGCCCTTCGGCGAGTATGTCCCGGCGCGGTCCCTGCTCGGCTGGGCCACCTCCGTCGGCAAGGCGGCGGGCGAGGACCGCAGGCGCGGCTCGCACCAGGTCGTGATGGACGTGGGCCACGGGCTGCGGATCGGGCCGATGGTGTGCTTCGAGAGCGCCTTCCCCGACATGAGCCGGCGTCTGGCCGCCGACGGCGCCGGGGTGCTGCTCGCCCAGTCGTCGACGTCCACGTTCCAGGACACCTGGGCGCCGGAGCAGCACGCCTCGCTCGCCGCGCTGCGCGCCGCGGAGACCGGCCGCCCGATGGTGCACGCCACGCTGACCGGCGTCTCCGCCGTCCACGACGCAAACGGCAGGCGGGTCGGCTCCTGGCTCGGCACCGACGCGAGCGCCGCCCGGGTCTACGAGGTCCCGCTCGCGCACGGCACCACGGCCTACGTCCGCCACGGCGACTGGGCGGTGCGCGGGGCGCTGCTGGTCCTGGCCGCCTGGGCCGTCGGCGAGGGCGTACGGACGCTGCGGCTCAGGCGGCGGTCTCCAGCACCTCGCGTACCACCCGCTCGCACAGCTCATGGGTCTCCAGCGCGTCCCGGGCACTGAGCACCGTGCCCGCGCGCACGGCGTCGAGGAAGGCGAGGACCGCCTGTTCGATGCCGCGCTGGCGGGCCACCGGCACCCAGTCGCCGCGCCGCTGCAGCGTCGGCCGGCCCTTGTGGTCGATCACCTCGGCGAGATTGACCACCTGGCGCTTGGTGTCCTGGCCGGAGACCTCGAGGATCTCCTCGGCCGAGCCGCTGAGCCGGTTCATGACGCCGAGCGCGGTGAAGCCGTCCCCGGCGAGCTGGAGCACGACGTGGTGGAGCAGGCCGTTCCGGACGCGGGCGCGCACGGTGACGTCGTCGACCGGGCCGGGCGCCAGGAAGCGCAGGGTGTCGACGACGTGGATGAAGTCGTCGAGGATCATCGTGCGCGGCTCCTCCGGGAGCCCCGTGCGGTTCTTCTGCAGGAGGATCAGCTCGCGCGGGTGCTCGGCGCACTGCGCGTACCCGGGGGCGTGGCGCCGGTTGAAGCCGACGGCGAGACTCGTGCCGCGCCGCTCGGCGAGTTCCACCAGGCGGGCGGAGTCGGCGAGTTCGTAGGCGAGCGGCTTGTCGACGTAGGTCGGCACACCGGCGTCCAGCAGCCTCGTCACGATCTCGGGGTGGACGGCCGTCGGCGCGTGCACGAAGGCGGCGTCGAGGTCCTGGGCGAGCAGGGAGTCGAGGCCGGCGTGGCGCTGCCCCTCGGGGACGCGCAGGCCGTCGGCGACGCGGGTGAGGGTCGCGGGGGTGCGGGTCTGCAGGTGCAGTTCCACGCCGGGCAGGGCGCCGAGCACCGGCAGGTAGGCCTTCTGCGCGATGTCGCCGAGTCCGATGCAGCCGACCTTCACGTGGTGTTCCCCTCCGTCGTCCACCGCCCTGCCGTCCACCGGCCCGGGTCCGCCGGGAAGCATACGGCGCCCGCGGGGGCGGCCGGCCGGCGAGGCCGCGCGGGAACGGCGCGGGTCCGTCCGGGACGGCGCGCCGGTCGCGTTGTCGCGCCGGTGACGGGGCCGGGAAACACCTGGTGGGCCGCGCGCGAGTGGGACAGGATGCGGGGATGACGACCGAACGCCGCGAACCCGCGAACGACGCCGACGAACGCACCATGGTGGAGGGCTGGCTCGACTACCACCGGCAGACCCTCGCGTGGAAGTGCGAGGGCCTGACCGACGCCCAGCTGCGGACCGCCGCCGTGGCCCCCTCCGAACTGTCCCTGATGGGGCTGGTGCGGCACATGGCCGAGGTCGAACGGAGCTGGTACCGCAGGGTACTGGCGGACGAGGACTGCGGGCCGATCTACTACGACGACCAGGACCCGGACGGCGAGTTCCACCTGACCGAGGCGGACACCTGGCAGGAGGCGTACGCCACGTGGCAGGCCGAGATCGAGGCGGCCCGGCGCATCGCGGCCGGCTTCCGGCTCGACGAGGTGTCCCGCGGCAAGCACCGGCGCACCGGTGAGCGGTTCACCCTGCGCTGGATCCACACGCACATGGTCGAGGAGTACGCACGGCACAACGGTCACGCCGATCTGCTCCGCGAGTGCCTCGACGGCTCCACCGGCGACTGACGCCGGCCGCGGCGGGCGCGGGGTCTGCGCACGGGCCGGGGATCACTCGTGCGGGGCATCCTCCGCCCGTCCGGCACCGCGAACGGGCCCGGCCCCCGCCGCGGCCCGCAGAACCCGGGCCGCGGCGGCCCGTCGTGGCTACGGCCTCTGCCGGGGCGGGCCCCACCGGTCGTCCGCGGTGGGGCCGTCGTCGCCGAGCCGTGCCCCGAGGCGGCGGATCGCCGCGCGCACCCTCTCGCCGTACCGGTCGTCGGCCAGGGCCACGGCCGCGCCGCGGGCCCTGCGCAGGTGCACCCGGGCGGCCTCGCGGCGGCCGAGCCTGTCGTAGTCGACGGCCAGATTCAGGTGCAGCGAGGGATACAGGGCGCGCGCCGCCGACGTCCCCTCGTGCCGCTCGGCGGCACGGTCCCGTGCGAGCTCCTCGGCGGCCGACAGCGCCCTCAGGTCCCACGCCAGCTCGTCCCCCGGGTCGTCCTGGGTGTCGGCCAGGTAGTGGGCCAGGGTGCAGCGGTGCAGCGGGTCGCCGTGCTCGCCGATCTCCGCCCACAGGCCGAGGAAGCGGTGGCGGGCCTCCTCCCGGTCGCCCGCGTGATACAGCATGACGGTCTGCCCGATACGCGTCGGCACGGTGTCCCGCGCCGTCTGCTCCTGTCCCTCGGCCACCGCGTCCTCCGTGCCCTCGTCGGCTGTCCCCGACGACGCTAACCGCAGGCACCGGCGTTCCCGGTCAGGCGGCCGCGTGGCGCGCACGGAGGGCGGCACGTCGGTCAGCCCAGGTCCGGGATGGTCCAGTCGATCGGCGCGTGGCCCTGCCGGGCGACCGCCTCGTTGATCTGGGTGAAGGGGCGGGAGCCGAAGAACTTCTTCGCCGACAGCGGCGAGGGGTGCGCGCCCTTGACCACCGCGTGCCGCGTCTCGTCGATCAGCGGCAGCTTCTTCTGCGCGTAGTTGCCCCACAGCACGAACACCGCCGGGTCGGGACGGTCGGCCACCGCGCGGATCACGGCGTCCGTGAAGATCTCCCAGCCGCGGGACTTGTGCGAGTTGGCCTCGCCGGCCCGGACCGTGAGCACCGCGTTGAGCAGCAGGACGCCCTGCTTCGCCCACGGCATGAGGTAGCCGTTGTCCGGGATCGGGGTGCCCAGGTCGGCGTGCAGTTCCTTGTAGATGTTGCGCAGGGAGGGCGGGATCCGCACGCCGGGCCGCACCGAGAAGCACAGCCCGTGCCCCTGGCCCTCGCCGTGGTACGGGTCCTGGCCGAGGATCAGCACCTTCACCTGGTCGTACGGCGTGGCCTCCAGGGCCGCGAAGACCTCCTCGCGCGGAGGGTAGACGGGGCCGTTCGCCCGCTCCTCCTCGACGAACTCCACCAGCTCCTTGAAGTAGGGCTTCTGCAGTTCGCCGCCCAGCACCTCGCGCCAGGACTCGGGCAGCATGGCGATGTCGGTCACGTCAACTTCCTTAAGGCCGTACGGTCGCTTCCAGTCCTCAGAAACTACCGCCGACCACTGACAGTCGCCCTCCGGGGCGCGGAAAGCGGCCTTCTACCAGCTGGTCTTGCGGGACAGCTGCCACATCGTCATGATCGTCGAGGGGTCCAGCACCCGTTCCACGCCCGCGATCTCGTCGCTCGCGGCGACGTACTGCTTGCCCTGCCACAGCGGCAGCAGCCGCGCGTCGTCGACGAGTATCTGCTGGGCCCGTTCGAAGTCCTCGACGACGCCTGCGCGGTCGCTCTGACGACGCGACCGGGGCAGCAGTTCCCCGGTGATCTCGGGGGCGGGGTAGGGCGTGCCCAGGGCGTTCCGGTCGCCGACGAACGGGGCGATGAAGTTCTCGGCGTCCGGGAAGTCGGGGGACCAGCCGCGGCCGAACACCGGGTACTCGCCCTTCTGGTAGCCCTCGACATACGTCTTCCAGGGGCGGCTCTCGAGGGTGACCGTGAACAGGCCGGAGTCGTCCAGCTGGCGCTTGAGCTCCTTGAACTCGGCCTCGGTCTCGGACCCGTAGCGGTCGGTGGTGTACCAGAGGGTGAGCGGCACCGGCTCGGTGATGCCGGCCTCGGAGAGGATCTTGCGGGCCTTGGAGACGCTGGGGTCGCCGTAGTGGTCGAAGTACGCCGTGGTGTGGCCCGTCAGCCCCGCGGGGACCATGGAGTACAGCGGTTCGACGGTGTCCTGGTGGACCTGGTGCGCGATCAGCGTCCGGTCGATCACCTGGGCGACGGCCCGGCGGACGGCCTTGCGGCCCGCCCACGGGTCCTGCGGGTTGAAGACCAGGTAGCTGATCTCCGCACCGGCGCCCTCGACCAGCTGGAGGTTCTCCTCCTTGGCGGCCCTGCCCTGCAGCGTGATGACGTCGTCGGCCGCCAGCCCGCGGTAGGTGACCTGGATCTGCCGGTCGCGCAGGGCCTTCACCATGCCGGCGGAGTCCTTGAAGTAGCGGATGGTCACCGCGTCGTTGTGGTGCTCCGCGAAGCCCCGGTACCGCTCGTTGCGGACGAGTTCGGCCCGTTCGCCCTCCTCGTACGACCGGAGTTCGTACGGGCCCGAGCCGGTGACCTTGCCGTCCTCGCGCAGCGCGTCGGCCGGGTAGTCCTCGGGGTCGACGATGGACATCGCCGGGGTGGCGAGCACGAACGGGAAGGTGGCGTCGGGCTTGTCGAGGTGGAAGACCACCTCGCGCTCGCTGGGCGTCTGGACGCGGTCGAGACTGCCGAGCAGGCCGGCGGGGCCGCCGTTGACGCCGATCTTCCTGATCCGGTCGATCGAGTGCTTGACCGCCCGCGCGTCCAGGGGGTCCCCGTCGGAGAAGGTCAGGCCGGCCCGCAGCTCGCAGCGGTACACCTGATTCGCCGTGTCGGTGAACGCGCACTCCTCGGCGGCGTCCGGCTGGGGCGTCGTCGCGCCGTAGGGGTAACCGAGCAGCGTCTGGTGGGTGTTGCGGAACAGCTCCCAGGAGCCGTCCCAGGAGGCGGCCGGATCCAGTGTGCTGGGCGCGCTGGTCGTCCCGACGACGATGGGACCCTCGTCCTTCGCGTCGCCGGACAGGACGCCGCATCCGGTGACCAGTGAAGCCGTGGACGCGATGGCCGCGACCCTCCGCAGGCATCGGTTCCGGTTGAACACGCGCACGCTCCTCGATCCGCCGCACCGAAAGTCGGCAGACCATATCGCAGCACCCGCCCCTCTGAACCCCCTTGTGAACAGGGGTTTTGATCATTTCTGGAATGACTACGTTGTCATGACCCCGATGATCTTGGAATGCGGCACGGGCGCCACGGTCGTCCGTGGCGCCCGTGCCGCGAAGGGCGTGCGTGAGCCGTGCCGGGATGCGCGCGCGTGGCGCCTCAGGCCACGCCGGCGTTCAGGAAGACGCCGCCGTCGACCACCAGGGTCTGGCCGGTGACCCACGCGGACTGCTCCGAGGTGAGGAACGCGGCGGCGCCGCCGATGTCGGAGGGGACCCCGAGCCGGCCCAGCGGGTAGCCCGCCGCGGCCTCCTCCTCGCGGCCCTCGTACAGGGCGGCGGCGAACTTGGTCTTCACCACCGCCGGGGCGATGGCGTTGACCCGCACCTTCGGCGCGAACTCGTGGGCCAGCTGGGCGGTCAGGTTGATCAGCGCGGCCTTGCTGACGCCGTACGCGGCGATGAAGGGCGAGGGCGCGATGCCCGCGACGGAGGCGATGTTGACGACCGTGCCGCCGTTGTCCTTCTGCCAGGCGTGCCAGGTGCGCTGCGCGAAGCCCAGCGCCGAGATCACGTTCGTCTCGAAGACCTTCCGCGCGACGTTCAGGTCCAGGTCCGCGATCGGCCCGAACACCGGGTTGGTGCCCGCGTTGTTGACCAGGTGGTCGACGCGGCCGAAGGCCGCCATCGTGCGCTCGACGGCGGCGGCCTGGTGCTCCTCGTCGTGCGCCTTGCCGGCGACACCGATGACACGGTCGGCGCCGAGCTTCTCGACGGCCTCCTTGAGGGCGTCCTCGTTGCGGCCGGTGATGCAGACGCGGTCGCCGCGCGCGACGAACGCCTCGGCGACGCCGTAGCCGATGCCGCGGCTGGCGCCCGTGACGAGGGCGACCCTGCCGGAGAGTGCGGGGAGTTCAGTCATGTCCGTTTTCCCTGGTCCTTGCCCTAGTCGAGCGGTCCGCCGGCCACGTACAGCACCTGGCCGGAGACGAATCCCGCGGCCTCGCCGGTGAAGAAGGCGATCGCGTTGGCGATGTCCTCGGGCTCGCCGACGCGCTGCACCGGGATCTGGGTGGCGGCGGCGGCCTTGAAGTCGTCGAAGCCCATGCCGACGCGGTCGGCGGTGGCCTTGGTCATCTCGGTGGCGATGAAGCCGGGGGCGACGGCGTTGGCGGTGACGCCGAACTTGCCGAGCTCCTTGGCGAGGGTCTTGGTGAAACCCTGCAGACCGGCCTTGGCGGCGGAGTAGTTGACCTGGCCGCGGTTGCCGAGCGCCGAGGAGGAGGACAGGTTGACGATGCGGCCGAAACCGGCGTCCACCATGTGCTTCTGGCAGGCCTTCGACATGAGGAAGGCGCCGCGCAGGTGCACGTTCATGACGGTGTCCCAGTCGGAGACGCTCATCTTGAACAGCAGGTTGTCGCGCAGGACACCGGCGTTGTTGACGAGGATCGTGGGCGCGCCCAGCTCCTCGGCGATCCGCGCGACGGCCGCCTCGACCTGTGCCTCGTCGGAGACGTCGCAGCCCACCGCGATGGCCCTGCCGCCGGCCGCGGTGATCTTCTCGACGGTGTCCTTGCAGGCGGCCTCGTCGAGGTCGATGACGGCGACGGCACGGCCTTCGGCGGCCAGACGTACGGCCGTGGCGGCGCCGATGCCGCGCGCGGCTCCGGTGACGACGGCGACCCGCTGCTCGTTGGTGGACATTGCTGCTTCTCCTCGTCCTGGGGATGCGGCCCGTGCGGGGCCCCTCGGCACGCCCTTGGGTGAGCGACCGCTTAGTACCTTCCGCAGACGTGACGCTAGAAGCCCTGGCACCCGGTGTCAACGGGACACCGGCCGGTGTGATCCATTCCCGGGCTCTCCGGTGCGCACCGGGTCCGGGCTCCTCGGGCGGCCCGGCGTCGCGGGCCCGCCCGGCAGATCCGCCCGGCACCCTGCGCCCGGCAGCGGGGCGCGAGCCGTTCGGGGGCGGGGGAGGCCGTCCGTACGTCCCGTACGTCGTCGCACCGGAGCCGCTGGCGCGGCCGCGGGGCCGTTTCCGGCGTGCCGCCGACCGGTCCCGCGCGGGCAGGAGACCGGTGCGGCATCCGCGCCCGTCCGCCGAGGCACCCCGCGGGCGCCCTGCCGCGCGGGGCCTCGGCGGTCGCGTCCCCGCGCCCGGCCTTCCGGGCTGCGACACCCGGAGGCCCTAGCGCACCAGGAGTTCGAGGAGCCGTTCCGTCTCCGCCTCCGGGTCGGCCGTGAGGCCGGTGTGCACGGGGCCCGGCTGGACGATGGTGGAGCGGGGGGCGATCAGCCAGCGGAAGCGGCGGCCGGGGTCGTCGGACGCCGCCTGGCCCGCCGCCTCCCCGCCGGCGCACACGCCCTCGACGGCGCGCAGCGCGGCACGCACGCCGGGCAGGTCGGCGTGCGGGTCGAGGGCGAGCAGACGGGTCTCGTCGAGGTGGGTGCGGGCGCCGACGTAGGACGCGGCCCGGCAGTACACGAGCACCCCCGCGTTGACGCACTCCCCGCGCTCGATGCGCGGCACGACGCGCAGCAGGGCGTACTCGTAGACGTGTCGGTCGTTCACCGCGCCTCCTCGATACGGTCGTGGATCGTGGCGGCGCGCGCGAGAAGCGGCCGGGCGTAGGCCCGCCGCAGGTCGTCGGGGGTCGCGAAGCCGGGCTCGTCCGTCAGCCAGACGTCCGGGATCTCGGCGGTGACCTCGGCGAGGAGGTCCTCGGTGACCAGGGGCGCGAGCGCGTCGGCGGCGGCGCGGACGTCCGGCGCGAACGGTGCGAGGGCGTGGTCGCGGGCGTCGTAGGGGCGGGCGGCCGAGGCTTCGGCACCGGGCCAGTTGTGGTGCCAGATCATGGTGGCGCCGTGGTCGACCAGCCACACCTCGCCGCGCCACCGCAGCAGGTTGGGGTTGCGCCAGGACCGGTCGACGTTGTTGACGAGCGCGTCGAACCAGACGATCCGCCCGGCCTCCTCGGGGCTCACCTCGAAGGCCAGGGGGTCGAAGCCGAGCGCGCCGGACAGGAAGCCCATGCCGAGGTTGGTGCCGCCGCTGGACTTGAGGAGTTCCTGCACCTGCTGGTCGGGCTCGCCGAGGCCCAGCACCGGGTCGAGCTCGACCGTCACCAGCCGCGGCACCCGGAAGCCGAGCCGGCGGGCCAGCTCCCCGCAGACCACTTCGGCGACGAGCGTCTTGCGGCCCTGCCCGGCGCCGGCGAACTTCAGGACGTAGGTCCCGAGGTCGTCGGCCTCGACGAGTCCCGGGAGCGATCCCCCTTCACGCAGGGGCGTGATGTAGCGGGTCGCGACGACCTCTTTCAGCACTTTCCCGGGCCACCCGTCTCTTCAGTCTTGCGATCCACGGACTACTTCTCCGGGGCGTGGAGGCAGGAACCGCCGGTCAACGGCGCTGGGGAGAATCCGGGGAGTTTCGGTCGGCGAGCCGGCCTCCCCGCTCCCCTAAGCAGACCGTCGATGGTGCCGCGCCCCTTGCTGCCAGCTTCCGGCATGAAGTGAGCATAGTAACCGAGGGTGATCGCCGGCGAGGAGCGAGCCGGGCCGGACGGCCCGGCTCGTCGGCCGTCCCCCGGAAGGTCGACGGATCACACGAGCTCGGAGGTACCGGGAAGCATCAGTGCCGAGTCCGTGTGAAGCGTGATGCGTACCGGTGTGAAGGTGGTGGCGTCCACCGGTGACTCACCGGTGCCGGGACTGCGGGCGTAGCGCGGGTGGGCGCCTCCACTGATCTGCCAGCGTATGCGGTGTCCGACGGGGAAACGGTGGGCGGTGGAACTCATCGGCACGGTCACCTGTGAGGGCGTCTGTCCGGCCGTCCGGAGTCGGACGAACCCGTCGCAGATGTTCACGGAGCGGCCTTGTGGGTCCACGTCGCACAGGCGGGTGAAGACATCGGCGTGCCCGGTGTCGGTGGAGACGCTCAGCCGTGCGGAGACGGGCCCCAGGACGTCCATGGGCTCGGTCAGTGGTGGACCGGTGAATGTCAGGACGTCGTCCCGGGCCTCCAGGGTGGCGTTGTTCCGGGGACCGGCGGTGCGGGAGAGCAGTGGGCCGCCCAGGGAGGGGGTGGGGTCGGCCGGGTCGTAGCGGAACACCGCCACGGGTGCGGAGTCCGCGGGCTCCTGTCTGGTGAGACGCCCTCCAGGGATGGGATACCACGAGGTGGCGGCCGCGGCCGGGGGCCAGTCGTCGAGGTCCCGCCAGGTGTCTTCGCCGCCGATGTGCACACGCACCGCGGTGGGACGCAGGCCGGAGGGATCGGCGTACAGGTGGGCGCGCAGCCATGCGAGGCTCTCGGCGAACACCTCGGGCCATCCTTGCTGCAGGGCCGAGGTGTGGGTCCAGGGACCGACGAGCAGAGCGGTCTCGCATCCGGCCCGGCGCAGCCGGTCGTACTGCTCGAAGGTCTGGTCGGCCAGCACGTCGTGCCATCCGGTGATCAGAGCCGTGGGCACGCGGAGCCGCTCCACCGGCGCCGCCGGCGCCGCGCCGTGCCAGTAGGCGTCCTTGGCGTCCGGGTGTGTCATCACGTCGTCCAGCCAGGGCAGTTCGCCCCCCAGGGCCGACACGTACGCCCCCCGCAGGGGCTGCGCGGTGGTGACGTCGCGCAGGCGACGCTGCAGGCGCAGCGTCGCCTTGAGGAAGGGTGCCATGCCCTGGTGCTGGTAGTTCATGCCCACGCCGACGGCGAGGGCGTTCTCCAGGCGCAGTGCACCGTCTGCGTGGAACAGAGCGTGGGGATCGTGCAGCCCTACTTGCACCACCATCGCCTTCAGTTCCGGCGGTGGGTCCGAAGCGAGAGCCCATTGCACGTAGCCCAGGTAACTGGGGCCTACGGTCCCCAGCGTTCCGTCGAACCAGGGTTGCTCGCGCAGCCAGGACACCGTGGCCCGGCCGTCGGCGGCCTCGTTGCGCCACAGATCGAACACACCGCCCGAACCTCCGGTGCCGCGGCAGCTCTGCAGGACCACGTGGAAGCCCTGCTCGGCGAAGAGCAGGCCGAACTGGGGTGACCACGGCAGGCCCCGGCCGTAAGGAGAGCGGACCATGAGAGTGGGGAAGTCGCCCTGGGCGCGCGGAAAGTAGTGGTCGGTGATCAACGGGCTGCCGTCGGCGGCCGGCACCACCAGCCCCGGCTCCCATCCGGCCTCGTGCCGTCTCGCCGGCAGTCCTCGCCAGGTCGCCCTCATCATCCGTGAGGAAAGCGGAGGCTTTCCGGCGGGTGGCGCCCAGGCCGGTCCGGCTACGGCGTCGGGCGTGCGTGATGGCATCGTTCCCCTCCTCTATTTTCGTACAGTGTACGGGAATAGATGATGCTTGGATGGCCTCGGCAAGAACCACCTCGGCGACCAGGGGAAGGAGTGCGAGCCGTGTCCAGCGACGGAAAGTCCGGTGCCGAGAGCGTCGATCCCGAACAGCTCTGGCTGCGTCCCGCCGAGCCCCGCAGGGGCCGCAAGCCCTCCTTCAGCCGGGAGGCGATCACCGCGGCAGCCGTCGCTCTGGCGGACGCGGAAGGACTCGACGCGGTCACCATGCGGCGGGTCGCCGCCGAGGTCGGAGCGGGCGTCATGTCGCTCTACAGCTACGCCCCCGACAAGGAGACGCTGCTGGAGCTGATGGTCGACCACGTCAGCGGCGAACTCACGGTCACGGACCCGCCCAGCGGCGACTGGCGTGCCGACCTGAAGGCCGTCGCCCGCCTGCAGCGCGCCCACATGCTGCGCCACCCCTGGCTGCCCGCCGCCTTGTCCGCCCGCCGCGCTCCGGGCCCCAACACGCTGGCCTTCCTGGAACACGTGCTCGCCGTCCTACGGCCCACCGGGCTGGACGGTGCGGCGAAACTGGAGGTCTTCGCCCAGATCACCGCGTTCGTGGCCGGGCACGTCGCCCATGAGATCGCGCAGGCCGCAGCCTCACGATCACCGGACCGGGCCGCAGCCGAGGCCCGCTACCTCGCCGCCGTCGCCGCCGACGGCCGTCACCCGGAACTCGCCGAAGCCCTTTCCGCTCCCGGACGCCCCCTCACACCCGACGCCACCTTCACCCGGTTCCTCAACCGTCTGATCGACGGCCTCGACACCGACTGATGCCACACATCCGCGGCCGGCGGTGAACGACCGTGCGGCGAGGCCCCCTTGTACGGAACGGCCCCGTGCAGTGGGCTGTCCCCCATGAAGAGACGAAGCATCACGGCGCTGACCGCGGCCGTGGTCGTTCCCGTTCTGCTGGCGACCGCGCCCGCTCCCCGCGCCGCGTCCCCCGAGGCCGCCGGAGCGGGTGCCGCCGGCTCCCCGGCGTCCGCCGGGGCCTCCCGCCTGCGCGGCGTGGACCTCGACACGGTCACCATCCCCGAACTGCAGGCGCGCATGAAGCGCGGGTCGCTGACCTCCACGGCGCTGACCCGCGAGTACCTGCGGCGGATCGACGCCATCGACCCGAAGCTGAACGCCGTGCTGCGCACCAGCCCGACGGCCCTGCCCCAGGCTGCCGCCAGCGACGCCCGGCACCGGCGCGGCGCCGCCCTCGGCCCGCTCGACGGCATCCCCGTCCTGCTGAAGGACAACGTGGACACCCACGACATGCCGACGACGGCGGGGTCCCTGGCCCTGGCCGGAAAACCGCCGGCCAAGGACGCCGAGCTGGTGCGCAGGCTGCGGGCGGCGGGCGCGGTGATCCTCGGCAAGGCCAACATGTCCGAATGGGCCAACTTCCGCGCGGCGAGGCCGACGTCGGGCTGGTCGGCGGTGGGCGGGCAGACCAACAACCCGTACGTCCTGGACCGCAACCCCTGCGGCTCGTCCTCCGGTTCGGCCGCCGCGCTCGCCGCGTCGCTGGCGCAGGTGGCGATCGGCACGGAGACGGACGGTTCCATCGTGTGCCCGGCCGGGATGACCGGGGTGGTCGGCCACAAGCCCAGCCTGGGACTGGTCAGTCGGTCCGGTGTCGTCCCGATCTCCGCCGAGCAGGACACGGCGGGCCCCATGGCACGCACCGTGATCAACACGGCGATCACCTTCGCGGTGCTCAGCGGTCACCGGAGCGCGGGCGCCGACGGTGCCCACGCCCTCGCGGACGCGGCCGCGCGCCCCGGCGCCCTGCGCGGCAAGCGGATCGGCCTGTGGCGCCTGCCCTCGCTCGGCGCCGAGGTGGACGCCCTGATGACCCGTACCGCGGCCCGGCTGCGCGCGGCCGGGGCGCAGGTCGTCGAGGTGACCCCACCCCATCAGGACCGGCTCGCCGAGCTCGAGTTCCCGGCGCTGCTCACCGAGTTCCACCGGGACATCGACGCCTACCTGGCCACCCGCGAGGGGCCCCGCGACCTCGCCGAGCTGATCGGGTTCAACCGCGTGCACCCGGCCGAGCGGACCTGCTTCGCCGGTCAGGAGCTGTTCGAGCAGGCCCTGAGCGCGCCGCCGCCCACCGACCCGGGCTACCTGGCCATGCGCGCCGAGCTGAAGGACCTGTCCCGGCGGTCCATCGACGAGACGATGGCGGCCCACGGCCTCGACGCCATCGCCTCCCCGGCGAACCCGCCCGCGTGGACGACCGACTGCGCGCGCGGCGACAACGACGTGATCCCGTCCTCGACCCCGGCCGCCGTCGCCGGGTACCCCTCGCTGTCCGTGCCCGCCGGGTTCGTCGGTGAACTGCCGGTCGGCCTGCTGCTGATGGCCGGCGACCGCCAGGACGCCTCGCTGCTGTCCCTGGGGGCGGCGGTGGAGCACCGGCTGGACGGCCGGCGGGCACCCAGGTACCTGCCGACACTCCCGTCCGCGGACCGCTGAAGCGGCCGGTGACACAAGGGCGCGGCGGGACGGCGCGGTCAGCCGAACCGTCCCGCCGCCGTCCGCAGCGCCTCCACCGCCGCCCGGATCGACGGGCGGCGGTCGGCGTCCGCGCGCCACACGACGTACACGTGCCGGCGCACCCGCTGGCGCAGCGGCACGGTGACGACGCCGGCGGGCACGGGGTGGCGTCCGAGCCGCGGGGCGACGCACACGCCGAGTCCCGCGGCGACCAGGCCGAGCTGGGTGTGGGTCTCGGCGGCGCGGTGGCCGATGATCGGCTCGATGCCCTTCGAGCGCAGCGTGAACACCAGCCACTCGTGGCAGAACTCGCCCTCGGTCCACGTGATCCACTCGTCCTCGGCGAACTCGGCGAGGTCCACCTCGTCCCGGCCGGCGAGCCGGTGGCCGGCCGGCACCGCCACGTCCGCGGGGTCGTCCAGGAGGGGCGCCTTGACCAGGCCCTCGGGCACCGGCATCGGCTTGTTGTACCAGTCGAGCACGACGGCCAGGTCGAGGTCGCCGCGCACCACGCCCGCGATGCCGCGCTCGGGTTCCAGTTCGCTGGAGCGGACGCGCAGCGCGGGGTGTTCGGCGCGCAGGGCGGACAGCACGGCGGGGAACAGCCCACGGGCGGCGGTCGGGAACGCCGACAGCCGGAGTTCGCCCACCACCTGTCCGCGGTGGGCCTCGAGATCGGACTGGGCGAGTTCGACCTGGGAGAGGATGCGCGCCGCGTGCTCGGACAGCAGCCGGCCCGCGTCCGTCAGCCGCACCCCCCGGCCGTTCCTGGCGAGGAGCTGCTGGCCGACCTCGCGCTCCAGCTTGGCCATCTGCTGGGAGACGGCCGAGGTGGTGATGTGCAGGCCCGCGGCGGCCCCGCTGACCGATCCGTGCCGGGCGAGGGCGTCGAGGGTGCGCAGGCGCTCCAGATTCAACATGTAAGCGATGCTACGCAATACCGCGCGCGAAAACTCGATTGTGCTACGAGAAGAGCTGCAGCATCGTTGCCCCCATGAGCAGCGTCACGTCCTCCTCCCCCGCGCCCCGCCGGGTCCGCCGCGTCCTCGACTGGCGGCTGCGTTTCGGGGCCCTCGCCCTCGTCTGGGGCTTCAGCTTCCTCTTCATGAAGGTGGGGACGGAGAGCTTCGCCCCGTTCCAGGTCACGCTGGGCCGGCTGGTGTTCGGTACGGCGGTGCTCGCCGTGGTGACGGCCGTGAGGCGGGAGCGGCTGCCGCGCGGGGTGCGGACGTGGGCGCATCTGGCGGTCGCCGGGTTCCTGCTCAACGCGCTGCCGTTCTCGCTCTTCGCCTACTCGGAGCTGACGATCCCGTCGTCCCTGGCGGGCATCTGCAACGCGACCTCGCCGCTGTGGGGCATGGCCCTGTCCCTGGTCGCCCTCTCCGAGGACCGGCCGACCCGGTTGCGGGTGGCGGGTCTCGGCATCGGTTTCCTGGGCGTCCTGACGGTACTGGGGGTCTGGCAGGGCTTCCACGGCCTGGACGTCACGGGCACGACGCTGGCCCTGCTCGCCTCGCTGAGCTATCCGGTCGGCTGGATCTACGTCCGCCGCACGCTGGCCGGCTCCCGCCATTCCCACCTGTCCCTGACGGGAGCGCAGTTGCTGCTCGCGACGCTGCAACTGGCGGTCGTGACCCCGCTGTTCACCTCGGTACCGGCACACTTCCCGGTGGTGCCCGTACTGGCGGTCGCGGCGCTGGGCGTGCTCGGCACCGGGCTCGCCTTCCTGATCCAGTACGAACTGGTCGCCGAGGTGGGCCCGACGACGGCCCAGATGGTCACGTACTTCACGCCGGTCGTCGCCACGGCCGCGGGCGTCACGCTGCTGGGCGAGTCGCTGTCCTGGTCGACGCCGGTCGGCGCGGTCGTCGTCCTGGCGGGCGCGGCGCTGACCCAGGCACGGCCCAGGGCGCCCCGCCCCGCCGGACCGGAGCGTCCGGCCCGGGAACGCCGGAGGACGACCGTCTGACCGCGCACCGGCTCCGTCCGAAGGCCTCAGACACGGTGCCGTTCCGGCTCCGGTCCCAGCGCCGCCGCGACCGCGTCGGCGAGGGGCTCCGCCTCGCCCTCACCGAGGGTGGAGACGGTGATCCGGATGCCGGGCGGGGCATCGATCCGGAAGCGGGCGCCCGGTGCCACGGCCCAGCCGGCCTGCAGCAGCCGGGCGACGGCGCCGGTCTCGTCCGGCACCGGGATCCACACGTTCATGCCGCTGCGTCCGTGCGCCGCGACGCCCCGCCGCGCGAGCGCGCCGAGCAGCGCGTCCCGCCGCCGCCCGTACGCCGCCGCCACCGCGCGGGTGTCCACCGCGCCGTCGGCCCACAGCCGGGCCACGGCCCGCTGGATGATGCGGCTGACCCAGCCGGGGCCGAGCCGCTGCCGCCCGCGCACCCGGTCCAGCGTGACGGCGTCCCCGGTGAGCACGGCCAGGCGCAGATCGGGGCCGTAGGCCTTGGCGGCGGAACGGACGAAGGCCCAGTGGTGCGTCGTGCCGGCGAGGGGATGCAGGGGCAGGTCGACGATGCGGTGGCCGTGGTCGTCCTCGATCAGCAGGGTCTGCGGGTGCGCGCGCAGCACGGCACGCAGGGCGCGGGCGCGGGCGGCGCTCAGCGCGGCCCCCGTCGGGTTCTGCGCGCGGTCCGTGACGACCAGGGCGCGGGCGCCGGCGGCCAGGGCCCGGTCCACGTCGCCGGGGAGCGGCCCCTCGTCGTCGACGCCGACGGCGACGGCGCGCAGGCCGAGCGCCGGGACGAGGTCGAGGAGGCTGCCCCAGCCCGGGTCCTCCACGGCGACGGCGTCGCCCGGCCTGAGGTGGGTGGCGAGGACCCGTTCCATGGCGTCCAGCGAGCCGGAGGTGACGGCCACGGGCCCGTCCGGCACCCCGTCGGCGTCGAGTCCGGCCCGCGCGAGGCGCACCAGGTCCTCCTCCACGGGCAGGCTCCCGTACAGCACCGGCTCCCGGTCGCCCCGCTCGGCCGCCGCGGCGAACACCGGGCCCAGCGCGGGCAGCAGCGCCGGGTCCGGGTTGCCCTCGGAGACGTCCCGCACCCCTTCGGGCACCTCGACCCGGATGAACTCGCGCCCGGTGGTGGCCGGTTTCGCCCGCACCCTGCTGCCCCGGCGCCCGGCCGTCTCGATGACCCCGCGCTCGCGCAGGGTGCGGTAGGCGGCGGCGACGGTGTTCGGGTTCACCCCGAGCCGCTCGGCCAACTCCCGCATCGGCGGCAGCTGTTGCCCCGGCAGCAGCTCCCCGGCGGCCACCGCCCGCTCCACGCTCCCGGAAATCTCCGCTGCGCCACGCCCCGTGATCCGATATTCTCCTAGCACAAAACCAATTATGCACTAGTGCAATGGAGAGCGCCATGCAGGGGACCACCCGGACGCAGCCGCCGTCGCAGCCCGGCAGCACCTACCCGCCCACCGACCGCACCGTCCCCACCCGCTCCTCCCACCGGGCCTCCTACGACAAGGAGCTGGTGCACGCGATACTCGACGAGGGCTACGTCTGCCATCTCGGCTTCGTCCGCGACGGCGCCCCCGTCGTCCTGCCCACGCTGTACGGCCGGGTCGGCGAGCGCCTCTACGTGCACGGTTCCACGGGTTCACGCCCGCTGCGGATGGCGGGCCAGGGGGATCCGGGGCTGCCGGTGTGCCTGACCGTGACGCACGTGGACGCACTGGTGCTGGCCCGCTCGGCCTTCCACCACTCGGTCAACTACCGGTCGGTCGTGGTGCACGGCACCGCGTACGACGTGACGGACCCCGAGGAGAAGCGCACCGCCCTGGACGCCCTGGTCGACCATGTCGTCCCCGGCCGCTCGCGCGACTCCCGGCCGGCCGACAAGAAGGAACTGGCCGCCACCGCGGTGCTCCGCATCGACCTGGAAGAGGTCTCCGCCAAGGTCCGCGCCGGCGGTGTGAACGACGAGCCCGAAGACCTCGCCCTCCCCCACTGGGCCGGTCTCCTCCCGCTCCGCAAGGGCTACGGCACCCCCGTCCCCGACCCGGCCCTGGACGCCGGCACGGAGCCGCCCCGCTATCTGACGGAGCTGTGACGCCGGCGGCGCCCGCCGCTCGCCACCGGGTCCGCGGCGCTCCTGGCGGGCGCCGCGGACTGGGCGATGAAGGCGCCCACGAGGACCACCACGCCTCCGGCGATCTGCGGCGCCGAGAGGTGCTCGCCGAGCAGGATCCAGGCCAGGACCGTCGCGATGACCGCCTCGAGGCACGCCACGACGCCCGCGACCTGCGGTGACAGCCGGCGCACGGCGACCACTCCGGTGACGTAGGCGAGGACCGTGGCGACGAGCACGATCCAGGCCAGCAGCAGGGCGGCGGCGACGGGGGTGCCGTTCATGGACGCGCTGTGCGCGAGGAGGGACCAGTCCATGGTCCAGGGGCGGGCGATCACGGTGAGCACGGCGGCCCCGACGAGCAGCCCGTAAGCGATGACGCCCAGCGGGTCGGGCGTCTCGTCGCCGGCGCCGCTGCCCTGGTCGGACAGGACGAAGTAGCCGACCTGGCAGCAGGCGGCGCCGAGCGCGAGCAGCAGCCCGAGGGCGTCGAAGCCGAGGCCGGACCAGATCTCCACGACGCAGGCGAGTCCGCCGACCGCGAGGACGACACCGAGGGCGGCGGCCCGCGTCACCGGCCGGCGCTGGACGAACCGTACCCAGCCGAGGACCAGGGCGGGGGCCAGGTACTCGACGAGCAGGGCGACGCCGACGGGGATGCGGGACAGCGCGGCGAAGTAGCAGGCCTGGACCCCCGCCACGGCGAAGAGTCCGAAACCGGCCAGCAGCCCGGGGCGGCGGCGCAGCAGCGCGCGGTGGCGCACGGCGAGCGGAAGCATCACCAGGGCTGCGCCCGCCACCCGCAGCCAGACCACGTGGAGCGGATCGAGGCCCGCCTCGATCAGCGGCTTGGCCGCGACACCGGAACCGCCGAAGGCGACCGCCGAGGCGAGGGCGAGTCCGAGCCCGCCGCCCTTGCCGAGGCCGCCGTGAACGCTGTCAGTCGTCTGCACCGGCACATGATGACAGGGGACGACATGACCGTCACCCCGATGACGCCTGTCTCACCGGCCGGACGGCGTACCGCCCGGACGCCGCAAGCGGAACCGGTCCGGGATCAGGTCAGATCCCGGGGGCGGGCCGGGGCTCCGGCTCGCAGCGGCTCTCCAGCCGGGCGAGGACCGTACGCCGCTCGACGCCCGCGCGGTCCAGCACCTCGACCGCCCTCGTCCGGGGGTCCGCGACGAGTCCGGCGAGCAGGTCGACACCGCACGCCTCGGCGGCTCCCCGCCGGGCGGCACGGGCGCCGGCCTCCTCCATGGCCGCCGCGGCCGGCGGCGAGAACCCACCGGCCCCGGCCACCACCGGTACGGCACCGGTGTCCTCGGCGGTGCTCTGCCAGCGCAGGCCGTAGCCGATGCTGCGCTGCACGAGGTAGCCGAGCAGACGGGCCAGTTGTGGCCCCTCGCCGAGGAGCGAGCGCACCTGCGGGTCGTGCTCCAGGAGGGAGTGCAGCAGGTGGGCCGTGTCGATCTGCCGGTCCCCGTCCCGCACCGCTCTGCGGCGGGCACCGGTCACCACCGACGCCAGGTCCGCACCGAACCGGGCGCGGGCGTCGCCGCCGTCCGGGCGCCGGTCGCCCTGTTCTCCGGGTTCTCCGGGTTCTCCGGCCGACTGCCGGGGGATACGGGGTTGCACATCGCCCAGCTCATCAGCCGGCGGGGCCCGGGGCATCCCCGGTGGGAAGCATTTCGGCGTCCCACGCGGAGTGGACCGGCATGCCGGAACATCCTCCTTGCGGAGGAGATCGGACCGTTTCCCTCCGGTGGCGCGCGCCGCCTTGCCATGCGCCCCGAGGGCAACCCCGCCGCGCCGTCGCGGGTCCAACAGGGACATGAGGAACAGGTGCGGGTGCTGGCTGGTGTCCCTGCCGGCGGACGACGGACTGCAGTACGTGTACCGGGTCTACGCGCCCGAGGACGCGCTGCCCGCCGACCTGTTCTGGGAGGCGTGGCACTGCCACGACGAGAGCGCCCGCCCGCGCGCGTGGGACGTCTTCGACGCGGCGGTGATACGACGGGTCGGCTGACCACCGCAGAACGGGGTGGGGGCGCCGCGGCGCCCCGCGGATCGCTCCGCGGGGCGCCCTCGCCGTGAGCCGTGACCGGTCAGTCCTCGTCGGCGAGGATCAGGTACAGCTTCTTGCGGGCGTCGCCGATGACGGCGAGCGCCTTCTCCCGCTGTTCCTTGCTGCCGGTCTTCCAGACCTGGCCGAAGGCCTCCATCAGTCCGAAACCGGCCTGCCGGATGTCGCTCAGGGCCTCCCAGTCGACACCCCGCGAGGCCTCCTCCCAGGGCGCCTCGGGCCCTTCCTCGGCCGCGGTGCGGCCCGCCTCGGTGAGCGCGAAGAGCTTCTTGCCGCCCTCGCTCTCGTTGACGATCAGGCCCTCGTCCTCCAGCAGTTGGAGAGTGGGGTACACCGAACCGGGGCTGGGCTTCCACGCCCCGCCGCTGCGCTCGGCGATCTCCTGGATCATCTCGTAGCCGTGCATCGGGCGGTCCTTGAGCAGGGCCAGGATCGACGCCCGTACGTCGCCGCGCCGCGCCCTGCCCCGGGGGCCGCCCCGTCCCCGGCCGCCCCAGGCTCCGGGGCCGAAGCCCGGCCCGAAGGGACCGCCCGGGCCACCCGGTCCGAAGGGCCCGAAGGCCGCACGCCGGCCGCCGGAGCCACCGCGCCCGAAGGGGCCGCCCCCACCGCGCCCGTGACCGTGTCCACGCTCGTGTCCGTGGGTGTGCATCGCCATCACCCCATCCATTCTTCGATCGATCGCGATGCTTCAACGATATATCGGAAACTATCGCCCGACAAGACCCGTCACGGTCTCAGGGCCGTCGCCCGGGACCGGTCGGATGTGTGCCGGTGACCCCCATCACCACCGAGTAGAGACTGGTGTCCGCGGTGATGAAGAGGCGGTTGCGCTTGGCCCCGCCCCAGGCGATGTTGGCGACCGTTCCGGGGACGACGAGCCGTCCGATCAGCGTGCCGTCGGGGTCGTAGCAGTGCACCCCGTCGCCCATCGCGGCGACCCAGAGGCGGCCGCCGTCGTCGAAGCGGATGTTGTCGAAACGGGCACCCTCCCGGGCTCCCGCCTCGGCGAACACCTCGCCCTCGGACAGCGTGCCGTCGTCCCGCACGTCGAAAACCCGGACGACGCCCGCCCCGGTGTCGGAGACGAACAGCTGCCGCTCGTCGAGGGAGAAGACCAGACCGTTCGGGGCGGTGAAGCAGTCGGCGGCCAGCCGCACCTCGCCGGTGACCGGGTCGATCCGGTAGACGTTGTTGGAGCCGATCTCGCTCGGCGCGCGATGCCCCTCGTAGTCGCTGATGATGCCGAAGTCCGGGTCGGAGAACCAGACGGACCCGTCGGACTTGACCGCCGCGTCGTTCGGGCTGTTCAGGCGCCTGCCCTCCCACCGGTCCGCCAACACCGTGACGGTGCCGTCGTGTTCGGTCCGGGTCACCCGGCGGTTGCCCTGCTCGCAGGTGATCAGCCGGCCCTCGCGGTCGAGGGTGTTGCCGTTGGTGTGCCCGGCAAAGCGGCGGAACACGCCGACGGCGCCGGTCTCCTCGTCCCAGCGCAGCATCCGGTCGTTGGGGATGTCGCTCCAGATCACCTGCCGCCATGCGGGCACGTAGACCGGCCCCTCGGCCCAGCGGCAGCCGGTGTGGAGGACCTCCAGCGAACTGTCGCCGTTCATGCACCGCCCGGTGCGGAAACGGTCGTCGAACATCTCGTACAGCCCGGGGCTCTCGCCGGTCATGGGGCCTGTTCCTTCCGTCGGCGTCACTCACCGAATCCGCTTCGGCGAGAAGTGAAGACTGCCGCACGGCGAACGGCCGGAACAAGGAGAACCCGAACGGAGAACGGTGGTTCGCGCCGGCCGCTCCCTGCCGCCACGGCTCCAGCGGGACACCCTCGTCCTGCACCGCACTCGTCCGGGCCACCGGTCTCTTTGCCGGCACCGCTCACGCACGTGTGCGCAAGCCGCGGGAACACGGCCGTCGTCCGGAGCACCACCACCGGGGCGCCCCCGAATTCGGTCCAGAACTCGCGCATTGGCCTTGGCCCGCGGCTCCTGCGGGCCTCTAACGTCGGGGCATGCGCATCCGAATCGTCGACGCCTTCACCGACCGGCCCTTCGCCGGCAACCCCGCCGGAGTCCTGCTCCTCGACGCCTTCCCGGACGACGACCGGCTCCAGAGCATCGCCCTGGAGGTCAACCACGCCGAGACCGCGTTCGCCCATCGGCTGCCCGGGGGCGGCGAGGCGGACTGGGCGCTGCGCTGGTTCACGCCCGCCACCGAGGTCGCCATGTGCGGGCACGCCACCCTCGCCACGGCCCACGTCCTGCACACCACCGGCGCCCACGAAGGTCCGGTACGGTTCGCGACCCGCAGCGGCGTCCTGATCGCCACGCCCGGCGAGGACGGCTCGATCACCCTGGACTTCCCGACCGCGCCGCTGACGCCCGTCGAGGTGCCGGCGGGCCTCGCCGAGGCGCTGGGCGCCGAGCCGCGCACGGCTCTCGACACCGGTCCGGACGTCGGCGACCTGCTGGTCGAACTCGCCGACGAGGAGACCGTCCGCGGCCTGGCGCCGGACCACAAGGCGCTCGCGGCCCATTCGGCGCGCGGCGTCATCGCCACGGCCCGCGCACAGGACCCCGCCCGCGGCTACGACTACGTCTCCCGCTGCTTCTTCCCGAACGTCGGCGTCGACGAGGACCCGGTCACCGGCAGCGCCCACACGGCCCTCGCCCCCTACTGGTCCGGGCGCCTCGGCCGCCCGGACCTCACCGGCCTCCAGGCCTCGCCCCGCTCCGGCCGGGTCCGCACGGAGCTGCGCGGCGACCGCACGCTGCTGAGCGGCCGCGCGGTGACGGTGATCGAGGGCGAACTGCTGGCGTGACCACGGGACGTGAGGGGGTCCCGCCCGGGCCCCCTCACGCCGTCGGCAGCCAGTCCACCTTCCCGGCCAGCAGCGCGTACCCGACGAAGGCACCGATGTCGAGCAGCGCGTGCGCCACCACCAGCGGCCCCACCCGCCCCCAACGGCGGTACAGGTACACGAACACCACGCCCATCACCATGTTGCCGACGAAACCGCCGACGCCCTGGTAGAGGTGGTACGACCCGCGCAGCACCGAACTGGCCGCCAGTGACGCGCCCGGACTCCAGCCGAGCCGGTCGAGCCGGCGCAGCAGGTAGCCGACGACGATGACTTCCTCCAGGACGGAGTTCTGCACCGCCGAGAGGACGAGTACGGGGTGTTTCCACCACACCTCGGGCAGGGCCTCGGGCACCACGGTGAGGTTGAATCCGAGGCCGCGGGCGGCCAGGTAGAAGGCGATACCGGTGCTGCCGATGACGGCGGCGACGACGGCTCCGCGGCCCAGGTCCGGCCACGGACGGGTGCGGTCGAACCCGAGGGTGCGCAGGCTCTCCCCCTCGCGCAGCAGGAAGTGCGCGACGAGGGCGACCGGCACCAGTGCCGTGGTGATCCCGAAGAGCTGCCAGGCCAGGTCCAGCCAGGGACGGCCGGGCGCGGCGGAGGCGTTGAGGGTGGCCGCCTGGTCCTTGAGCCCGCCGGGCCGGGTGAGCGAGCCGATGAAACTGATGAGGGCGGAGACCCCGCTCGCGCCGAGCGAGAGCGCGAGGACGAGCAGCGTCTCGTCACGCAGGACCCGCCGCGCGGGCCGCTCCCGGGGGACCGGCTCCCCACGCAGCGTCTTCTGAGGGAACGTATGGTCCACCGGGTCCGCCTCCGCCCTGCACGCCTGTCTCCAGCTGGGACGTCACAGCTTGCCCGATCCGTGCGGGGCGGTGCGCGGCGGGGGCGGGTCCGGTGGCGCCGGCGCCCGCCTCAGCCCAGGGGCGCCGCCTCCGGCAGACCCACCGGCCACAGGTGCACGGGCTCGCCCTCGCGCATGAGCTCGACGTAGCGGCGGGTCGTCGCGGCCAGCGCCGTCTCCCGGGACAGGCCCGCCTCCAGCGCCCGGTGGAACGTGGCCGCCTGCCAGGTCGCGCCGTTGGCCCGGCGCCGGCAGCGCTCCTCGATCACCCCGAGGTACAGGTCCCGGTCGGCGGGCTCCACGCCCCACGCGTCGAGCCCGGCCTCGGCGAGGGGCAGCAGCTCGTCGCGGACGAGGGCGGCGGCGTCGACCTCCGTGGTGCCGCCCAGCCGGCCTCGCCGGGGCCACTCGAGACGGGCGTCGATGCCGTGGCGGCACGCCGCGTCGAAGTTGGCGGCGGCGGCCTCGAAGGGCAGCCGGGACCAGACCGGCCGGGGCTCCTCGGCGAGCGCGCGGACGACGCCGTAGTAGAAGGCGGCGTTGGCGATGACGTCGGTGACGGTCGGCCCCGCGGGCAGGACGCGGTTCTCCACCCGCAGATGGGGAACGCCGTCGGCGATGTCGTACACGGGCCGGTTCCAGCGGTAGACCGTGCCGTTGTGCAGGACGAGTTCCGCCAGCCTGGGGACGCCGCCGGCGTCCAGGACCTCGAGCGGGTCCTCGTCGTCGCAGATCGGCAGCAGCGCCGGGAAATAGCGCCGGTTCTCCTCGAACAGGTCGTACGCGGAGGTCACCCACCGCTCCCCGAACCAGGTGCGCGGACGGACCCCCTGTGCCTGGAGCTCGGGCGGACGCGTGTCGGTGGACTGCTGGAACAGCGGGGGCCGCGACTCGCGCCACAGCTCCCGGCCGAACAGGAAGGGCGCGTTGGCGCCGAGGGCGATCTGCGCGGCGGCGACCGCCTGGGCCGCGTTCCACACGTCGGCGAAACGGTCCGGGGTGACCTGCAGATGCAGCTGCACGGAGGTGCAGGCGGCCTCGGGGGCGATGGACTTGGAGGTGCAGGTGAGGCGCTCGACCCCCTCGATGTCCAGCGTGAAGTCCTCGCCGCGGGCCGCCACGATCTGGTCGTTGAGCAACGCGTAGCGGTCGACGGCGGACAGGTTGGAGGAAACGAGATCGTCCCGGTCGAGGGTCGGGAGAATGCCGATCATCGCGATTCCCGCGTCGACCTCCCCCGCCTTGCGGTCCGCATATGCCAAGGACGTGCGGATCTCCTCGGCGAGCCGGTCGAATACCCTGCCGCCCAATCGGTGCGGGGCGATGTTGACTTCCAGGTTGAACATCGCGAGTTCCGTCTGGAAGTCACGGCTCGCGATGCGCTCGAGGACTTGCCCGTTCAACATTTTCGGCATCCCGTCGGCCCCGACGAGATTCAATTCGATCTCCAGCCCCATCAGGTTCTTCGGCCGGTCGAACCGCTTCTCCGCCAGCAGCCGCTCCAGACCCGTCAGGCACCGCTGGAGCTTGTCGCGGTAGCGCTGGCGATCGGACAGGTCGAACTGACCTGCCACGACCTTCTCCCCCATGGAAGAGTCCCTTCTCGGAGCGATGATTCGGAGATCCGGCCGCCGGTGTGCCGGTCAGGTGTGATGATGCCCAGCCGAAGCGATCGATAACGTCCCCGCGCGGCCCCGGCACCCGCTACGCTGAACCGCTGTGACCGGTGGCACATTCATCGGGCATGGCGCATTCCGCAGTTTCACGTCCGGATCGCTCGTGAAAAACGCCGACGACAATTGGCCGACCGTTCGGCAGACATTCCCCGAGGTCGCCGCCGGAAACCGGCAGAAAAATCAGGACGTTTCCCGCATGTCAACGACCGGATAACACCTTGTTTCGTTCGCCGCGGTCTGCTAGAAGAAAAACAGTCTGAACGCATGTCGTATACACTCCGCTGACACGGCAGAAGACCGGCGTCCACGGTCGAAGGATCCTGCCGCCGGGCTGACGCGCGGCAGGCCTCATCCCGCTTCTCGGTTTCCGGACCCCGGCCTCTGCCTCTCGTCCTGTGAGCTGACAGCGTCGTCCGCCCCGCCACGCACCGCCCACCCCGCACCGCCCTCGCGCCACCGTGCCTTCGAATGAGAGGCGACCCACCATGCCGCTGCATGCCCTCCCGGCCCCCGCGCCCGCCCTGCGTTCCGTCCTGACCGCGTTGTCGTCCCCCACCGCGGTCCGCGAGGCCCGGACCCCGTCCCTGCTCGGCGCCCAGGGGCCCCTCGCCCCGGAACTGCCGCTGCCCCTGCACGTCCTGGACGGGGTCTCCGCCGAGGGCGTGACGGCCACCCGGCTCACCGGGTGGCGGTTCCTGGTCCACTGCGGCGACCGGGCGGTGGCGGCGGCGGAGACCATGCTGACGCCGGACGGCTGGGCCTTCTCACGCTTCTTCGAGGGCCCTTACATCGCCTCGACCGAACGGGCACTGCGCCAGGCGGAGGCACTGTCCCAGTCCTACCAGCCGCGCCTCCTGTCGGTCCCCGGGCTCTACATGCTCACGCTGTGGCTGCACGGCGACTGCGCCGCGGACGCCGCGGCGGGACACCCCGGCGCGACCGACCTGCTGGTGCCGCTCGCACCGGCGCCCCCCGGCATCGCGGCCCACCGGCCGCACCGGGTCGCCGAACTGCTCCCGGTCCTGACCCACCGGGTGACGCCCACGCCCCTGCTGCGCTCGACGGCCTGACCTCTCCCCCGGAGAGCCGGCCCGGACGGACTAGTCACATCCGGCCATGGAGAATCCCCCGAAGTGACAGTGCAGTTGGGCCGAACCGCCCGCACGGGTGACGCGTCCTCAAGCGGTGAGAAGCGGTGCTGTGAAATACCTGCGGAACGAGACCCGTGGGGCAACACTGGGTTCGGATCGACTCGACACAACGGGGGGCGGCCATGGACGACGTTTCACGCCGCGGAACAGACACGACAGCGCACTCAGCCACCACGACGGACCGAGAGACTCCACTCATGTGCCAGCACCAGCCACCGTGCCCCTCAGCCGACTCCGCCGACCGGGAATCCGCCCGTCTCGTGGCGCACCACCCGGAGCAGGGCTGGAGTCTGCTGTGCAACGGCGTCGTGCTCTTCGAGGACACCGGTGAACTGCTGCCGGACGGTCAGGTCATCGCCCCGCACCGGCCGCTCGGCACCGGACTGATGACCGCGGCCTGAGCACCCACGGCCCGAACACCCGAGAGCCGGCGGACCGGGACTTCCGGTCCGCCGGCTCTCTCCGTCGGCCGGCCGCCGCGCCGATCGCCCCCGCGCCCGCCGTTCCCCCGCACCCGCCTATCGTGACCGGCATGCAGTCCTACACGATCGGCCAGGCGGCGCGGCTGCTCGGCGTCAGCCCGGACACCGTCCGCCGCTGGACCGACGCCGGCCGGATCACCACACATCGCGACGAGGGCGGACGGCGGCTCATCGACGGGCGGGACCTGGCCGCGTTCTCGGCCGGCCTGGCCCGCTCCGGCGACGCGCACGAGGACACCCCGTACACCTCGGTGCGCAACGCCTTCCCCGGCATCGTGACGGCGATCAAGCTCGGCGACGTCGCGGCCCAGGTCGAGATCCAGGCCGGCCCGCACCGGCTCGTCTCCCTGCTCACCCGGGAAGCGGTCGAGGAACTCGGCCTGGAGGTCGGGATGGAGGCCACCGCCCGCGTGAAGTCGACGAATGTCCATATCGACAGGACATGACGAGCCCCACCCACTTCGCACCCGACTCTCGTGCGAACGCACATGCCAGCCTTTCGTTGCTTCAGGCTGGCTCATGCGATGAGACACATGACTTACCCCTCGTATCTGCGGAAGTATGATGTCGTATCGGGGAGGCCGTGCGCGCCCAGGACACCGAGCCCGCCGGCTCCCGGCCCGTGACCGAGGGAGTGGCCCGTGACGACCCGTTCCGCGCGCAGGAACGACGGCATCCGCCGACCGCTGCCGGTGGTCGGCGCGACGGCGGCCGCGCTGCTGCTCCTGGGCGCCTGCTCGCCGTCCTCCGGCTCCGGTTCGGACGGCTCCTCGTCGTCCTCGGCCGCGAAGGTCTCCGGCACGGTCACCGTCTTCGCCGCCGCCTCGCTCGAGGAGACCTTCACCGCGCTCGGCGAGACCTTCGAGAAGCGACACCCGGGCACCGAGGTCAGCTTCAGCTTCGGCGGCAGTGACACCCTCGCCGCCAGCATCACCAGCGGCGCGCCCGCCGACGTGTTCGCCTCCGCCGGCCCCGGGACGATGGCCACGGTGACCGACGCCGGGGCCGCGGCCGGCGCCCCGTCGACGTTCGTCCGCAACCAGCTCGAGATCGCCACCCTGCCGGGCAACCCCGACGGGATCTCCTCCCTCGCCGACCTCACCCGGCCCGGCCTGAAGGTCGTGCTGTGCGACAGGACCGTGCCGTGCGGCACCGCCACGCAGAAGGCCCTGGAGGCGGGCGGCCTGGAACTCGCCCCCGCCTCCTACGAGCAGGACGTCAAGAGCGCCCTGACGAAGGTCGAGCTGAAGGAGGCCGACGCCGCCGTCGTCTACAGGACGGACGTGCGGGCGGCCGGCGACAAGGTGGCGGGCGTCGACTTCCCCGAATCAGCGAAGGCCGTCAACGACTACCCCATCGCCCTGCTCGAGCAGGCCCCCAACGCGGACGCGGGCAGGGCCTTCATCGAACTGGTGAAGTCCGCCGAGGGCCGGAGGGTGCTCACCGAGGCCGGGTTCCGCGCCCCATGAGAAAACCCTCCGTGCCGGTGCCCCTGCTGGTGCCCGCCCTCGCCGGTCTGGCCTTCCTGCTGCTCCCCCTGGTCGCCCTGCTGGTACGGACCCCCTGGCGGAGCCTGCCCGAACAGCTCGCCGGCGAGGAGGTGTGGCAGGCGCTGCGGCTGTCCCTGGTGTGCGCCACCTCCGCGACCGCGCTGAGCCTGCTGATCGGCGTGCCCCTGGCCTGGCTGCTGGCCCGCACCGACTTCCCCGGCCGCGGCCTCGTGCGCGCGCTGGTGACGCTGCCCCTCGTGCTGCCCCCGGTGGTGGGCGGCGTGGCGCTGCTGCTGGCGTTCGGCCGCAACGGCGTGATCGGGCAGTGGCTGGACGCGTGGTTCGGGATCACGCTGCCGTTCACCACGACGGGTGTCGTCCTCGCCGAGACGTTCGTGGCGATGCCCTTCCTGGTCATCAGCGTGGAAGGCACCCTCAGGGGCGCCGACCCCCGCTATGAAGAGGCCGCCGCGACGCTGGGCGCCTCGCGCTTCACGGCGTTCCGCCGGGTCACGCTCCCGCTGATCGCGCCGGGCGTCGCGGCGGGTGCCGTGCTGGCGTGGGCGCGGGCGCTGGGCGAGTTCGGGGCGACGATCACGTTCGCGGGCAACTTCCCCGGCCGCACCCAGACCATGCCCCTCGCCGTCTATCTCGCGCTGCAGAACGACCCGGCGGCGGCGATCGCCCTCAGCCTGGTGCTGCTGGCGGTCTCCATCGCCGTACTGGCGGGTCTGCGGGACCGGTGGATGAGGGCGGCATGAAGGAAACCGCCGGCACCACCGCGCCCTCGCCCGGCGACGGCCTCGACGCCCGTCTCGTGGTGGACCGCGGCGCCTTCCGCCTGGACGTGCCGCTGACCGCCGCACCCGGCGAGGTCGTGGCCCTGCTCGGCCCCAACGGCGCCGGCAAGACCACCGCCCTGCGGGCACTCGCCGGCCTGCTCCCGCTCACCGGCGGCCACCTGCGGCTCGACGGGGTCCCCCTGGACCGTACGCCGCCGGAGTCCCGGCCCATCGGCGTGGTCTTCCAGGACTACCTGCTCTTCCCGCACCTGACCGCGCTCGACAACGTGGCCTTCGGCCCGCGCTGCCGGGGGGCGACCAGGACCGAGGCCCGTGCCACGGCGGCCGCCTGGCTGGACCGCATGGGTCTGGCCGGCCACGCGGGCACCAAACCGCGCCGCCTCTCCGGCGGCCAGGCCCAGCGCGTCGCCCTCGCCCGCGCCCTGGCGACCGGTCCGCGGCTGCTGCTCCTGGACGAGCCGCTCGCCGCGCTGGACGCCCGCACCCGGCTCGAGGTGCGTGCCCGGCTCCGCCGGCATCTGGCCGGCTTCGAGGCCGTCGCGGTCCTGGTCACCCACGACCCGCTGGACGCGATGGTGCTGGCCGACCGGCTGGTGGTCGTCGAGCACGGCACGGTCGTCCAGGAGGGCGCTCCGGCCGACATCGCCCGCCGGCCGCGCACCGACTACATCGCGCGGCTCGTCGGGCTGAACCTCTACCGGGGCCGGGCCGAGGGCCACCGGGTCAGACTCGGCACCGGACCCGTGGTCACCACGACGGAGGAGCTGTCGGGGCCGGCGTTCGTGGCGTTCCCGCCCTCCGCGGTGACCCTCTTCCGGGAGCGGCCCACCGGCGCCAGCGCCCGCAACCTGTGGCGCTGCGAGGTCGCCGGGCTGGAGTCCCACGGCGACCGGGTCCGCGCCGACCTCACCGGGGAGCTCCCGCTCGCCGCCGACCTCACCACGGTGGGCGCCGCCGAACTCGGCCTGCACCCGGGCACCACGGTCTGGGCGACGGTCAAAGCGACGCAGACCCACGCGTACCCGGCATGAACGTCCTCCCCCGCTAGGGTCGGGACCCATGACTCTGAGCATCCGCAACCAGCTGCCCGGTACCGTCGCCGAGGTGCGCACCGGCGACGTCATGGCGACCGTGAAGGTCCGGCTGACCGGCGGCCGGGTCCTCACGTCGGCCGTCACCCGGGAGGCCGTCGAACAGCTCGGCCTCGCCCCGGGCTCGCCGGTGAGCGCACTGGTGAAGGCGACGGAGGTCTCCCTCGCCACCGGCCGGACCGAGGGCCTGTCGGTCCGCAACCAGCTGCCCGGCGCGGTCACCCGGCTCGTGCCCGGCGAGGCCATGGCGGCCGTCCACGTCACCACGGACGACGGCGAGCTCACCGCCGTGATCACCGCGGAAGCCGCCGAGGAACTGGGCCTCTTCGTGGGTTCCGACGTCGTCGCCCTGATCAAGTCGACCGAGGTCGCGCTCGCCACCGTGTGACCGGCACGGCGTGACAAGGGTGAAGGCTCCGTCCCCGGCCGGGGACGGAGCCTTCACCACGCGACCGCTCAGTCCTCGTAGGCGTCCAGCGGCGGGCAGGAGCACACCAGGTTCCGGTCACCGAAGGCCTGGTCGATACGGCGCACCGGCGGCCAGTACTTGTCGGCGGCGGACACCCCGGCCGGGAAGACGGCCTCCTCGCGGGTGTACGCGTGGTCCCAGTCGCCGCCCAGCGCCGCGGCGGTGTGCGGGGCGTTGCGCAGCGGGTTGTCCTCCGCCTCCCACGTCCCGGAGCCGACCTTCTCGATCTCCCCGCGGATGGCGATCATCGCGTCGCAGAACCGGTCCAGCTCGGCCAGGTCCTCCGACTCGGTCGGCTCGATCATCAGCGTGCCGGCCACCGGGAAGGACATCGTCGGCGCGTGGAAGCCGTAGTCGATCAGCCGCTTGGCGACGTCGTCCACGCTCACGCCGGTCGCCTTGGTCAGCGGGCGCAGGTCGATGATGCACTCGTGCGCGACCAGCCCGTCCGGACCGGTGTAGAGCACCGGGTAGTGCGGCTCGAGGCGCTTGGCGATGTAGTTGGCGGACAGCACGGCCACCTGCGTGGCGCGCTTGAGCCCCTCGCCGCCCATCAGCCGGACGTACGACCAGGAGATCGGCAGGATGCCCGCCGAGCCCCACGGCGCCGCCGAGACCGGCCCGACCCCCGTCTGCGGACCGGCCGCCGGCTGCAGCGGGTGGTTGGGCAGGTACGGCGCCAGGTGCGACCGTACGGCGACCGGGCCGACGCCGGGACCGCCGCCGCCGTGCGGGATGCAGAAGGTCTTGTGCAGGTTGAGGTGGGAGACGTCGCCGCCGAAGTGACCGGGCTTGGCGAGGCCGACCAGGGCGTTGAGGTTGGCGCCGTCCACGTAGACCTGACCGCCCGCGTCGTGCACCTGCGCGCAGATGTCGGCAACGTGCTCCTCGAAGACGCCGTGCGTCGAGGGGTACGTGATCATCAGCACGGCGAGCTCGTCACGGTGCTTCTCGATCTTGGCCCGCAGGTCCTCGACGTCGATCTCACCGTCCTCGGCGGTCTTGACGACGACGACCTTCATGCCGGCCATGACGGCGCTCGCCGCGTTGGTGCCGTGCGCGGAGGACGGGATGAGGCAGACGGTGCGCCGGTCGTCGCCGTTGGCGCGGTGGTAGCCGCGGACGGCGAGCAGGCCGGCGAACTCGCCCTGCGAACCGGCGTTGGGCTGCAGCGACACCTTGTCGTACCCGGTGACCTCGGCGAGCCGCTCCTCCAGCTCACGGATGAGCGTGAGGTAGCCCTGCGCCTGCTCGGCGGGCGCGAAGGGATGCAGCGCGCCGAACTCGGGCCAGGTGACGGGCTCCATCTCGGTGGTCGCGTTGAGCTTCATGGTGCAGGAGCCCAGCGGGATCATGCCGCGGTCCAGCGCGTAGTCGCGGTCGGCGAGGCGGCGCAGGTAGCGCAGCATCGCCGTCTCGGAGCGGTGCCGGTGGAAGACCGGGTGGGTCAGGAAGTCGTCGGTGCGCAGCAGCGCCCCGGGCAGCGTGTCCTCGGTGTCCGCGTCCAGCGCCTCGATGTCGCCCTCGACGCCGAACGCGTTCCACACGCCGCCGACCTGGGCGCGCGTGGTGGTCTCGTCACAGGCGAAGGAGACGTGGTCGGCGTCGACGAGGCGCAGGTTGATGCCGTTCTCGCGGGCTGTGTGGACGATCTCGCCGGCCCGGCCGGGCACCCGCGCGGTGACCGTGTCGAAGTAGGCGCCGTGCACGATCTCGACGCCACCGGCCGCGAGGCCCGCGGCGATGATCGAGGCGTACCGGTGGGTGCGACGGGCGATGGCCCGCAGCCCTTCGGGGCCGTGGTAGACGGCGTACATGCCGGCCATGACGGCGAGCAGCACCTGCGCGGTGCAGATGTTGCTGGTGGCCTTCTCTCGGCGGATGTGCTGCTCGCGGGTCTGCAGGGCGAGGCGGTAGGCCCTGTCGCCGTCGGCGTCCACGGAGACGCCGACCAGACGGCCGGGCAGGCTGCGCGCGAACTTCTCGTGCACGGCCATGTAGCCGGCGTGCGGCCCGCCGAAGCCCATCGGCACACCGAAGCGCTGCGTGGTGCCGACGGCGATGTCCGCGCCCAGCTCGCCGGGCGACTTCAGCAGCGTCAGCGCGAGCAGGTCGGCGGCGACGGTGACCAGCGCGCCCAGCTCGTGCGCCCGGTCGATGACCGGCTTGATGTCGCGGACGGCACCGGAGGCCCCCGGGTACTGGATCAGGACACCGTTGATCTCCCGCTCGGCGACCTCGGCGGGGATGCCCTCGGCGAGGTCGGCGACGACGACCTCGACGCCGGTCGGCTCGGCGCGGGTCCGGATGACCGCGATGGTCTGCGGCAGCGCGTCCGCGTCGACCAGGAACAGGCCCTTCTTGTTCTTGCCCATGCGCCGGGACAGGGCCATCGCCTCGGCGGCGGCGGTGCCCTCGTCCAGCAGCGAGGCGCCCGAGGTCGGCAGACCGGTGAGGTCGGCGACCATCGTCTGGAAGTTCAGCAGGGCCTCGAGCCGCCCCTGGGAGATCTCCGGCTGGTACGGCGTGTACGCGGTGTACCAGGAGGGGTTCTCCATGACGTTGCGCAGGATGACCGGCGGGGTGAAAGTGCCGTAGTAGCCGAGGCCGATCATGGAGTCGAGGACCTGGTTGCGGTCGGCCAGCGAGCGCAGCTCGGCCAGCACCTCGGCCTCGGACCGGGCGCCGGGCAGGTCCAGCGCGTCGGCGTTCTTGATCACATCCGGTACCGCGGCGGCCGTCAGCTCGTCGAGCGAGCCGTAACCGACCTGCGCGAGCATCTTGGCCCGGGCCTCGTGGTCGGGGCCGATGTGGCGCTGCTCGAAGGGTGCTGCCTGCTCGAGCTCGGAGAGCGGAATGCGAGGGGCGGTCATTGCGGAGGCCTCCTGGTCTGATGCGACCTGCGAGGGGCACCACGGCACGGGTACCCGGACGGCCTCCCCCTCTGTCATCCGGACCTGAGAGCTTCACCGGCGCCCCCAGGGGGCCACCGGCTTTCACCGTCGGTGAGAGCGGAAGCCGTCGGCCCCCGCCCTGCTTTCCAGAGTGACCTCGTCCGTGCGGTACGTGTGCCTGAGAGATTCCGGGGAGGATTTGCTCCTTCGGCGCCTCCGATGGTGTCCGGAGGACTCTCCCGCACGGGGTCAGCAGCCGTTTGCCAGCGTACCAGCGAGACCGGCGCACGAACGGCCCAGTGGGCGTCCCGGCGTTCGAGTGGCCGACCGGCCCCATGTGCCCTTTCGTAGTACCGAACGGATGATTCGCCGGATGGTTTGCGACCCAGTGCGACCAAGTGGAGGGCCCGTGCGTACCGACATCGATCCGCGCAGTCTGATAGGCCGCAAGGCGTTCGACCGCAACGGCACCAGGATCGGCACCGTCGACGAGGTCTATCTCGACGACGCCACCGGCGTCCCGGAGTGGGCCGCCGTCCGCACCGGTCTGTTCAGCAGGGACGCCTTCGTCCCCCTGGAGCCCAGCGAACTGGTCGACGGCGTCCTGCGCGTGCCCTTCGACCGGTCGCTGATCAAGGAGGCCCCCGACTTCGGCGTCGGCCGCCACCTCTCCCCGGAACAGGAGCTCCAGCTCTACCACCACTACGGCCTGGACGTGGCCGCCGCTCCCCCGCTGCCCGACCACGACTTCGGCAGGCTGGCGGGCACCGGCAACGAGGACGGCTGACGCCCCGGCGGCCCCCGTCACCGTGCCGCGCCCGGGGCGGCGGGCGCGGCATCCGGAGCCGCCGGGACCGGCCGCCCCTGTACGGAGGGGCCTGCCGTCGTTCCGTCCTCGCCGGAGCCTCCCGGCGCGGGCGCCACCAGCGGCAGCGGATCGGCCCGTGTCAGATCCGGGTCGTCGACGGGGAAGGTCCGCACCCGGCCGGGCCCGGAGTACGGCGTCTCGAAGCGCACCGTGACCCGGCCCAGGCCGCTGCCCTGCACCCACCCGTGCCCGAACTCGGTGTGCCGCACGTCATGCCCCGAGGGCCAGCGGCGCTCGGCCGGTACCCTCACCTGCTCCTCGCCGGGCCCGTCCGCCGGCCGCGGCTGCTCGGCGGGCTCCTCGCCCCGTTCCCCCGCCGCCTGCGCGAACAGGTCCTCCTGCGTGTAGTCGGCCAGCCCGCTGACGCCGACGCCGAGCAGCCGCACACCGCCCGTGGTGTCCACGGAGTCCAGCAGCCGGGCCGCGGCCTCCCGCACGACCGCCGGGTCGTCCGTGGGCCCGCGCAGCGTCTCGGAGCGCGTCAGGGTGGAGAAGTCGTACCTGCGCACCTTGAGCACGATGGTCCGCCCGGACATCCCCGAGCCGCGCAGCCGCCGCACACACCGGTCCGCCAGCCGCCGCACCTCCGCCCCGACCCGAGCCCGGTCGTGGATGTCGACGTCGTACGTGTCCTCGACCGAGACCGACTTCACCTCGCGCTCGGCGACCACCGGCCGCTCGTCACGCGCCAGTGCCATCGCGTACAGGGCGTGCCCGTGCGCCTTGCCGAGCAGTCGTACCAGTTCGTCCTCGCCGGCCTCGGCGAGCTCACCGACCGTGGTGATCCCGGCCCGCCGCAGGTGGTCTCCGGTGGCGGGTCCCACTCCGGGCAGCGTCCGCACCGGCATCGGCTCCAGCTTGGCCCGCTCCGTCCCCGGCGGGATCACGACCAGCCCGTCCGGCTTGGCCTCCTCCGAAGCGATCTTGGCGAGCATCTTGGAGGCGGCCAGCCCGACGGATCCGGTGAGCCCGGTGACGGCCCGGATGTCCGCGCGCAGCTTCGTCGCGGCCAGGCGCGCGGACTCCGCGTCCCGGGCCGCGCCGCCGGCCTCCAGGTCCACGAACGCCTCGTCCAGGCTCAGCGGCTCCACCAGGGGCGACAGCGCCCTCAGCAGCCGCATCACCTGCTCGCTGATCGACCGGTACAGCTCGAAGCGCGGGACGAGATACGCGGCGTTGGGAGCGAGCCGCCGGGCCTGGCCCATGGGCATCGCCGAGTGGACGCCGAAGACCCGTGCCTCGTAGGAGGCGGTGGCGACCACCCCGCGCGGTCCGAGGCCGCCCACGACGACGGCCTTCCCGCGCAGACTCGGCTTGGACGCCTGCTCCACCGAGGCGAAGAAGGCGTCCATGTCGAGATGCAGGATCGTGGGCGCGGTTCTCACACCCCCGATGCTGCCCTACGCCACTGACATCGTCCGCCCGCGGCGGTGGCTCAGACCGCCCGGTTGCGGCGCCGTGCCAGTTCGTCCGCGGGGTTGTGTCCGACCAGGGTCTCCCCCGTGTCGATCCGCTCCCCGTGCAGCTGCGACAGCGCGCTCTCCACGTCCCGCCACACCACGCCGACGGCGATCCCGAAGATGCCCTGGCCGCCCTGGAGCAGGGCGTGCACCTCGTCGGGCGAGGTGCACTCGTAGACCGTGGCGCCGTCGCTCATCAGCGTCACGCGCTCCAGGTCGCGAAAACCGCGCTCCGTGAGGTGCTGGACGGCGGAACGGATGTTCTGCAGCGACACCCCGGTGTCGAGGAACCGCTTGACGATCTTCAGTACGACGACGTCGCGGAAGCTGTACAGCCGCTGGGTGCCGGAACCGTGGGCGGGCCGCACGCTGGGCTCGACGAGACCCGTACGGGCCCAGTAGTCGAGCTGCCGGTAAGTGATGCCGGCCGCGGCACAGGCCGTCGGCCCGCGATAGCCGATCTGCTCGGACGCCGCGGACGCCGTCCCTCCGCCCCCCGGCACGACCGCCGGTCGTTGCGGACCGTGGTCGGCCTGGCCGCCGTGCTGGGAATATCCCCCGCTCGAGCGGAGCCGAGAGCCCGGGGAAGGGTACGGGCCGCCCACCCCGAGACCGCGCCCGGGGAAACCCCCGGCCGTACTGTCGCCGCTCATTCTCACGCCGACCTCCGTCCTTGACCTGCCTCCTCGACGGTAGGCAGTCACCAAGGGTGCGTCAACGATCGCCACACTCGGCACGCCGAGTGATAATCACCCTACGAGTGGTTTCGCGTGCCCCGTCGCGGGGAAAGGGTAGCCGAATGTCCCCGGAGGGGCCCCTGAGAGCCTCCGTCCTCGGCCGGCCCGCCCGCTGCTACTGGTTACTGGTACCGAAGTCCTCCGGCGAGATCTGGTCGAGGAATTCGCGGAACTTCTCGACCTCGTCCTCCTGCTCGTCCGGAATGGCGATGCCGGCATCATCGAGCACCGTGTCACTGCCGAAGATCGGCGTTCCGGTGCGCAGGGCCAGCGCTATGGCGTCGGACGGCCGGGCGCTCACCTCCACGCCGCTCGCGAAGACCAGCTCGGCGTAGAAGACTCCCTCGCGCAGATCCGTGATGCGCACTTCCGTGAGCTCCTGGCCGACGGCCTCCAGCACGTCCTTGAACAGGTCGTGGGTCAGCGGCCGCGCGGGGGTCATGCCCTGCTGGGCGAAGGCGATCGCCGTCGCCTCCCCCGGCCCGATCCAGATGGGGAGGTAGCGGTCGCCTCCCACTTCGCGCAGCAGCACGATCGGTTGGTTGGAGGGCATCTCGACCCGGACACCTACGACATCGAGCTCGTTCACACAGCAACCCTAGGCCGTGCCCGGGACGTTTGGGTAGTCGGGCCGGGAACGGGTGGGCGATCCGGGTCCTGGCACCGCCCGTATCAGGGCTGACCGGTGCCCGTCCCGGCAAAGGCGCCGCCCACGTCAGGGCAGACGCACCCCGAGGGCGCTCTGCACCAGTGCCGCGTGCAGCTTCACCGCCAGTCCCGCCAGCTCCTTGGTGCGGTCCTCGGCATGTGCCCTGGTCTGCGGGTTACGGTGTCGCTTGAGCGGAGCCACCACCTGGTCCACCAGACCGGCCTCCCGGTCGGCGGCGGCCTTCATCACCCGCAGGTGCCGCGGCTCGATCCCGAACCGGCCCAGCTGAAGCACGAGCGAGGCGACGGTGACCGCCTCGGCGTCGTAGGAGCCGTCGGCCAGCGGAGTGACAAGCCCGTAGGACTCCCACTCCGTCAGCTCCTTCTCCTCGATCCCTGCCGCGGCGAGCAGCTCGTCCCGCCCGATGCGGGCAGCCGTCGGGCCGTCGTCCGGGGCCTGCCCGGACTCACCGTCCCGCTGCCGCCCCAGCGAGGGCAAGTGCACGGCCTCGCCGCGCTCCACGGCGTCCAGATGCTCACGGATCACCTTGAGCGGGAGGTAGTGGTCCCGCTGCATGCGCAGCACCTGACCGAGGCGCTCGACGTCGTGCGCGCTGAACTTGCGGTACCCCGCCGGGGTACGCCGCGGTTCGACCAGACCCTCCGACTCCAGAAAACGGATCTTGGAGATGGTGATGTCGGGGAACTCGTCGCGCAGCGTGTTCAGCACCGAGCCGATGCTCATCAGCCCACCGTCCGTGGTGGCGGCGCCGTGCCCGGCACCGCCGCTCGGTGTTTGAAACATGGACCTTCCCTCGGACTCTCCCCGGACGAGTCCGGGGATGGTCAGTAGCCCCGCTGGCTCGCGTAGAAGACCAGCCGGTACTTGCCGATCTGCACCTCGTCGCCGTTCGACAGGGCGACCTGGTCGATCCGCTCACGGTTGACATAGGTGCCGTTCAGGCTGCCGACGTCGGCGACCGTGAACGAGCCGTCCGGGCCACGGCGGAACTCCACATGCCGACGCGACACCGTCACGTCGTCCAGGAAGATATCGCTCTGCGGATGGCGTCCGGCCGTGGTCAGCTCACCGTCCAGCAGGAAGCGGCTGCCGGAGTTCGGGCCCCGGCGCACCACCAGGAGCGCGGATCCCAGCGGCAGTGCGTCGACCGCGGCCTGCGCCTCCGGGGAGAGCGACGGCATCGCCGTCTGCCCGGTCACCTCGGCGTCGTAAGCCTCCAGGCCGGAGATGGAGATCGTGGAGGTCGTCTCCGACGCGCGCTCCGGGACCGCCCCGGCACGCAGCGGCGCCCCGCAGTTGGAGCAGAAACGACTGTTCTGCCCGTTGCGGTTGCCGCACCTCGTGCACACCAGGGCCGACATGGACGGATCCTCCTGCCGCGGCTGCCCCGCCGGAGCGTTCGACGCGTACGGGCCAGCGGCAAACCCTCCAGCCGTACCTGAGGTTGACGGTTGGCCGAAACCTATGCCGCCGGACTGGGCAGGGTCAACGGACGGCGCGCCCTGACCGCCGGAAAAGTCACCGCCCGGGCCGGCGACCTGGTCCCGGAACATCGGGCGTGGGCCCTCCGCGTCGGGCTGCGCGCGATGGCGAGCGGTCGCGTTCTCGCTGCTCTCTCGCGCACTCTTGCCGAACAACTTCGCAAACAACTTCACGGGCGATTCCCCTTGACCGAAACAGACCCGCCCGTGGGGCAGGACGAACCCTGACTGACCGTACTGACCGACCCGGACACCTTCACAACGTCCGTCTCCACCAGACAGTTTCCACCACGCACCACCCAATCGGTGCGCCGACCCCCCGCAACCTCATGCCCTCGCCGTACGCTGCCCATGCACCGCCGGTTCACTGGGAGGACGACCGAGCGTAGTCAGGCCGCTCCGCCGCCCGCAAGGCGTCAACGACGATCTTGCTCGACCGCTCAACAGTAACCGTGGCCTGTTCCTTCTCCAGAGTCTGCACCACGCCTCCAGGAATGTTGAGAGCCGGCTCGAGGTCCTGCGGCTTGCCGATGACCTGGAAACGATAGGGCGCTTTGATCTTGTTCCCGTCCACGCTCACGGACTTGTCGGAGTCCGCGAGATAGGTGCCGGCCACGACCCGTACACCGTTCACCTGGATCGCCTCCGCACCCGCCGCGCGCAGTTCCTGGATCGCGTCGAGCAGCATGTCCGCCTCGACCGTCCCCTTCGTGTCCTCGATCGTCACCGTGATACCGGGCCCCCGCGCAGCCACCGTGCCCGCCAGGATGCCCAGTTGCCGCTCCCTCTCCAGCGTCTGCCTACGGGCCTCCTCGGCCTGGTCCGAGCTGTTCTCCAGCTCACCGCGTTGCTTCTCGAGTCCCTGCTTCTCGTCTTCAAGACGCTGAGTACGGTCATCCAGTTCATCGAGGATGCGGACGAGATCCTCCTGCCTGGCGCCACGCAGCGCGCTGCCGCTGTCGCTGTTCGACGCCACCTGCACCGCCAGCCCGAAGCCGAGGCCGAACAACAGCAGGGCGACGATGAGTTGGGCGCGGGTGACTCGCGGCGGCCAGAGGCCCTTCACCAGGCGCTGCCGTCCGGTGAGCCCTGGCTGCGCCGGCGATCCCGGCCCCTGCGGAGCGGCATCCTCCGGGGACTGCGAGGGCGGCACCTCCTCGGGCAGTTCCTTGCGCAGGCTGCTCGCGGGCTGCTCGTCGTGGTCGCTCATCGGCCTCACGCCCGGAACACGTGGCGGCGGATCGCCGCGGCGTTCGAGAAGATCCGGATGCCGAGGACGACCACCACACCGGTGGACAGCTGGGCCCCCACGCCCAGCTTGTCGCCCAGGAAGACGATCAGCGCGGCCACCACCACGTTCGACAGGAACGACACCACGAAGACCTTGTCGTCGAAGATGCCGTCGAGCATGGCACGCAGTCCGCCGAAGACGGCGTCGAGCGCGGCCACGACGGCGATCGGCAGATAGGGTTCGACGGCCGCCGGCACCTCGGGCCGGACCAACAGGCCGGCCACGACTCCCACGACGAGGCCCAGTACGGCGATCACGATGTGCCCTTCTCGGTTATCGGTTGTGCGGTGCGTACGATCACGCTCGGTGCGGCCGGCAGCTCGAGGTCGTCCGCCACGGAGATGGCGGTCCGGATGCCGTAGCTCTCCTGCAGAGCGTGCAGGTACAGCCCGTCGGCGCTGTCCTGGAACCTGGTGCTCAGCCGCTTGCCGTCGCCGACCGCGAGCACTGTGTACGGCGGCACCAGCGGCTTGTTGTCGACCAGTATCGCGTCCCCCGCGGCGCGGATCGCCGAGAGCGCGGTCAGCCGCTGCCCGTTGACGGAGATCGCCTCGGCCCCCGACTCCCACAGCCCGTTGACCACACGCTGCATGTCCCGGTCCCGGACCCGGCCGGTGTCGGAGAATCCGGACGTACCGCGCGGCTGACCGTCGACGCCTGCGCCGACCCCCTCGGCGTCGTCCACGACGAGTTTCACGCCCGGTCCGTGCACTGCGACGGCGCCGGCGAGGACACCCACGAGATCGGCGCGGTCACCGTCGCCGCTCTTCTCCAGTGCCGCCTGCTGCCGCGCGTTCACCTCGTCGCGCAGTTCGTCGACGTTCTTCTCGAGCTTGTCGGCCGTTGACGTCTCCCCCTCGATGCGGTCGATCAGCTCCTGCCGCTCCTTGGCGACGACGGGAGCCTCGACACGCGCCTGTGCCGCCCCGACCGTGACCACCAGGGCCGCGAGCACCAGTCCCGCCGCGAGCCCGAGCTTGGCGCGAAGCGTCCTCGGCAGGCCACCGGCCCCCGCTGCCTTCTTTCGTGCGGCGGCCTCGGCGTATCCGTCGTCGAGGCTGTGGTCCATGACGTTGGTGAGCAACGACATGGACGCGTCCGGGCGTGCGGGCCGCGCGGCTGTGCTCCGAATGGGGGGTTGCTGCGGCATGTCGCACATCGTCGCACGCCGCGGCCACTACCTCCGAACGGCCCCACCGGCGTGCCGGACAGGCTCCCTTGAGGACGCCTGCCCGGCACGCGCGTGTGTGGTCTGTCCTGCTACCGGCCCGCGCTGTCCACCACCGCGGACCACTCGTCGAGCAGTGCCTGCGCGGAGGCATCGTCGGGGCCCTCCGCCCACAGGTGGGTGACGGCTTCGGCGGGGTCGGGCAGCACCATGACCCAGCGTCCGTCGGTCTCCACCACGCGCACGCCGTCGGTGGTGTCCACGAAGCGGTCTCCGGCCTCTTCGACGACGCGCCGCATCACCAGCCCCTTGACGGCCCACGGCGTCGCCAGGTCCCGCTTGAGGACGTGCGCCCGCGGGATCCGCGCGTCGATCTGGCTGAGCGTGAGCTGTGTCCGCGCGACCAGGCCGATGAGCCGTACGAAGGCGGCCGTGCCGTCGTAGACGCTGCTGAATTCGGGGACGATGAAGCCGCCCTTGCCGTCACCGCCGAAGATGGCTCCTTCCTCGCCGCCCACACGTGTCAGGTCGTCGGGGGACGTGGTCGTCCACTCGACCTGCGTGCCGTGATAGGCGGCCACCTGTTCGGCGATCCTGGTGGTGGTCACCGGAAGCGCGACGCGGCCACTGCGTCGTTCGGCGGCGATCAGGTCGAGCATGACCAGCAGTGCCCGGTCGTCCTCGATGATGCGCCCCTTCTCGTCGACGAGCGACAGCCGCTCGCCGACCGGGTCGAACCGCACACCGAACGCGGCGCGCGAGGACGCCACGATCTCACCGAGACGGACCAGCCCGGACCTCCGCATGTCCGCCGACTCCGTGGGCCTGGACTCGTCGAGCCCGGGGTTGATGGTCAGCGAGTCGACGCCGAGCTTGCCGAGCAGGCTGGGCAGGACGAGCCCGGCGCTGCCGTTGGAGGCGTCCACGACGACCTTGAGGCCGGACTCGGCGATCCCGGTGGTGTCGATGTTCCTCAGGAGCGAGCCGGTGTACGAGTCGAAGACGCTCGACGGGAAGTGCAGGTCCCCGATCTCCCCGGGGAACGCGCGCCGGTACTCCTGCCGCGCGAACACCCGGTCGAGCTTCCGCTGACTGCCCTGCGACAGGTCGGCGCCCTGGCTGTCGAAGAACATGATGTCCACCGAGTCCGGCACACCGGGAGTGGTCCGGATCATGATCCCGCCGGCACTGCCCCGTGCGGTCTGCTGCCGTGCGACGGGCAGCGGCACGTTCTCCAGGTCGCGTACGTCGATGGCGCTGGCCTGCAGCGCGGAGATCACCGCCCGCTTCAGCGCACGGGCGCCACGGGAGTGGTCGCGGGCCGTGGTGACGGTGGAGCCCTTCTTCAACGTGGTCGCGTAGGCACCGGCCAGGCGCACGGCCAGCTCCGGCGTGATCTCCACGTTGAGGATGCCGGACACCCCGCGGGCGCCGAAGAGGTGTGCCTGTCCTCGTGACTCCCAGATGACCGAGGTGTTGACGAAGGCGCCGGCCTCGATGGTCTTGAACGGGTACACCCGCACATTGCCCTGAACGATCGATTCTTCACCGACCAGGCATTCGTCACCGATGACGGCGCCGTCCTCGATCCGGGCGGCCCGCATGATGTCGGTGTTCTTGCCGACGACACAGCCTCGCAGGTTGCTGTGCGGGCCGACGTACACGTTGTCGTGGACGACGGCCTTGTGCAGGAAGGCACCGGTCTTGACGACGACGTTGGAGCCCACGACCGTGTGCTCGCGGATTTCGGCGCCGGCTTCGACCTTGGCGTAGTCACCGATGTAGAGGGGGCCGCGCAGTACGGCGTCGGGATGCACCTCGGCACCCTCCGCCACCCATACGCCGGGGGAGATCTCGAAGCCGTCGATGTCTACGTCGACCTTGCCCTCCAGGACGTCGGCCTGGGCCTTGACGTAGCTCTCGTGCGTGCCGACGTCCTCCCAGTAGCCCTCGGCGACATAGCCGTAGACGGGCTTGCCTTCCTTCATCAGCTGCGGGAAGACGTCGCCGGACCAGTCGACGGGCACATCGGGGTCGACGTAGTCGAAGACCTCGGGCTCCATGACGTAGATACCGGTGTTCACGGTGTCCGAGAAGACCTGGCCCCAGGTCGGCTTCTCGAGGAAGCGCTCGACCTTGCCCTCTTCGTCGACGATGGTGATGCCGAATTCGAGGGGGTTGGGTACGCGCGTCAGACAGACGGTGACGAGCGCGCCCTTCTCCTTGTGGAAGTTGATCAGGTCGGTGAGGTCGAAGTCGGTCAGGGCGTCACCGGAAATGACGAGGAAGGCATCGTCCTTCAACGCCTCCTCGGCGTTCTTGACGCTTCCGGCGGTACCGAGTGGCTTCTCCTCATTGGCATACGTGAGCTCCATTCCGAGCTCTTCACCGTCACCGAAGTAGTTCTTGACCAGTGAGGCCAGGAACTGCACGGTGACGACGGTCTCATTGAGCCCATGCCTTTTGAGCAGCCTCAGAACGTGCTCCATGATCGGCCGGTTGGCCACCGGCAGGAGCGGCTTGGGCATGCTCGAGGTCATCGGGCGAAGGCGCGTGCCCTCGCCACCGGCCATCACGACGGCCTTCATGTCGGAAGCGTCCTCCTCAAGAGACGACGGTTAAGCCGACTTCCCCCCGTCCAGGGTCCCGCACTTTTCCAGCGCGGGCCATCCGGCCACGGCGGCCGCGGAATCGGAGAGTTCAATCGGCCATGGTGTCCGCACGGACCAAGCGGCGGACCTGCACCATGTAGAGAACACCTGCCCACCAATACAGGGTTGTACCCCACCCGGCGAACGCCCATCCGAAAATAGCAGCGAGTGACGCGATCCACCCACTTCCGTCACTGAGCAGCAGCAGGGGGAAGGCGTACATGAGGTTGAACGTGGCGGCCTTGCCGAGGAAGTTCACCTGCGGTGGCGGATACCCGTGCCGACGGAGGATGCCCACCATCACCAGCAGTACCGCTTCACGGGAGAGCAGTACGAGGGTCAGCCAGAGCGGAAGGATCTCGCGCCAGGTGAGGCCCACCAGGGTCGACAGGATGTAGAGGCGGTCGGCGGCGGGGTCCAGGAGCCGGCCGAGGCTGCTGATCTGGTTCCAGCGCCGCGCGAGCTTGCCGTCCAGGTAGTCGCTGACTCCGCTCAGAGCCAGTACCAACAGCGCCCAGCCGTCGCTCTGCGGGCCTCCGAACTCGGGTCGGAGGATCAACCACAGGAAGAGGGGTACGCCGGCCAGGCGGGCCATGCTGAGGATGTTCGGGATGGTGAGGACCCGGTCAGTCTGCACGCGGGTCTCCTGGACCTCCACGCGGGGGCCTCCTGGAAGAAAATGAGCCGATGATGCTCCCCGACCTTACCTCAACGCAAAAAAGCTCCGACTCTTGGGCTGTGCGCCCAAGAGCCGGAGCTCTAAAAGGAGTTCGGCGGTGTCCTACTCTCCCACAGGGTCCCCCCTGCAGTACCATCGGCGCTGTAAGGCTTAGCTTCCGGGTTCGGAATGTAACCGGGCGTTTCCCCTACGCTATGACCACCGAAACACTATGAAACACTCAACCGCACCACGCGTGGCGGCGTGGGGTTGTTCGTGGTTTCAGAACCAACACAGTGGACGCGAGCAACTGAGGACAAGCCCTCGGCCTATTAGTACCGGTCACCTCCACACCTTGCGGTGCTTCCAGATCCGGCCTATCAAC